>CALWQJ010000028.1 GCA_944383645.1 uncultured Merdimonas sp.
ATATCACTCACATCCGCAGCCATAAAACGGCCCTTTATCTCTGCAAAAAATCCGCGTACGTCATTCTTATCCCTCTCTTTATTCTCTTCTTCATTTTTCGACCGTTAGTCGATTTGATTACAGGGATACATTATCATTTTTTCGACCATCGGTCAATTCACCCTTTTCCCAAAATGAAACGGGATTTTCCGGTTTTTTCTGTCTATTTTTCCGGTTGTGAATGGAAACAGGCCGTGTTATACTGAATATCTGTAAAACGGACTCTGGAATTTTAGAATAACGACGAAACCGCAGACACACGGAAGAGGTGAAAGACTTGCAGAATCAGACGAAACAGGAACAGATCCTGGACGCGCTCCAGGCTCTTCTGGAAAACAAGAATATACAGAACATCTCCGTCAGCGAGATCGCCCAGACGGCAGGTATCGGGAAGGGAAGCATCTATTACTACTTTCCCTCCAAGGATTCCATCGTGGACGCCCTGGTGGAACGAAATTATGAAAAGCCGCTGGAGACGGCCAAGAATCTGGCCCGGCAGACGGACATCTCCCCCTTTACCCGTATGGCCATGATCTTTCAGGCCTGCCGGAATTCCACGTCGGCCTTCCACGCCCAGAAGGGGACGGCCCTTCCCGACGCCAAGGAGGATGCCTTCATACGGCAGAAATACATGAAGCATCTGATTTCCGAAATGAAGCCGGTGCTGGCGGAAATCATCCGCCAGGGCATCGATATGGGCCAGATCCGCTTCGACTATCCCGCCGCCCTGGCGGAGATCGCCCTGATTGTGCTTACTGTGAAGCTGAATGACTCCGACTCTTCCGGCCCGGAGGAGTCGGAGGAGACCATCCGGGGCCTGATTTCCCTTCTGGAAAAGGGGACGGAAAATCCCGCCGGAAGCCTGAATTTCCTGATGAGCTGAAAAAATCCCTGGGGAGCCGCACAGGACACACTGCGCAGCTTCCCAGGGATTTTTCTGTCTGAAATTTTTATCGGAGCCTGTTTTCGCAGCTGCGAACAGTTTTATTCTACCTTTTTCTGCACACAGGCGCAAGACTCTTTATGATAAATCAAAAAGGCGGCGAAAGCCGCGATCCACTCTGTCACCCAGAAGGCATGCCAGACCCCCTCCGCTCCCAGGAAGCGGCTTAAGAGAAAGGCCGCAGGAATGATCAGCACCAGATAACGCAGCAGGGAAATCAAAAGCGACGGCACTCCTTTTCCCAGTCCTTCCAGCGCCCCGCCCGCCGTGATGGAGACCGAGGAAACCAGAAAGCCCAGGCTGATGATGCGAAGGGCCGTCCCTCCCATGCGGATCGTCTCCGCATTCGTCGTAAACAGGGCGAACAGCCGCTCCGGAACCAGGAAGCAGATAACCGTTCCGAAGACCATGATGACCGCAGACATGGAAAGGGCGGTCTGAAAAATCTTTTTCACCCTTCCATGCTCGCCCGCCCCGTAATTATATCCCACCAGCGGGCGGATTCCCTGTACGATGCCGTTGGCCGTCAGATAGAGGAAGGTCTGCAGCTTATAATAGACCCCCAGCACCAGGACATAGCTCTCGGAAAACACAGCCAGAATCCCGTTCAACGCGGAAATCAGAATCGAAGGCAGCGCCAGATTCAGGCAGGCCGGTATTCCCACCGCGTACAGCTTTCCCGTAATTTCATCCTGGAAAACTGTTTTGTCTGAAGCCCCGTCAGAAAACAGGGACTTCAGCCTGATCCGCACAGGCAGCGGCCGGATGACACAGATGGCCAGATAAAGCGCCAGCGTCACTGTCTGCCCGATTCCCGTGGCCAGGGCCGCTCCCTCGATTCCAAGCTCCGGGGCCGGTCCGATCCCAAAAATCAGCACCGGATCCAGAATGATATTCGTGATACAGCCGGCCAGTGTGCTGATCATGGCAGAACGCATGCGCCCGGCCGCCTGAAAGATTTTCTCATAAGTCATCCCCAGCGCAATCACCACCGCAAAGGAAAAGGCGATCCTGGAATAGCGCAGCGCGTAATCCACGATCCCCTCATCCGAAGAAAAAAGCCGCAGGAAAAAGGGCATGACGGCGATGCTGGCCGCCGTCAGGATCACGCCGTGCGCCAGGTTCCAGAAGACCCCCAGAGCCGCCGCCCGATCGGCGCAGCTTCGATCCTGCGCCCCCAGATAATAGGCGATGACCGCGTTGATTCCGATGCCAAAGCCAATGGTCACCGCGTTGATCAGGTTCTGAACCGGATAGACCAGGGACAAGGCTGTCATGGCGTCCTCACTGATTTTGGCCACAAAATAGCTGTCCACGATATTGTAGAGGGAGCTCACCAGCATGGAGAGAACCATGGGAAGCGACATGGACAGCACCAGGCCGAATATGGGTTTTTCTTTCATAAATGTATCGTTCATAGCAAGTACCTCTTTTGCGCAAACGTCCTTTCCGAAGATTCTGCATTAGATATGAGACATGCAGCCTGGGAAAGCGGATCCTTTCCGAAGATTCTGCATGTCTCATTGCCTACGCGCAAAAAGAAACCACACAGCCGCTATGCGGCTGTGTGGCGAAAAGCGAAATCTTCCGTGATTTCGGAAAAATCCACACCCTTTTAGGTTTTAGATTATTACAGCTGCGGGCCTGCGGATACAAGCGCCTTGCCAGCCTCGTTGCTCTCGTACTTCGCGAAGTTCTTGATGAAGCGGCCAGCCAGATCCTTTGCCTTGGTCTCCCACTCGGAAGCGTCAGCATAGGTGTCGCGCGGATCCAGGATAGCGGGATCTACGCCCGGCAGCTCGGTCGGGATCTCTACGTTGAAGTACGGCAGAGTCTTGGTCGGAGCGTTCAGGATGTCTCCGTTCAGGATCGCGTCGATGATTCCACGGGTATCCTTGATGGAGATACGCTTTCCGGTTCCGTTCCAGCCGGTATTTACCAGGTAAGCCTTCGCTCCGCTGGCTTTCATTCTCTTCACGAGCTCCTCTGCGTACTTGGTCGGATGCAGCTCCAGGAACGCCTGGCCGAAGCATGCGGAGAAGGTCGGGGTCGGCTCGGTGATTCCGCGCTCAGTTCCGGCGAGCTTTGCTGTGAAGCCGGACAGGAAGTAGTACTCGGTCTGCTCCGGAGTCAGGACAGATACCGGCGGAAGTACGCCGAATGCGTCAGCGGACAGGAAGATGACATTCTTCGCTGCCGGAGCTGCGGATACCGGGCGTACGATCTTCTCGATGTGGTCGATCGGGTAGGATACACGGGTGTTCTCGGTTACGCTCTTGTCAGCGAAATCGATCTTTCCGTTCTCATCCAGGGTCACGTTCTCCAGAAGAGCGTTTCTCTTGATGGCGTTGTAGATATCCGGCTCGGACTCCTTGTCCAGGTTGATAACCTTCGCGTAGCAGCCGCCCTCGAAGTTGAACACTCCGTTGTCATCCCAGCCGTGCTCGTCGTCGCCGATCAGCAGACGCTTCGGGTCTGTGGACAGGGTGGTCTTTCCTGTTCCGGAAAGTCCGAAGAAGATAGCGGTGTTCTCACCGTTCATATCTGTGTTCGCGGAGCAGTGCATGGAAGCGATGCCCTTCAGCGGCAGATAGTAGTTCATCATGGAGAACATACCCTTCTTCATCTCTCCGCCGTACCAGGTGTTCAGGATAACCTGCTCGCGGCTGGTGATGTTGAACACAACTGCGGTCTCAGAATTGAAGCCCAGCTCCTTGTAGTTCTCTACCTTTGCCTTGGAAGCGTTGTAAACAACGAAATCCGGCTCAAAGGTCTCCAGCTCCTCGGCGGTCGGACGGATGAACATGTTCTTCACGAAGTGGGCCTGCCATGCCACCTCCATGATGAAGCGGATCGCCATGCGGGTGTCCTTGTTGGCGCCGCAGAAAGCGTCTACCACGTACAGCTTCTTGTCGGAGAGCTCCTTCAGAGCGATCTCCTTGGCCGCGTCCCATGCTTCCTGGGTAGCCGGATGGTTGTCGTTCTTATACTCGTCAGAAGTCCACCATACAGTGTCCTTGGAATTCTCATCCATTACGATAAATTTGTCTTTGGGGGAACGTCCGGTGTAGATACCAGTCATTACGTTTACTGCGCCGAGCTCGCTGACCTGACCCTTCTCATAGCCTTCCAGGCCGGGCTTTGTCTCCTCCTCGAACAGCTGCTCATAAGAAGGATTGCGTACAATCTCCGTGGTTCCCGTGATACCATACTTGGTTAAATCAATTTTTCCCATGTTTCACTTGACCTCTTTCTTTATAGTATAATGTGCTTCAGGCCAGTGGCCCGCTTTTGCCTCGCCCTATATTATCCCATCTTGTGAAAAAAAAGTCAAGCCAGCAAATGTTAAAAAAATAAGAACAAATAACGCCGGAAATGTACAAAGAGACGAGTGCCGCAAAGCCGCTTATTTTCAGTGTTTTTAAGGCAAATTGCTGTTAAATTATTAAATTACTATGAATTTTTACTTTTTATATTCTTTTTTCTGCAATTTCGTGCTATAATAATTCCAGCTTGTTCCAAAAGTATCACGAACGTCTAAATTCTTTTTCAGTAATCCCCTGAAAAAATGAATTTATATATCAGAAACGAAAGGAGATTTTGCCTATGCAGATGAATTCATACTCTGACATCACCCCCGAAATTTTAGAGCTTGCCAAGATGAGCGAGGCGGCCAGCCAGATCAATCCGGAGCTGTATCCGAAATATGACGTAAAGCGCGGGCTGCGCGATATCAACGGCAAGGGTGTTCTGGCCGGCCTTACCGAAATCGGCGAGGTCGAGGCTTACAAGACCGTGGACGGGAAGCAAATCCCCTGTGAAGGAAAGCTCTACTACCGCGGACTGGACATCGAAGAGCTTGTAAAGGGCTTCGTATCCGAAAAGCGCTTCGGCTTTGAGGAGATCACCTATCTGCTGCTCTTTGGCCGCCTGCCGGACAAAAAGGAGCTTGCGGACTTTTCCGCTCTTCTGGGATCCTACCGCACGCTCCCGACCCATTTTGTGCGGGATATTATCATGAAGGCGCCCAGCAAGGATATGATGAATACCCTGGCCCGCAGCGTCCTGACCCTCTATTCCTATGATGACCGGGGCGACGACATCTCCATCCCGAACGTGCTGCGCCAGTCCCTGCAGCTCATCGCCCTGTTCCCGATGCTTTCCGTCTACGGCTACCAGGCCTACAGCCATTACCATGACGGAAAGAGCCTGTACATCCACCAGCCCCACCCGGAGCTTTCCACTGCGGAGAACATTCTCTACACCCTCCGTCCCGACAGCTCCTACACGGATTTCGAGGCCAAAGTTCTGGATATCGCTCTGGTGCTGCACATGGAGCACGGCGGAGGAAACAACTCCTCCTTCACGACCCATGTGGTCTCCTCTTCCGGCACGGACACCTATTCTTCCGTGGCCGCTTCTCTGGGCTCCTTAAAGGGACCGCGTCACGGCGGAGCGAACATCAAGGTCGTGCGCATGTTCGAGGATATGAAGGAGAAAGTGAAGGACTGGAAGGATGAGGACGAGGTCGGCTCCTATCTGCGGGCGCTTCTCCATAAGGAAGCCTTCGACTACGCAGGCCTCATCTACGGTATGGGCCACGCGGTCTACTCTCTGTCTGACCCGCGCGCGAATATTTTCAAATCCTTCGTAGAGCGCCTGTCCAAGGAAAAGGGACGGGAAGATGAGTTCGCCCTTTACTCCATGGTAGAGCAGCTGGCTCCGAAGATCATTGGAGACGAGCGCAAGATCTACAAGGGCGTCAGCGCCAACGTGGACTTCTACAGCGGCTTTGTTTACAGCATGCTGGATCTTCCCCTGGAGCTGTACACGCCGATCTTCGCCATGGCGCGTATCGTCGGCTGGAGCGCCCACCGCATCGAAGAGCTGGCGAACAACGGAAAGATTATCCGTCCGGCTTACAAGAGCGTGGTGGAAAAGCAGGCATACGTAAAACTTTCAGACCGGTAAGCTGTTCTTACAGTTCCGGCAGCGCAGGAAGGAGGCAGTTCCCGCAGGCCCGGGCTTTGAAAAAGCCCGGAAGCCTGCATGGGACTGCCTCCTCTTAACGTCTGCTGTTTTGTACCGGTACAGCCGCCGCTCTCTGCCCGTGTTCCTATTCAGCGTCTTCCCGAATCGCCGCGGACGGAAGCGATGCGGTTTTTTCCCAGCACAGTTTCCCGTATGTGGCCGCGTCGTCCGCGCTGCCAGGCCAGGTCACTCCCACAGCGAGCTTATAGAGCTCATCGGTCAGCAGATTTTTATAGTACCCGCTTCCCAAATCCAGCATCAGCAAGGCCCCACATTCCTGACAGCGCCGCAGCAGCGCCTCTTTCCCACACGCGCTGCGATCCGGTTGCGCCGCAAAAGACCAGGCATCCGCCCAGAAGCCGAAAAACCCATTTCATAAGCACTTCCTCCCTTCTGCCTGTTTCCTGTTCCTCTGAAGTCTCCCCGCAACGCCGGCTATCTCTTATTCAGGGAAGCGCCGGCGTACCAGGGACAATACGCCTTGGCACACCGGCGCCAGCTTTACAGGGGGACTACCAGAATTTCTGTACTCCCTTGCGGGTCGCAATTGCGTACCAAATCAGCACCGCCAGAAACAGAGCCATAACAGCGCCATAGACGGCCCCAGGCAGCGGCGCCACATAGGTATTGACCAGACCTGCCGCGCCATAGAGAATCGCCGCGATTCCAAAGACCAGCATCCGGGGAGCGATATAAGCCTTATATCCCTCCAGATCCTTACACTTGCGCAGCTCCACATCCTTACTAAAAAGAATTGAAGTCGTTACAATCTCGCCCTTGATCCGAAGCATCAACCAGCCGTACAGGACATAAATACCTGCTCCCACAAAAATAATGTCCAATACGCTCCAGATACTATTATCCATGATGTATGTTCCTCCTTACATTCCCAGAAATTCTTTTACCGCAGCCTTCATCTCGGGAATCTCCACTACCGTGTCGTGGAGCACGGGCGCTGTGCGGATTTCCTCTACCGCCTTCGGAAGCTCCGTCCCGGAAAGCCGGGAAAGCGCGTCCGCCAGCTCAAAATCGTCCTTCCCCTCACAGCTCTCCCCGATGGCGTTCATCACGCTGCGGGTGAATTTGTAGGGGCTGGCTGTGGAAGCAATCACCGTCTTCGTCCCGTCTGCCGTATCCGCCTTATACTTTCCATACACGCAGGAAGCCACGGCCGTATGGGGGTCAATCACGTAGCCCGTCTTCTCATAAAGATCCCGAATCGTCCGGGCCGTCTCCTCCTCCGTGGCGAAATTGCCGTAGAAGTCGGCAAGCTTCTCCCGCATGGCCGGCGTAATCTCGTACACGCCCTTTTCCGCCAGGTTTTTCATAAACTCCGCGTCCGCCCGGTCGTCCTCTCCGGCAATCCGGTAAATCAGGCGCTCCAGGTTGCTGGAAATCAGAATGTCCATGGAGGGAGAGCTGGTAAGGATGAACTCCCGGTTCCTGTCATAGCTGCCCGTCTGGAAGAAATCAAACAGCACCTTATTTTCATTGGACGCGCAGATAAGCTTCGCCACCGGAAGCCCCATCTGCTTCGCGTAATAGGCCGCCAGAATATTTCCGAAATTCCCGGTGGGCACCACGATATTAATTTTCTCGCCCTTTTCTATCTCGCCGTTGGCGTAAAGCTTCCCATACGCGTATACATAATACACAATCTGCGGCACCAGACGGCCGATATTGATAGAGTTCGCGGAGGAAAACTGGAAACCGGCCCCCGCCATCTCACGCTCCAGCTCCCGATCCCCAAAGATCGCCTTTACGCCGCTCTGAGCGTCGTCAAAATTGCCATGGATGCCGATGACCTTCACATTGGCTCCCTTCTGGGTCACCATCTGCTTTTCCTGGATGGGGCTTACGCCGTTTTTCGGGTAAAATACCACGATGCGGGTGCCAGGCACGTCCGCGAAGCCTGCCAGGGCCGCCTTTCCCGTATCGCCGGAGGTAGCCGTCAGAATCACAATCTCATTTTTTACCTGGTTTTTCTTTGCGGAAGCTGTCATCAGATGGGGCAGAATCGACAGCGCCATATCCTTGAAGGCAATGGTCGCGCCGTGATAAAGCTCCAGATAATAGGCCCCGTCCGCCTTCGACAGCGGCGCGATCTCCGGCGTATCGAATTTCTCGTCATAGGCCCGCCGGATGCAGTCCTTCAGCTCTTCCTCTGTAAAATCCGTCAGGAAACGGCTCATTACCGCGTAGGCCGTCTCCTGGTAGTCCATCTTCGCCAGCTCGTCAAGATCTACGTCGAGCGCCGGGATGCTGTCCGGAACAAACAATCCTCCGTCAGCGGACAGTCCTTTCAGGATCGCCTGGGAAGCCGTCGCCCGCACAGAGGAATCTCTCGTACTTCTGTATCGTAAGTCCATGTATTTCGTCCCCTTTTTTCCAAATTTTCAAAATATCTATCGGCATTATACCATGTCCTCCGGACATGGCCCCTCCGGGGGATTCCAGGTATAATGCCTGTCGCCATTATACCATACCCCCGACGAATCCGTCCACAGAATTTCTTTCTGTCCCTTCGTTTCTGTGCTATACTGAAATCAGCCGTCATATTCCAGGAGAAAGGAGCATCCGCATGACACTGAAAATCACCACCCTGATCGAGAATCAGCCAGACGAAGCAGGGGCCCTGGCCTTTGAGCACGGCCTCTCTCTTTACATAGAATTCGCAGGAAAACGCCTGCTTTTCGACACGGGGCAGACCGGCGCCTTCGTGGACAACGCCAGGGAACTGAGCGTCGATCTGGCAACACTGGACGCTGTCGTTTTAAGCCATGGCCATTATGACCACAGCGGCGGGTTCGCGCGCCTGCTGCCGCTTCTGCCCGCGAACGTCCCCGTCTATGTGGGAGAAGGCTTCTTTACGCCCAAATACAAAAGAATTCCCGGAGGCTCTTTCCAGTACAACGGAAATCCCTTCCCCCGGGAAATTTTCGCGCCTTACCCGATCCGCCTGACAGAGCTTGGCTCCGATGTGACCAGACTGGCGCCTGAAATTTTGCTTTTCAAGAACTTTGCGCGCAGCTGCCCCTTCGAGGAACCGAATTCCCGTTTCTATCTCGGAGCTGCCGGCAGCTTGCAGCCGGACTATTTCCATGACGAGATCGCCCTGGGGCTCCTGACCGGAAAGGGGCTGGTCCTTGTCTCCGGCTGCGCCCATCCGGGCATCGTAAACATGCTGGAGACCGCGGCTGAGCGGACAGGCGTCCCGCTCTACGCAGTCATCGGCGGGACGCATCTGGTGGACGCAGGCGAAGAACGGCTTCAGAAAACTGCGGAGGCCTTCCGAACACTGGGGCTTTCCCAGATCGCGGTCTCCCACTGCACCGGAACCCGCGGCGAAGAGCTGCTCCAGGACGCCTTCCCGGAACAGTTCATCCGCAATAACACCGGTCACATCCTGCAGCTTTGACGAAGTTTCTCATAAAGCGCCGGCTTCCGGTCCGTCCGGGCCGGGAACTCCTTCCGGTACCGCCGCAGGCTCTCCAGATCGAGATCCGCAAAAATAAGCTCTTCCCCGTCTCCGGCCTTCGCCAGGATACGGCCAAAGGGATCCACGATTCTGGAATCCCCGCTGTAGCTTAAGGTCCTGGCGCGGCCCACCCGGTTCACGCCTGCGATATAGCACTGATCCTCGATGGCCCGCGCCCGAAGAAGCGTCATAAAATGCTCCCGCCGATCGGATGGCCAGTTGGCAGGCACCACAATCAGCTCCGCCCTCTCCGACGCGATCTCAAAAAGCTCCGGAAAGCGCAGATCATAACAGATAAGCGGCGACAGGGTAAACTCCTTTACCTGGCAGAAGGCCAGCTCCTCCCCTCCCGCGTAGTGGACCGATTCTGTCCCGAAGGTAAAGGGATGGATCTTCCGGTAATCCGCCAGGACCTCCCCCCTGGGGCTTAAGACCGCGTACCGGTTGAAGGATTTGGGCTCACAGAGTTCCACATAGCCGACGCCGATATACAGACCGTATCTTTCCGCCTGCTCCCGGAAAAAAGAGAGGGTGCGGGGATTTTCCCCGGTCTCCCCGATTTTCTCCGGATGCATGGAAAAGCCTGTCATGCTCATCTCCGGAAATAGGACAAGATCTGCATTCTGCTCCCGGGCCCTTTCAAGAAACGTAAGGGCCGCCTTAAAATTTCCCTCTTTATCCTCCCACAGAGGCTCTGTCTGGGCCAGCGCTATTCTCAAACTTACTTCTCCTTCCCTGAAAATCTGAAAAGACGCCCCGGCTGGCAGAGATACCCCTCTCCTGTCAGCCGGGACGCTGCGGATGTTTCTTTCTTTTATGCCGCGGCGGAATTATTGATCGCCGTTACCAGAGCGTCGATGGATGCGCGGATGATATCGGAATCCACGCCCGCGCCCCAGTAGAGCTTTCCGTCCGGGGTCTGGATACCCACATAGGCGATAGCCCGGGAGCTGGAGCTGGCCTCCAGCGCGTGCTCCTGATAGGTCACCAGATTGTACTGAAGACCAAAGCATTTCTTGAGGGCGTTGCTGACGGAATTCAGGCGGCCGTTGCCCGGCGCGTAGGTGACCTCCTTCTTTCCCTGGCAGTCGGTATGTACCTCGGCGGTGATGCCGCCGTTCTCCTGCTTGAAGTGCACCTCGGTAATCTGGTAGGGCGTCCGCACCTCCTCGAATTTCTTCTTGAAGAGCTCGAAGATCTCCTCGGGCATCAGCTCCTTGTTCTTGTGATCGGACTCGTCCTTGGCCGCGTAGCCCATGGCCTCGCGCATCTTCGGCGGCAGGTTGAGGCCGAAGTTGTGCTCCAGAATGTAGCCGACGCCGCCCTTTCCGGACTGGCTGTTGATACGGATCACGTCCGCGTCGTAGTTGCGGCTTACGTCCGTCGGGTCAATCGGCAGATAGGGCACATCCCAGTGATCCGGATCGTTCTCCACCCGGTAATGCATACCTTTGGCGATGGCGTCCTGATGGGAGCCGGAGAAGGCTGCGAATACAAGCGCTCCCGCGTAGGGGCTTCTCTCGTCCACCTTCATGCCTGTGAATTTCTCATAGGCCTCGCAGACCTCCGGCATATTGCCGAAATCCAGCTCCGGGTCCACGCCCTGGGAATACATATTCATGGCCAGGGTCACCACATCCACGTTGCCGGTGCGCTCTCCATTTCCAAAGAGGGTTCCCTCTACGCGGTCGGCTCCCGCCAGCAGGCCCATCTCGGTGTCCGCCACGCCGCAGCCGCGGTCGTTGTGGGGATGCAGGGAGACGATGACGTTGTCGCGGTATTTCAGGTTCTCGCACATGTACTCAATCTGGCTGGCGTATACGTGGGGCATGGAATGCTCGACCGTCACCGGAAGGTTGATGATCGCCTTTTTATCCGCCGTGGGCTTCCACACGTCGAGCACCGCGTTGCAGACCTCCAGGGCGTACTCCGGCTCCGTGCCGGTGAAGCTCTCCGGGCTGTATTCAAAGCGGTAATTGCCGCCGCTCTCCTCGGTCAGTTTTTTCAGAAGCTCCGCTCCCTCCACGGCAATCTTCAGGATCTCCTCCTTCGACTTGTGGAATACCTGCTCTCTCTGGGCCACAGAGGTGGAATTGTACACATGCACGATGGCCTGCTTCACGCCCTCCAGGGCCTCGAAGGTCTTGCGGATGATATGCTCCCTGGCCTGGGTCAGCACCTGAATCGTCACATCGTCGGGGATCAGATCCTGCTCAATCAGGGTGCGGATAAAGGTATACTCTGTCTCGGACGCTGCCGGGAAACCTACCTCGATCTCCTTAAATCCCACTTTGCACAGAAGCTTGAAGAAGCCAATCTTCTGCTCCAGGGTCATGGGCACCACCAGCGCCTGGTTGCCGTCGCGAAGATCTACGCTGCACCACACGGGCGCTTTGTCCACGTAATCCTTCTGGGCCCATTTCAGGCAGGGATAAGGCGGTAAATAATACTGTCTCCGGTACTTGCTGTGATTCATCATGGTCTTGTTCTCTCCTTTTTTCCGTTTTGTTGTCTTGCGGTGTGTCCGATAACAGAAATGCGGAAAAGCTGGGCGGTATGCCTGCGCCAGAACCTTTTTGCTCAGGAAATCCTTTTAGGTATAAAAAATCTCCGGCAGCCTGAAATAGACTGCCGGAGACGAAAGATTTCACACTCAAGAAGGACTTTCTTCCGAAACCACCTTCTCATCATTCTTACGCGGTACCACTCCGGTTTACGAACCTGGTTCGTACTCTCATCAGATACGGATCCAAAGCATTCCCTGTGCTTCCAGACCTTATATCCTCCCCGCTGTAACGGTCGGGCTCCGTCTGCGCCTACTTTCCGTTCTCCGACGTAATCCGTCACAGGCAGAACGATTTCGGACAGCCGCTCTGAGGCCAGTTCCCATTCTTCCTTCCGCTGCCTTACACCAGCCGGCAGCTCTCTGCGCTCCGGAAAAATCGTACTCTTCCTCGTCTTCGCATTTCTCTGATATCTGTGTTTAAGGATATCAAAAATGTCAGGGACTGTCAAGCGTAAAATTCATGCCCCTCATAGGAGAACAGAAGCGTCAGATTGTCCCGGAACCACTGATGGTTCCCGGCGTCCGCGTAGGCCGGGGCCACAAAATACAGCGCGCCCGCCGATTCGTCCTCCCCGCAGAGCGCCCGCTCCACGGCCTCCACCGTCTCCTCTGACACGGCCACCCGGTCGATTTTCCCGGTGGCTACAGGTGAAAACTGCGCCCTTCCATTCTGGCGCTGATAGATAACCTCCTTTATGGTATCGGGAAAGGCGCCGCTTTTCACCCGGTTCAGCACCACGTTGGCCACCAGAAGCTTTCCCTTTATATCCTCCCCCGACGCCTCCGCCTCCACCAGGCGGAGCAAAGCGTCGTAATCCTCCTCGGATACCTCATAAATGCGGCCCGTCTCTGCGGCGGCTTCCTCCGCTGTTTCCGCCACGCCGCTGTCCTCCGCCGCAGCCCTTTCTTTTGCTGCCGCAGCTTCCTGTGCCTGCCGCGCCATCCGGCCGCGCTCCTCTTCCTCTGCCCGGGACGCCTGCTCCGCCTGCAGACGGGTGAGGGCCTCCCCGGAGACTTCCGCTGTCCGGATCCCGGCTGTCATACACAGACCTTCCTGCAGGGTTTCGCTTTTGTAAGAGATTTTACCAGTTGCTTCTACATCCTTCGTATCGGCGGACACCATGAGAATCATGCCCGCCAATCCCAGCACAATTGCACAATCTCTTAACCTGTTCATACGAGCTTATTATAAAAAGCTTTCCTTTGTCCGTCAACCATCCAGCGCGTATTTCGTTACAGTTTTTGTATATCAGTTCCTTTTTTATCCTTTTCGTGAATAATGTCTGATAGATTAACCAAAAATAAATTTCATCGGCCAGGCTTTTTTATGGCCTTTTCCAGTTCTTATTTTCTATAATCATTTCACTTTTGTTACATACAATATAGTATATGTCATATTTTCGTAATATTTCACGTTATAAACTGGAAGGAGGTTTTCATATGAAAATCAGGGAAGGAGCCAACCTGCTTGCGGGGATTCTCTTTACCATAACCGCAGGCACACTGCTGCACTTCTGCTACGAATGGAGCGGGGAAAATCCTTTCGTCGCCCTGTTCGCCCCGGTCAGCGAATCTGTCTGGGAGCATCTGAAGCTTTTATTCTTTCCCGTGCTGGTCTACACGCTTTTTGAAATTATCGTGCTCTTCAAAGCCTCCGGGCGCTTTCTGACTGCCAGGGTAGCTGGCGTAATCTTGGGGATGTTTTTCATTCTGGCAGCCTTTTTCACCTATACCGGCATCATTGGAAAGGAATTTCTGGCGGCAGACATCCTGATTTTCGCCTTAAGCGTCCTTATAACCTTCCTTGCCTCCCGCTTCCTGGAGGTGCGCTGCCCCGCGTTCAATCTGCCTCTGCTGGCCAATTACGCCCTCCTGCTCCTGCTTGTGACCTGCTTTTTCTCCTTCACCTTCAGCCCGCCGGGACTTCCCATGTTCCAAAGCCCAATTTAAAAATCAGCTCATTTCTACTGCTCGTTGATGTAG
Source organism: uncultured Merdimonas sp. (assembly GCA_944383645.1). Lineage (GTDB taxonomy): Bacteria > Bacillota > Clostridia > Lachnospirales > Lachnospiraceae > Laedolimicola. Next base: position 14,041 of record CALWQJ010000028.1, read on the forward strand.
TTAATCAGGCCCTCTGCTTTAATGATCTTCTGCATAAATTCCGGGAACGCCTGGCCCTGATACTGCTTTCCAGTCGTCCGGTTGTAGATGATCCCGCTGTCGAAATCCACTTCCACCTCGTCGCCGTCCTGGATATCCTTCGCCGCCTCCGGGCACTCGATAATCGGAAGGCCGATATTGATGGCGTTGCGGTAGAAGATGCGCGCGAAGGTCTCCGCGATCACGCAGGAAACGCCGGACACCTTGATGACCAGCGGCGCGTGCTCCCGGGAGGATCCGCATCCAAAGTTCTTATTCGCCACCATGATGTCGCCTGGCTGCACCTTATGTACGAACTCCTTGTCGATATCCTCCATGCAGTGCTCCGCCAGCTCCTTCGGATCCGCGATGGCCAGGTACCGGGCCGGGATGATTACGTCTGTATCTACATTGTCGCCGTATTTAAAAACTCTTCCTTTTGCCTGCATCTGTCTTCCCTCCTATAATCCAAGCTCTGAGGGCTGGGAAATCCGTCCGGTCACAGCGCTGGCCGCGGCTACCGCCGGGCTTGCCAGGTAAACCTCGGAATCCACATGGCCCATACGTCCTACAAAGTTGCGGTTCGTGGTGGACACGCAGCGCTCGCCCGCCGCCAGGATGCCCATATAGCCGCCCAGACAGGGGCCGCAGGTAGGCGTGCTGACCACAGCGCCCGCCTCGATAAAGGTCTTCAAAAGCCCTTCCTCCATGGCGTCCATGTAGATTTTCTGGGTGCCGGGAATCACGATGCAGCGCAGGCCCTTCTTCACCTTTCTGCCCTTCAGAATTTCCGCGGCCGCCCGCAGATCATCCATCCTTCCGTTCGTGCAGGAGCCGATCACCACCTGATCGATCTCCATGCCGCCCGGAATCTCGTCAAAGGTCCGGGTGTTCTCCGGAAGGTGCGGGAAGGCCACGGTGGACTTCAACGCGCTTAAGTCAATCGTGTACTCCGCGTCGTACTCCGCGTCCGGATCCGCCTCATAGACCGTATAGGGACGGCTGGAATGCTCTGCCATATAAGCCTTTGCCTTCTCGTCCACCGGGAAGATGCCGTTCTTTCCGCCGGCCTCGATGGCCATATTGGCAATCGTAAAGCGGTCGTCCATGGACAGGTTCGCCACGCCCTCTCCCGTAAACTCCATGGATTTATACAGGGCTCCGTCCACGCCGATCATGCCTATGATGTGCAGGATCACGTCTTTTCCGCTGACCCACTTGGAGGGTTTGCCCACCAGGTTGAACCGGATCGCGGAAGGAACCTTGAACCAGGCCTTGCCCGTCGCCATGCCGGCCGCCATGTCCGTACTGCCCACGCCCGTGGAGAAGGCGCCCAGCGCCCCGTAGGTACAGGTGTGGGAGTCCGCTCCGATGATGCAGTCCCCGGCCACTGTCAGGCCTTTTTCCGGGAGCAGGGCGTGCTCGATTCCCATCTCTCCCACATCAAAATAATTGGTGATCTCCTGGCGGCAGGCAAATTCCCGCACGCACTTACAGTTCTCCGCAGACTTGATATCTTTGTTGGGGATAAAATGATCCATCACCAGGGCAATCTTATCCTTATCAAAGACCTCCTGCTTTTTCAGCTTTCCCATCTCGCGGATGGCCACCGGGGTGGTGATATCATTTCCCAGAACCAGATCCAGCTGCGCCTCGATAAGCTGTCCGGCCTTGACCTCCGGAAGGCCTGCATGCGCCGCCAGAATCTTCTGCGTCATTGTCATTCCCATGCTTCTTCTCTCCTTTTTCTGTAAAATTCCTGATTGTATTTTAGCATACCTGTTGATATAATTAAAATACATATTATGAATATTTAATATAATTATAGATTATGTTAGTTTTGGCAGACAGCCTCCGGCGCGAAGCTGGAAGCAGAACTTAAAAAGACAGGAGGCCTTCCATGAATCAGAATCTTTCTCTCTACCGGATTTTTTACACGGTCGCCCGTTCCGGGAATATCTCCCGGGCCGCGGACGAGCTTTTTATCAGCCAGCCCGCCGTCAGCAAGGCTGTCAGGAAGCTGGAGCAGTCTGTGGGCTGCGCTCTTTTCACCCGCTCCTCCCGGGGCGTCCAGCTGACCGAGGACGGAGAACTGCTGTATTCCCACGTAAAATCCGCCCTTCAGACCCTGGAGAGCGCGGAAAACCAGCTGCGGCTGCGCCACGAGCTGGGCATGGGGCAGCTGCGCATCGGGGTCAGCTCCACCCTCTGCAAATACGTCCTTCTGCCCTCCCTTAAGGATTTCGTCAAGCTGCACCCCCATCTCCGGGTCACCATCACCTGCCAGTCCACCAGCCACACTCTGCAGATGCTGGAGGAGGGGGAGCTGGATCTGGGCCTTACCGGAAAGCCGGAAAGGCTGGGTTCCCTGTCCTTCTCGCCCGTCATGCAGATCCAGGACACCTTTGTGGCCGCAAAGGAATATCTGGACAATTTCTGTCGTTTCGCCGGACAGGACGGCGCCAGCCCTTTTGCCTCCGGATCTGCGGGCACGCTTTCGCTTCTGGAGCACGGCGTCCTGATGCTCCTGGACCGGGAGAACCTGACCCGCCAGTATCTCGACGTTTATCTTCGGGAAAACGGCCTCTTTCCGGAAAACATTCTGGAGGCCACCTCCATGGATCTGCTGATTGATTTCGCCCGCATCGGTCTGGGATGCGCCGGCGTCATCCGGGAATTCGTTCTGCCGGACCTGGAAAACGGAACGCTGCGGGAGCTTTCCCTTCCCTTTTCCATCCCGCCCCGGGAAATCGGCTTCGTGTACCGGGAAAGTCAGCTGCAGCCCGAGGCGGCAGCCGGGCTGATCCGGGGAACCGCCCGCGCCTGGGATTCCTGCCAAACCCCGTAATTTACAGAGCCGCCCGCACATAAAATCCCGCCGGAGCCCCTTCTCTTCCGAGGCGCTCCGGCGGGAAAGCTTTTGCCATGCCCGCTCCTTATATTATTCTACCGTCACGCTCTTGGCCAGATTTCTCGGCTTATCCACATCCAGCCCTCTCGCCAGGGATACATAGTATCCCAGCAGCTGCAGGGGAACCACCGCAAGAGAAGCCGCGAAATGTTCGTCGGTCTTCGGAATATACACCACAAAATCTGCCGTATCCTCAATGTTGTAATGACCATAGGTCGTCAGTCCCATCAGATAGGCGCCGCGGCTCTTGCATTCCACCAGATTGCTCACGGTTTTCTCATAGAGGCTGCTCTGAGTCAAAATACCAACCACCAGCGTACCATCCTCAACCAAGCTGATCGTACCATGCTTCAGCTCGCCGGCCGCATAAGCTTCTGAGTGGATATAGCTGATTTCTTTCATCTTCAGACTGCCTTCCATGGAAATCGCGTAATCAATTCCCCTTCCGATGAAAAATACATCCTTCGAGGCTGCCTGCTTGGCCGCAAACCACTGAATCCGCTCCTTATCCTGCAGCACCCGCTCAATTTTATCAGGAAGCGCCAGCAGCTCTTCTATCAGCTTCGCGTACTGCGCTTCGTCAATCTCCCCGCGGACCTTCGCAAACTGAACCGCCAGAATATCGCAGGCAATCAGCTGCGTGCTGTAGGCCTTTGTCGTCGCCACCGCAATCTCCGGCCCGGCCAGCGTATAGAATACATTATCAGATTCCCGGGCAATCGAAGAACCCACAACATTGACGACAGAAAGCGTCCGGACGCCCAGTTCCTTCGCCTTACGGAGCGCCGCCAGACTGTCAGCTGTCTCACCGGACTGACTGATGACGATCACCAGGCCTTTTTTGTCCAGCAGAAGACTCCGGTACCGAAACTCTGACGCCAGCTCTACACGCACCGGAACTTTCGCCAGATCTTCCAACACGTACTGAGCTGACACCGCCACGTGATAGGCGGAGCCGCAGGCTACCATATAAATCTGACTGATTTCCCGGATATCCTCCTCACTCAGTCCAATGTCCGTCAAATCAATCTTTCCATCATGAATCACAGAATTCAAGGTATCCCGTACCGCTTTCGGCTGCTCGTGAATCTCCTTTATCATAAAATGCTCAAAGCCAGCCTTCTCCGCCGCTTCCGCATCCCACTTAATCTCCACAAGCTCCTTCTCGATCTCATCGCCGTCCAGGTTATAGAAGGTAATCTTTCCCTTCTGCACCCTTCCCAGCTCCAGATTCCCGATATAGTAGACGTTTCTCGTATGCTTCAGAATCGCCGGCACATCGGAAGCAATATAGGACTCTCCGTCAGCGACGCCCAGAATCATCGGGCTGTCCTTTCTGGCCACGTAAATCTCTTCCGGATAATCCTTAAACATCACCGCCAGCGCATAGGAACCGCGGATACGGACCATCGCATGGTTCAGGGCGTCCACCGGCGTGCCCAGGTATTTTTTGTAATAATAGTCCACCAGCTTAACCGCCACTTCGGTATCTGTCCCGGAATAAAAGGTATATCCATGCTTCAGCAGCTTCTGCTTCAGCTCCTGGTAATTCTCTATAATACCGTTGTGAACCCCGACAATCGAAGCGTCTGCATTGCAGTGAGGATGCGCATTCACCTCCGAGGGCTCTCCATGGGTCGCCCAGCGGGTATGGCCAATGCCGCAGTCTCCGGCCAGCGCCTGGCCTCCGTTCGTCTTCTCCTCCAGGACTTTCAGACGTCCCTTTGCCTTCACAATCTCAATCGGTCCATCGCCGTCCCGCACTGCCAGTCCCGCCGAGTCGTATCCTCTGTATTCCAGTTTCGAAAGTCCCTCAAGCAGCACAGGAGCCGCCTGCCGGTTCCCTACAAAACCAACAATTCCACACATAGATAAATTTCCTCCTGCTTTCATTCAGATAACTTTATCTTACCAGAAAGGGGCGATGTTGAAAAGTACAAATTTAAACTTTTCAACAGCTTTGCAGAAGAGTTTTCTTACGCCATCATAACCATCCATACTTTTCAAACGGATGGAAATTACTGGGGATTTTCATTCTGCCGTTAAGCCGCAGGGAAGACAAGTTCTTACATAATCATGGACCTGAAAAAGGAACTGCTGCTCCATAGAAAATTAAAATTTCTATTTTGCAGCAGCTCCTTCTATTTGAAATAATTTATCGAACAGTTCAATGAATCTTTAAAATCAATATCTGTTCTTTTTTCTATTTATTCCTATAATGGCTGCACAGCCCGATACTATTGCCAGAATTCCAAGTAAAGCCCAAAATTCCAGCAGGCTGCCATCTCCCGTTTCAGGATTGCCCGCAGCTGCGGTCTGAACTGCGGAAGACTGTCCTGAAGAATTGTTTCCGCCGCCTCCCGCCGCGACGTCCTCTTCTCTATCAGCAGTACCCACATTCTCCGATGCCGCTTTATTCCATTTTGCATAAACTGTAATATTCTTGTTCAGCGTTACACTGACAGCTTTCGTCGTTAAATCCGCTTCCAGATACCAGCCTTCAAAAGTATATCCTGTTTTTTCCGGACGATATCCATCAAGTGAAACCACAGTACCCGCCGCTTGCGTTAGTCCTTGAATTTCAGTACCGCCATCAGACTCAAAGGTGAGTGTATAATAAATCTTCTCCTCTTCCTTCTGAGCCTCGAAAGATGAATGGACAACAACGTTTGACGATGGCATGACAAAAGTATACCCGCCATCCGTCTGTGTCAGTTCCAAAGAGTTTCCAGCTTCATCAAAGGCAGAAAGAGAGCTCAGCACATACCCAGATTCTGCAGACACCGTAAGAGACACCGTATCTCCCTCCTGTGCTTCTGCCGGCTGGCTGGTTACCGTCCCATGCTCAGTATTCTGGACTGTAATCGAATAAACTGCGGGGAGAACCTCTTGCGTAATTTTCACTTCCACAGAATCAGAATATCCTCCATCCTCTGTACGTGCCACAACTGTTGCCGTCCCCTCTGCCAGACCAAGAATCTGAACCTTTTCTCCGGTCCCTATCGGAGACAGTTGTAATATGCTTTCATTGTCCACAGTCCAGCTCACATTTCTGTTAGACGCATTCTCGGGCTGTATTTGTGCTGCTACTTCTCTCGTCTTTCCAATAGGTATTTCTATTTTATCCGTTTCTATGAAAAGACCCGTGATTCCCACGTTCGAATCACCTGAAATCGTGACAACAGCAGAATCTGTAAACTGTTCCCCATCTTCATTCGCAGTAAGCACAGTAATCGTAACCTGTCCCGGCTGAAGAGCCAGCACTTCTCCGTCATACACTGTAGCCAGCGCCGTATTATCACTCATCCAGGTCACCGTATTATCCGGTGCTTCCGCAGGAAGAATTTCATACGCGAAATCATGCCTCTCACCCACTGCCAGAGAAATATTCTTTTCTCCTGTCAGGCGGATACCTTCGACTTCTATGGGGGCAAGCAATGCGTCGCCGCTGTTATTTCCTGTCATCGCTTCATACGAATCAGTTTTTACATCTACAATAAACCGCTTATAATCATAAGGACCTGACGCACTGAGCGCTTCTCCCGCAATCTTAAACTCAACCTTTTTTTCCGCTCCCGGCTGCAAAGTCCCGATCTCTTGTGCCTGCGTTCCTTCCACATCTTCCTGTCTGAGAGTCGCCGCGACATTTTCCGCTGCCGCCCCTCCCTCGTTTTTAACTACTGCTGTAATGACTGCGCCGTCTGACACGCGCACAGCATTTACATCATTCACCGTCAAATCAGCAGCGGGCGCAGGAATCGTCACATGCGCGCTTCCATGTACAGTATTTCCATCCTGACTCGTAATTCTGATTTCCAGCACATGTTCCTTCTGTTCTTCCGGAAGCTGATATTCGGCCACAACCAAAAGCTGCCCGCCAGCTTTGATTCCAGACATTACAGCAGGAGGTTCTGCCGGATTCTCTTCATCCACGACATAGAGAGCAGATTCTCCGACAAAATCTTCACCCAGGAAAAATAAAGCTTTCAGACTCTCTCCATCCGCCGTCCCCTGATTGCTGATGTCAATCAGAATATCTCTCTTTCCATCACTGGTATCCTCAAATTCCGAAATAACAGCCGACTCTTCAACAACTATATCTGTCCGGAATACCGTGCTGTCTACAATCAGATCTGAGGCTCCAAAGGCACTGCCGCCATCCACTTCCGTTCTTCCTGCCGCCCAATATAGACCGTCTTCCGTCAGCACCGGAGAAAAAGCGTCAATGGACATCCCGTATTCAGTCAATTGTATCGGTTCTGACCAGTCTCCGCCGCTGCAGACAGAAACCCACAGCTCATTCGTGATTCCTTCTGAGCGGACGCCTGCCGCCACTCTCGTGTCGCCATATTGAATGATATCAAAGAGTGTGGAAGCCAGGCTTTCGCTCTCTTCCACCTTACCGGAACCGTCCCAGGAACAAAGTCCCGATTCATCACTCCAGTAAAGGCGGCCGCTTTCAATCTCCGCTTTCGACAACACACCAACCGTATAGATTTTTTCAGAGACACTGCCGTTCCGGTTCCGATAATATACCGCGTCTTCATTTTCCAGAGAATATGCGACACAGGGCTGTCCGCCAATTTCTCCAGCTGAGAAATTCGTCAGATTTCCCAGTCCATCAACAAGCATCTGAGGTTCACTCCAGGTATTTTCTTCCCGATCCCAGACACTTGCAAAAATCTTGTTTTCTCCAGAAGCTAAAAGCAGGCTGTTTTCTGAGTTTTCCAGCCAGTACACTGCAGCTCCATCGCCATCGGCTGTAAGCTGCAGAGCCATCTCACAGCTTTGATCCTCCTCTGACGTCACCGATACAGGCTCACCGAACGTCTTCTCTTCCGTATCAAATACAGCTGCAGATATCATAATATTCTTTGCCCTGGTTTCCAAATTCAGTTCTGCGTCTCCATATTCCTGTATGCTGTCCTGCCATACAAGAACAGGGGTTCCATCTCCTGCCAGAGCAAGGGAAGGCATAAAATCTCCTGTCCTGTCGTCGTCTACCATTACAGGCTCAGACCAGCTTCTTCCATCGCTGCTCACTGTATAATAAAGAGCCGTCATGTCATTATCACTGCGATCCTGCGCGGCATCCACCCATACCATCAGCCAGCTGCCGTCATTCATGCGGACAAGCTGCGGGCCATTGTCGGCATAGGTATTTCCTTTTTGATACAAAAATTCCGAATTCTTCGTACTTCTGAAACTCTGCACGCCAGCCGGTCTGGAAATCAGCTCAAAATCTTCCGCAGTTCCCTGCATCAGCAGAGACTGACGCGATTCTTCTCCCGGATAAATCTGCAGACTTCCAAACGGAAACTCTCCGGAGAACTTAAATCCCAGCAATTTCAATTCTAATACAAAGCTGCCATTCAGCTTTACATTAACTGCATCCGAAAAACGTGTAAACGGAATTTCCAGTCCTGCCTGAATTCCTCCTTTTAATCCTCCTCCGACAGATGCCAGTTTATCGACGCCCAGATTAACGGTACCCGTTACATTTGGACTGACTTCTATCTCTGTCTTGGAGAGTCCTATATTCAGCTTTCCTGTCGTTTCCACAGACACCAGTGTAAAGCCGGCTTTTGCATCGCATGTAAAGGATGCTTTAAAAAAGATATATGGCGCCGGTGGCAGCGGGGCTGCCGGCGATTCCAACTCCAGCGAAGCACCGATGACGATGCCTCCTTCTACCAGCTTCAGCTCCCCGGACGCATAACTGGCTTCTGCATATCCTCCCACATAGGAATCAAAAGGCAGAAGCAAATCTTCCTTACTTTTCGCAATTTTCCTCAAAGAGCGAAATGTGTTGTAAATATCTCTTCCAGATTTACCGGCAAAATCCTTCGCCAGCGCTTTAAACTGGGAATAGCTGTCTTCCCAGTACCCTCTGTTGTCTTCGCTTGCTCCCTCGAATCCTTTTCCTATAATAACTTCGTATTTCTTTTCTTCCTTATTGTGACTGATATTCACTTTATCGCCAAAAGGATCCATATCTACAGTAAAGGAAAGAGCGCTGAGCAGATTAAACCGCTTTCCAAGGATTTCGATGTACGGCCCCTCAGCATTGCCGCTTCCGGCTTTGGGTTTCTGAAACATCGCCGCAGACAGAACAGGCACTCCATCTTCCGCTTCCGCAGCTTCTGCCTCATTCACGGTCATGGTAATATTGATACAGCCATTTTCCAGCAGTTCCAGCTCATCAAAAGTTACCGGATTGTATCCTGCACAACTGATATATACTGAACGAAGCGGATTGTTCCGTGATGTCACGACCGTCAATCCATTTCTGTCTGTCGCCGACGCAGAGCCATCGCTCCAGCCGATAACAGCTCCCTGAACCGGAAGCCCGGTGGTTTCCTCTGTAATCCGTACACTGTAGTCCTGTGTGGGACGGGCTCCCCCTACTACTGCTTCTGCATAATCACGGAGAATCTCAGAAAAATCGCCATTCAGATTTCCCTGGATCCCTCCTGTCAAACCTGCAAGATTCCCATATTCGCTGTAATAGCTGCTGGGGGTGATTGTGGATACCTGAACATCCGCATTCTGAAGGCGTGTGATCATATCATCCATCCCGCCAATTCCATGGTTGTTACTCTCTTTATAACCGGCATCCGTAATTAAGATAGCAAATTTGTAGGCATCCGAACTCCACGGAATCGTTCCCTCCGTCAAATGTGCCAGCGCGTCAATCGGCGTCTCGTCTGAATCTCCTCCTCCGCCTGCTCTCACTTCAGTTAAAGCAGTGATAAACTGTGTAACATTCATCCAGTTAGAATAATCAGCCGAATGCACCACTGTAGAACCTGCTCCGTCTGCAATAATATCTCTGTAATCGATCAGCCCTAACCTGAGACTCAGGTTTTTCTCAGACAGATACCGCGCAAAATCAGCCACATTATTTTTTACTGCCGTAATCTCACCGCTCATGGAACCGGTAGAATCAATGACAAACACGACCTCTACCTTCACATCTTCTTCAGAATATACTGCAATACCGCTGTCTGCAAGACTCATTTCTTCCAGGATCTGATACAGCTGTTCATTACTGTCATCCACGTAATCTTCCGAAAGCTCATTTGCCGGATCATTCCCTTCGGAACCCTCCGGAATCTCTCCAGTCTCCTCAGCGTACATATCCTCCATATCCTGAATTAACCCATTCAGAGCATCATTCGGAACGATATACTGATATCCCTCGTCCGTCTTTACACCTTCCTCCAGCGGTTCACCAAAGATATCTGTGACAAGATCTTCTGCTGCCTCTTCCGTTAAATCCACCTCGCCGCTGTCTTCTTCATCATCGGAAAGATCGTCGTCCGCATTGTCCTCTGCATCTTCCACGACATCTTTCTTATCCTCTTCCTCTGTACCGCCAGCCGTCTCCTCCGTCTCTTCCGTATTCTCGTTTTGCTGGACAGACTCCTTGTTTCCGGAATCCTCCATACCCTCTTCTACATCCTTTTCGCTGGCGGTCTGCTGTACTTCAGCCGCCAGGACATCTGCCGGCAGCGCACATACCATGCTCAAAGCAAGCAAAACAGCCAGCACTCTTTTGTAAATCTTTTTCATTTCCCCTCGTCTCCCTTGATTCATCAATTGTTTTTGCGAAAAACGACCAATTTTTTGGATTAATCCCTCCTCTGACATAATAAATATCTGCAGCTAGTATGCCTGATTTTCCATATTTGGCATTTACTTTCCTGATTATACCATATTTCCCATGTCAGTTCTACCCAGCGTATCCCTATCTCCATGTATGATTCTGATGATTATATGGCATATTCTGCCTAAGAGACAAGATTTTCGTGAATATACCGGTGCGCTGAAAGCGCCTGTCCGGTGTTTTGGAAATCAACTGTCCGGAAAGGGGAAATCATCGTTCCGGACAGATAATGAATGCGGCGGAGCCGCCAGCCTGATTATTCCGGGGCTCTTTGAGCCACCTGTCCGGACTTTGAGAGCCACCATTCCGGAGAATGAGGGCCACATATTCCGGTAATTCAGAGCCACATTAGGCTCTATTACATAGATTTCCTTTATACTGTAAGGGCACATCAGTAGATGTGAATAATACAGTTAAAGGAGGTCACCACTATAACCAAATATCGAGATATCGTACACGGTAAATCATGAGTACCAGCGTATTTTTTGACCGCCGTTTCCCGGCGGCCGGTTTACACATTCGTTGTT
>CALWQJ010000029.1 GCA_944383645.1 uncultured Merdimonas sp.
TCGCCCCGATAGGACGCGATCATTTTGTGATGATTGGTCATGTAGGTGATCTCGTCATCCTTATTTGTGGCCCGCATCTGATAGCGGTCTGTGCTGGAAATACGGACAAAATCCTCATTCTGCAGGGCTGCCTGCATGATAAGCGCCATATCGTGGGCCGAGGTGTAGTGATTCTCGTCGGGCAGTCCATGAGGGTTGGTAAAATGCGTATTGGTACAGCCAAGCTCCGCCGCCTTCTGGTTCATCAGCTCTACGAAAGCGTCAATGGATCCGGCCACATGCTCAGCCAGACCGTTGCCACACTCATTAGCCGATTCGAGCATCAGGGCGTAGAGGGATTCTTCCACAGTCAGCTCTTCGCCTTCTGTGGTTCCGATGGTGCTGCTGCCTGCCTCGATAGAATGGGTCGCGTAGTAGGAATAGGTGACGACCTCATCGAGGGCGCAGTGATCCAGCGCCACAAGGGCCGTCATAATCTTGGTGATGCTGGCCGGGTAATTGACCATATCCATATCCTTATTATAAAGGATGGTTCCGGTGTCCGCCTCCATGACGATGGCGGATTCGGCGTAGATCTGCGGCCCCTGGGGCCAGCCTTCGATGGAATTGGAATCGACGGCTTTATTGTAGACGGCCTGGCGCTCGGCCTCGGCGGCTTCCGCTGCGGCCTGCTCGGCTGCGGTCATTCTCCTGGCTTCGGCGGTGATGGGATGAAAACAGAGTGTACCAAGAATAGACAGGACGACTGCGCCTGTCAGAAATCTATGTGAAAATCTCATTTTACGAACTCCTTCAGAAATTGTAATCCGGTGTATGTGTATGTCATATTTCACAGGCGGGAAGGCAAAGAAAGCCCTGTAAATAAAAGGTTTCCCGCAGTATGAAATAATTTTGTAATATTTATCAAACAAAGTATATGCTATTTCTCCCGGCTCTGCAAGAGCAAATCGCAAATGTTTATATTTCCTTAAGAAAAACCCTGAAAAAAGGCAGCGGAAGGTTGACAAATCCCGCGAAAACAGGGTATACTAGGGACGTTTGGCAGATGCAGAGCTGCCAGATAGAGAAAAGGCGAAGACGAAGAGAGTAGGAAGACCTGGAAAGGCAAAGAGAGCCGGGGACGGTGGGAGCCTGGCGCGAGTACGGTCTTTGCGAAAATCACTTCCGAGCTGCGGGCTGAAGGAAGACGGCTTCCGGCCGGCTGTGGGGAAGCTCCACGGGCAGGCTTTTTGGAGAGGCAGGCTTCTTAGGTACCGACGGATTTCCACCGTTACAGGGAGACGCATGTGGCAGCATGCTGTAATAAGGTGGTACAACGAAAGTCTTAAGGCTTCCGTCCTGTTACAGGACGGGAGCCTTTTTATCATGAAGGAGGCTATTTATGTACGACAAGGTATCGACGAATCTGAATTTCGTAGACCGCGAAAAAAACGTGGAGCATTTCTGGAAAGAAAACCACATTTTTGAGAAAAGTATGGAACACCGCAAGGAAGGCCCGACCTACACCTTCTATGACGGACCGCCCACGGCCAATGGAAAGCCCCATATCGGCCATGTGCTGACCCGTGTCATCAAGGACATGATTCCCCGCTACCGGACCATGAAGGGCTACTATGTGCCGAGAAAGGCCGGCTGGGACACCCACGGGCTTCCGGTGGAGCTGGAGGTGGAGAAGGAGCTGGGTCTGGACGGCAAGGAGCAGATCGAGGAGTACGGTCTGGATCCCTTCATCCGCAAGTGCAAGGAAAGCGTCTGGAAGTACAAGGGCATGTGGGAGGATTTCTCCGGCACCGTAGGCTTCTGGGCGGATATGGATCACCCCTACGTGACCTATCACGACGACTATATCGAGTCTGAGTGGTGGGCCTTAAAGGAAATCTGGAAAAAGGGACTGCTCTACAAGGGCTTTAAGATCGTGCCTTACTGCCCCCGCTGCGGGACGCCCCTGTCCAGCCATGAGGTAGCCCAGGGCTACAAGCCGGTGAAGGAGCGCTCTGCGGTCGTCCGCTTTAAGGTAAAGGGCGAGGACGCTTATTTCCTGGCATGGACCACCACGCCCTGGACCCTGCCCTCCAACGTGGGCCTCTGCGTGAACCCGGAGGACGCCTATGTGAAGGTGAAGGCGGCGGACGGCTATACCTATTATATGGCCGAGGCCCTGCTTGACAAGGTGCTGGGCGGCCTTGGGGAAGAAGGAAAGCCGGCCTATGAGATCCTGGAGAAATATGTAGGAAAGGATCTGGAGTATAAGGAGTATGAGCCCCTCTTTGCCTGCGCCGGCAAAAAGGCGGAGAGCCAGCGCAAGAAGGGCTTCTATGTAGTCTGCGACGGCTACGTATCCATGTCCGACGGTACCGGAATCGTACACATCGCTCCGGCCTTCGGTGAGGACGACGCCCGTGTGGGAAGAAAATACGATCTGCCCTTCGTGCAGTTCGTGGACGGCAAGGGCGATATGACCGAGGAGACCCCGTACGCGGGACTCTTCGTGAAGAAGGCGGATCCGGAGATCTTAAAGGATCTGGATAAGGAAGGAAAGCTGTTCTCCGCGCCGAAGTTTGAGCATGACTACCCGTTCTGCTGGCGCTGCGACACCCCGCTCATCTATTACGCCCGGGAATCCTGGTTCATCAAGATGACGGCGGTGAAGGAGGACCTCATCCGCAATAACAACACCATCAACTGGATCCCGGAGAGCATCGGCAAGGGCCGCTTCGGCGACTGGCTGGAGAATATCCAGGACTGGGGCATCAGCCGCAACCGCTACTGGGGAACTCCGCTGAATGTGTGGGAGTGCGAGGGCTGCGGCCATCAGCATTCCATCGGAAGCCGCGAAGAGCTCTATGAGCTGAGCGGCGACGAGAGGGCGAAGACCGTGGAGCTTCATCGTCCCTACATCGACGAGATCACAATGAAGTGTCCTGAGTGCGGCGGCACCATGCACCGGGTGCCGGAGGTGATCGACTGCTGGTTCGACTCCGGAGCCATGCCCTTTGCCCAGCACCACTATCCCTTTGAAAACCAGGATCTGTTCGAGAAGCAGTTCCCTGCTCAGTTCATCTCCGAGGCGGTGGATCAGACGAGAGGCTGGTTCTACTCCCTGCTGGCAGAGTCCACGCTGCTCTTCAATAAGGCCTGCTACGAGAACGTCATCGTGCTGGGCCATGTACAGGATGAGAACGGACAGAAGATGAGCAAGTCCAAGGGCAACGCGGTGGATCCCTTCGAGGCCCTGGAGAAATACGGCGCGGACGCCATCCGCTGGTATTTCTATATCAACAGCGCGCCCTGGCTGCCGAACCGTTTCCACGGCAAAGCAGTGACCGAGGGCCAGAGAAAGTTCATGGGAACCCTCTGGAACACCTATGCCTTCTTCGTGCTGTACGCGAACATTGACAATTTCGACGCCACAAAGTATGAGCTGAACTACGACTCCTTAAGCGTCATGGATAAATGGCTGCTCTCCAAGCTGAACACCGTCGTGGGCGAGGTGGACAGCGATCTGGAGAACTATAAGATTCCCGAGGCGGCGAGAGCCCTGCAGGAGTTCGTGGACGACATGAGCAACTGGTATGTGCGCCGCAGCCGCGAGCGCTTCTGGGCGAAGGGCATGGAGCAGGATAAGATCAACGCCTATATGACCCTGTACACCTCCCTTGTGACCATCAGCAAGGCGGCGGCCCCCATGATTCCCTTCATGACCGAGGACATCTACCAGAACCTGGTGCGCAGCATCGACAAGGACGCTCCCGAGAGCATCCACCTCTGCGATTTCCCGGAGGTAAAGAAGGAATGGATCGACCTGGAGCTGGAGAAGAATATGGACGAGGTTCTGCGCATCGTCGTAATGGGCCGGGCCTGCCGGAACGCGGCCAATATCAAGAACCGCCAGCCCATCGCGCAGATGTATGTGAAGGCGCCCTACGTGCTGGCTGAGTATTACCGCGATATCATCCGCGACGAGCTGAATGTGAAGGCCGTGGACTTTACCGACGACGTGCGCGCGTTCACTACCTACAGCTTCAAGCCGCAGTTAAAGACCGTGGGACCGAAATACGGCAAGTTCCTGAACGGCATCCGGGAGTACCTGGCGTCCGTGGACGGCAACAGCGCTTTTGCTGAGCTGAAAGAAAATGGAAATCTTACGTTTGACGTGAACGGCACCGCTGTGGTATTATCAGAGGAGGATCTGCTGATCGACATGGCCCAGACAGAGGGCTACGTGTCCGACGGGGACAATGAGATCACCGTCGTCCTGGATACGAAGCTGACGCCGGAGCTGATCGAGGAGGGCTTTGTGCGCGAGATCATCAGCAAGGTGCAGACCATGCGCAAGGAAGCAGATTTCCAGGTGACCGACAAGATCACGGTTTCCTGCAAGGGAAATGAGAAGATCGAAAAGCTTCTGAATGACAATAAAGAAGAGATTCAGTCGGAGGTCCTGGCTGCCGGGGTAACGCTCGGCAATGTGACTGGCTATGTGAAGGACTGGAATATTAACGGGGAAGAGGTAACCCTGGGTGTGGAGCGTGTTTAGACTTCAGCGGCCTGCGGGCCGGCCCAAAACAGGAAACGAGGAGGAAACCATTATGAGTAAGAGGCCCTTTGACAAGGAACTCTTTAAGAGAAGTGTAATTTATAATGTAAAGACTCTTTACCGGCAGACCATCGAAGAGGCGTCTCCGCGCCATATTTTCAACGCGGTGGCCCTGGCTACCAAGGATGCCATCATCGACGCCTGGCTGGCGACTCAGGAGCAGATGAAGAAGCAGGATCCGAAGATTGTGTACTATATGTCCATGGAGTTCCTGATGGGGCGCGCCCTGGGCAATAACCTGATTAACCTGACCTTCTACGATGAGGTCAAGGAGGCGCTTCAGGAGCTGGGCTGTGATCTGAACCTGATCGAGGATCAGGAGCCGGACGCTGCCCTTGGCAACGGCGGTCTGGGAAGACTGGCTGCCTGCTTCCTGGATTCTCTGGCGACTCTCGGATACGCGGCGTACGGCTGCGGCATCCGCTACCACTATGGCATGTTCAAGCAGAAGATTCAGGATGGCTATCAGATCGAGGTTCCTGACGAGTGGCTCAAAGACGGCAATCCCTTTGAGCTGCGCCGTTCCGAGTACACAAAGATCGTCAAATTCGGCGGCTATGTGGACGTGGAGGTAGACGAGAAGGGCAAGACCCATTTCGTGCAGAAGGGCTATCAGAGCGTGCGCGCCATTCCCTACGATCTGCCGATCGTGGGCTATGGAAACAATGTGGTAAATACCTTACGCATCTGGGACGCGGAGGCGATGAACACCTTCCGTCTGGACGCCTTTGACAAGGGAGATTATGAGAAGGCAGTGGAGGAGGAGAACCTGGCGAAGCTGCTGGTGGATGTTCTGTATCCCAATGACAACCACATGTCCGGAAAGGAGCTGCGCTTAAAGCAGCAGTACTTCTTCATTTCCGCCAGCGTACAGGCAGCCATCGACCGCTATAAGAGAACCCACAGCGATATCCGTAAATTCTATGAGAAGGCCGTCTTCCAGCTGAACGATACCCATCCGACTGTGGCGGTAGC
Organism: uncultured Merdimonas sp.; assembly: GCA_944383645.1. GTDB lineage: Bacteria > Bacillota > Clostridia > Lachnospirales > Lachnospiraceae > Laedolimicola. The sequence goes on from CALWQJ010000029.1 coordinate 5,573, forward strand.
CGAGCTGATGCGCATCCTGATCGATGAGGAAGGCCTGGAGTGGGATGAGGCCTGGGAGGTGACCACGAAGACCTGCGCCTACACGAATCACACCATTATGGCGGAGGCTCTGGAGAAGTGGCCCATCGAGCTGTTCTCCCGCCTGCTTCCCCGTGTATACCAGATCATCGAGGAGATCAACCGCCGCTTTGTGATCGAGATCCAGAAGAAATATCCGGGCGATCAGGAGAAGATCCGCAAGATGGCCATCATCTATGACGGACAGGTGAAGATGGCTCATCTGGCTATCGTAGCCGGCTTCTCTGTAAACGGCGTGGCGAGACTGCACACCGAGATCCTGAAGCATCAGGAGCTGAAGGACTTCTATCAGATGATGCCTGAGAAGTTCAATAACAAGACCAACGGCATCACTCAGCGCCGTTTCCTGCTTCACGGCAACCCGCTGCTGGCTGACTGGGTAACGGCCCACATCGGAGACGAGTGGATCACCGACCTGTCCCAGATCGCGAAGCTGAAGATTTACGCCGACGACGAGAAGGCCCAGCAGGAGTTCATGAATATCAAGTATCAGAACAAGGTGCGCCTGGCGAAATACATCCTGGAGCACAACGGGCTCACCGTAGATCCGCGCTCCATCTTCGACGTGCAGGTAAAGCGTCTGCATGAGTACAAGCGCCAGCTGCTGAACATCCTGCATGTAATGTATCTGTACAACCAGATCAAGGAGCATCCGGATATGCCCTTCTATCCGAGAACCTTTATCTTCGGCGCGAAGGCGGCAGCCGGCTACCGCAGAGCGAAGCTGACCATCAAGCTGATCAACTCCGTGGCAGATGTGATCAACAACGACGCCTCCATCAACGGAAAGCTGAAGGTGGTATTTATCGAGGACTACCGTGTATCCAACGCGGAGCTGATCTTCGCGGCGGCAGACGTGTCCGAGCAGATTTCCACCGCCAGCAAGGAGGCCTCCGGCACTGGCAACATGAAGTTCATGCTGAACGGCGCCCTGACCATCGGCACCATGGACGGAGCGACCGTAGAGATGGTGGAAGAGATGGGCGAGGAGAACGCCTTTATCTTCGGCTTAAGCTCTGACGAGGTAATCAATTATGAGCAGAACGGCGGCTACAATCCGATGGATATCTTCAACAGCGATCAGGATATCCGCCATGTGCTGATGCAGCTCATCAACGGCTACTATTCTCCGCAGGATCCGGAGCTGTTCCGGGATATCTATGATTCCCTGCTTAACACCAAGAGCAGCGATCGGGCGGATACCTATTTCATCCTGAAGGATTTCCGCTCCTACGCGGAGGCTCATAAGCGCGTAGAGGAAGCGTACCGCGACGAGAAGGGCTGGGCCCAGAAGGCCATCTGGAACACCGCCTGCAGCGGCAAGTTCTCCTCTGACCGGACTATTCAGCAGTATGTGGATGAGATCTGGCATCTGGATAAGATGACCGTAACCCTGCCTAAGCAGTAAAAGAAGCGGCGGCAGAAAGAATACAATCGGCCCGCCGGGCCGGACGAAAGGGATAGGCGTAAAAAATGCGTCTATCTCTTTTTTTGTCCTCATAGACTGTAGAATGAAGGAAAAAATAAAGACAGGAATCTCGGTGCTGCTCATTCTCATTCTGCTTCCCTATGTGGCGGCTGTGCTGCGGACCGGGAGCATGAGCGGGACAGAAAGTCCGCCGCAGGAGCAGGATCTGGAGGCACTGGTGGCGGAAATTCTGCCTGCTCAGATGCCGGTCCAGTATGAGGAGGAAGCGCTGAAGGCCCAGGCCGTGGTGATCCGCACCAATCTTCTGCGGCAGGCCATGGACTATTATGGAAGCGGGACGCCCGGGAAAGCGGCTCAGGCTGTGAGGGAGGAGGATCTGGAGCAGCTGGGATTTTCCTTTTACAGCAGGGAGGAGCAGATCCGGATCTGGGGCCTTGAAAAATGGGAGCAGTATGAGGAGAAATGCGGGCAGGCGGCGGAAGGGACGGCGGGACAGGTGCTGTCCCTGGGCGGGGACGCCGGACTGCCGGAGGATGTGCCCTACCACGCCGTCAGCGCGGGCAGGACCCGGGACGGAGAAGCCCTTGGGGAGCTGTATTCCTGGCTCACCCCGGTGGAATGCCCGGACGATCTGCATGCTTCAGAATATCTGAAAATCCAGACCCTTGAGCTTGAAACGGTGCCGGAGATCCATTCCAGGGACGAAGCAGGCTATGCCCTGGAGGTCCGCCTGGGCGGGGAGACCTTAAGCGGCGAGGAGTTCCGCAGCCTTTACGGCTTGAACTCCAGCAATTTTAGCGCGCAGCGGTGGGAAGAAGGCGTCCGAATCACCACCAAAGGGCTGGGCCACGGCCTGGGAATGAGCCTGTACCAGGCGAATCTTCTGGCGCTGGACGGAAAGCAATATCAGGAAATTCTGCAATATTTTTATAAAAACGCGGCGTGTATAAGCTTCTCTTAAACTGGCTATCCTAGAGATAGCGGCAGGCGGCCGACCGGGAGAACAGGCGGCGGAGCCGGCCAGTATCTGTGTGGAAAACAGTATAGAGGTGAAGCTTATGACAGTAAAGAGAAAGAAAAAGGGCGGTTTTTCCGGCGGAAGGACCCTCACGGTCGCTTTCAGCCTGTGCCTTCTGGCGATTGTGGCCATGATCGGCATGTATACGGTGGGAAAATCGGACCAGCAGCAAAAGGAGCTGGAGCAGAAGGTAGCGGAGGCGGAAGAGGAGGCCAGGGCGCGTGAGCAGGCCCAGGCGCAGGCGGACGCGAAGCGTGAGCAGGAAGCAGAGGAGCAGCGTGAGCAGGAGGAGACGCAGGCAGCCTCCGGAAACGCGGCCCGGGATAAGGAGGGCGAGGCCCTGGCGGGCGCGGGAGAAGGACAGGGAGAAACAGGAACCGCAGACGGGACGGCGGCTTCAGACGGAGCGGCGGCCGCAGACGGAAGCATAGACGGAGCGGAGCTGGAGAGCGAGTTTGCCGACGCGGATCCGGATCCGGCCGGGACCGGAGAGACCGTGATCCTGGATGAGGCCCAGGCAGCCGCGTCCGCAGGCGCAGCCGCTGAGCAGGCGGAGATTTCCTTCTCTCCGGAGACGGATCAGCTGCTCTGGCCGGTAGCCGGGAACGTGCTCATGGATTACAGCATGGACAAGTCCGTCTATTTCGCCACGCTGGATCAGTACAAATACAACCCGGCGATTATCATTCAGGGAACGCTGGATGAAAATGTGATGAGCGCGGCTCCGGGAAAAATCACGAAGATAGAGACGCTGGAGGAGACCGGCATGACGGTGACCATGGACATCGGAGACGGTTATGAGGTGATCTACGGCCAGCTGAAGGAGCTGCCCGTAAAAGAGGGCGACTACCTGCAGGCAGGCGAGACCGTAGGCTACGTCAGCGAGCCCACCCGTTTCTATACGAAGGAGGGCTGCAACGTCTATTTCGAGGTCCGAAAGGACGGGGAGAGCGTCGATCCTATGGCTCTTCTTCAGTAGAGGCAGAAAGCAGAACAGAGAGATCCGGCGCGGGCCGGGAAGCGATAAGCCGTTCCTTCTGGGAGCGGCTTAATTTTTTGATGGCGGCCTCCCGTTTCATGGCTTCCGCCTTTGTCTCAAAGCTCTCGTAATATACAAGGATGACCGGCAGATGGGCTCGGGTATATTTTGCGCCCCGGCCCAGGTTGTGGTCCTCCAGACGCTTTTTCAGATCGTTGGTCCAGCCGGCGTAATAGGAGCCGTCGCCGCACCGGAGTATGTAGGCGTAATTCATAAAAAAATCCCTCCGCCGTCTATTATAAGCGAAGGGATTTCCGTCTGCAAACGCTATTTTGCCCCGGCCGCCAGGCCACCAGGCCGCCCGGCCGCCCGGCCGCTCTCAGAGGGGCATGGGCGCCACGAACACGTACATCACGATAAAGTGGCAGATGCTTCCGCCCATGACGAACAGATGGAAGATTTCGTGGGAGCCGAAATTCTTGTGCCGGGCGTTGAAGATCGGCAGCTTCAGGGCGTAGATGACGCCTCCCACCGTATAGATGATGCCGCCGGCCAGCAGCCAGCCGAAGGCCGCCGGGGAGAGGGCGTTCAGAAGCTGTGTGAAAGCCAGCACGCAGATCCAGCCCATGGCGATATATAATATAGAAGAAAACCATTTCGGGCAGGTGACCCAGAAGGCCTTCAGCAGGATTCCCGCCAGAGCCACGCCCCAGACCAGGGCGCAGAGCGTATAGCCGGTGCGGCCTCCCAGCACGATCAGGCAGACCGGCGTGTAGGAGCCGGCGATGAGCACGAAGATCATGCAGTGATCGATTTTCCGCAGGATCCGGTTGGCCCGCTCGGAGATATTTAAGGTGTGGTAGGTGGTGCTGGCCGCGTAGAGCAGGATCATGCTCGCGATAAAGACGGCCAGGGATATCACATGGATCCGGTCAGGATTGCTGGCTGCCCGGATCAGGAGCGGCGTCGCTGCGAAGGCGGCCATCAGCATGCCGATGAAATGTGTGATCGCGCTGCCGGGATCTTTGATTTCAAATTTCATAAGGTGTCTCCTCCTTTTCAAACAGCATTCAGAATAGCTATATCTTAATATGTAGTATTAAATACTATGTAACGATGTATTCATATTATACCTGCTGTTTTGAAATGTCAAGGAGATTCAGAAAATCATAAGAAAAAAGGAGCGGACCCTCTCGGATCCGCTCCCTTTATGGAGAAGCTTACAGAAATTAGCCGAAGTATCTCTTCAGAAGACCCTCGAATGCGCGGCCGTGGCGAGCCTCGTCGCGGGCCATCTCATGAACGGTGTCATGGATAGCGTCCAGGTTCGCGGCCTTCGCGCGCTTCGCCAGGTCGAACTTGCCTGCGGTAGCGCCGTTCTCAGCGGCAACTCTCATCTCCAGATTCTTCTTGGTGCTGTCGGTAACGACCTCGCCCAGAAGCTCTGCGAACTTCGCTGCGTGCTCAGCCTCTTCCCAGGCTGCCTTCTCCCAGTAAAGTCCGATCTCCGGATACCCCTCTCTGTGGGCCACTCTTGCCATAGCCAGGTACATACCTACCTCAGAGCACTCTCCGTTGAAGTTCGCTCTCAGGTCCTCGAGGATATCCTCGCTTACGCCCTGCGCTACGCCTACTACATGCTCAGCCGCCCAGGTAAGGCCTGCGCTCTGCTCCTTGAACTTGTCCGGGCCAACGCCGCACTGGGGACATTTCTCGGGCGGATTCTCGCCTTCCCAAACATAACCGCATACTGTACATACCCATGTCTTCATAATGATGTTCTCCTTTTCTTTTTGATATGATATAAGTGATTTGCTTCAAAAACAGTAATGATTCCTGTTACTGACATTAATGTATCACAGATTCGCCGCCGCGTCAAGCCTTATTTCTATAAATATTTGAGATAATTTCTGTAAAGCTTCTGTAAAGCGGTAAACCTGCCGGGGGCCCGCGTTCCTACGCTGCCGGACCGGTCACTGGGCGCAGTCAGAACAGATTCCATAATAAAGGACGGAATGTCCGTCGATGATTCCCGGGAAATTCTTCTGCGCCTGCGCGTCGATGACGCTCTCATCCTCCAGATGCACGTCGAGAAGCGAATGGCACTTTCTGCAGAGAAAATGGGAATGGGGTTCCACGTGGCCGTCGAAACGGTCCGGTCCGTCGGTGGTGATTTTCATAATTTCTCCAAGCTCAGTCAGGAGGGAAAGATTGCGGTACACGGTTCCCAGGCTGATATTCGGAAATTCCTCCCGCACATGCAGATAAATCGTATCCGCGGTGGGGTGGTCGTACCGGGAGAGCAGGAACCGTTTGATGGACTCCCTCTGACGGCTGTATTTTAATGCTGCCATAAAAACATCCTTTCAATAATAATAACAATTACTGTTTCCTATATTCTATGCGGGAAATCCGCCCTTGTCAATAGGAAATCGGACAGAAATCAACAGGAAATCAGGTGGAAACGGTTGACAAGCGGAAATCATGCTGTTATAATTCTTTCATAAGTCTTAACAAATTTGTAATAATTAAAATGGATTGTACGGTATTTTACGGAGGATGATGACGAAATGCATAGATATACAGCGATTTGTCTGGCAGGAGCCTTCTGCTTTCTGATCAGCGGCTCCCGCGCCGAGGCGGCGAACCTTCTGCCGTCGGCGGTGGACGAGGGGATCGCGTCCGTCATGACAGAGGCCTACGAGGCGGACCCGGCGGCGGACGAAAAGGTACTGGAGGAGATGACCCCTTCCGAATATGACGGCATCTGCATCGCGCAGGTGAACGATTATGTGAACGTCAGAAGCGAGCCCAGCGAGGAGAGCGAGGTTCTCGGAAAGCTTTATGACAAATCGGCCGGCACCATTGAGGAGGAGACGGACGGATGGTACAGGATTACCTCCGGAAGCGTGACGGGCTATGTGAAGTCGGATTATGTCGTGACCGGCGACGAGGCGGAAGCCCTTGCTGCGGAGGTGGGCGAGAGAGTGGCTACCGTTACGACGCAGACCCTCCGTGTGCGGACGGACGCCAGCACGGACGCCAGCGTTCTGGGGCTGATCGGCGAAGGCGAGGAGCTGACGGTCACCAGCGAGCAGGACGGCTGGGTGCAGGTCTCCATCGAGGAAGGAGACGGCTGGGTGTCCACAGACTTTGTAGATTTGAGAACTGACTTTGTACAGGCAGAGTCCAAAGAGGAAGAGGAAGCCCGTCTGGCAGAGGAAGAAGAGGCGAAGGAAGAAGGAAGAAGAAGAGCGGCTGAGGTGGAGGCCCAGGTAGAAAGCTCTTCCGCAGGGGAGTCCACCCAGACGGTAGTGGGCAGCGGCTCCGGCAGCAGCAGCGGAAACGCGGTCGCAAGCTTCGCCAGCCAGTTCGTGGGCAATCCCTATGTATACGGCGGCACCAGCCTGACGAACGGCGCGGACTGCTCCGGCTTCGTCATGAGCGTCTACGCGAATTTTGGCGTAAGCCTGCCCCATTCCTCCAGCGCCATGCGGGGCGTGGGATATGAGGTCAGCCTGGCGGACGCGCAGCCGGGAGATATCATCTGTTACAGCGGCCATGTGGCAATCTACTGTGGAAACAATACGATCGTCCACGCCAGCACGGCGGCCACAGGCATCAAGTACACCTCTCCGGCGAATTACAGGAATGTAATCTGCGTGAGAAGAATTTTCTAAATTTTTATAAATAAAAAAACAGCAGGAGCCGGAAGGCTCCTGTTTTTGTACGCAGAAAAGCTTTCCTGCTTCCGGAAACCGGCGCCCTGCGATGTGAAATATAATTTGACAATACTCTGCTATTGTCAGACATACAGAAGCGGACAAATTAATACATAATTGGACAGCATTACATTTTGCACAAACTTTTAAGAGAGTTTACATTTTTTTAACGAAAGTGGGTGGATAAGAGAAAAGTTATCCACATTTTATTCAGGACAGAAATGCCGAAAAGAAAGTTATCAACGCAGTTATCCACATTATCCACATTTTTGTATGTGCATAAGAGCGGTTTACATAGTATTTATCGAAACGGATGTTTTGTACAGATTGAATAAATCGCAGGAAAACCCGCGGAAGACGAAAAAACCTCTTGACAAGCACAATGTCGAAATATATGAGAAATTATCTGAAAAAAGGGCAGGCCTGCGGCCTGCCCTGTCTGCCGCCCGCTGTCAGGCGTCCGTTCCGGGAAGGTCCCGGGGCGGAACAGCGGTCAGCTTGAAGATGGGATTTCCCTTTGCGGAAAACTTCTCTTCATATTCCGTCATAATATTTCCCTCATTCATCCGCGGATCCTGATGGAGATTCCTTGTACACTCCAGCAGCCTCCAGCCGGCTTCCTCCACGCTTTCCAGAGAAAAGTCGAAGAGTGCTTCGTTGTCCGTCTTGAATTCCACCCGTCCTTCCCCGGACAGCACGGCGGCGTAGCGGGCCAGGTGGTTCACAGAGGTCAGCCGGCGCCTTGCGTGGCGGGCCTTGGGCCAGGGATCCGAAAAATTCAGGTAGATCCGGTCAACCTCGCCGGGCGCGAAGAATTCCTCCAGCTCCGCGGCGTCCTCGCACAGAAAATACAGGTTCGGCAGTGGTTCCTCCTCCATCTTCTGCAGGGCCCGCAGCAGGACGCTGCTGTACCGCTCCACGCCGATGTAATTGATCTGCGGGTTCCGGGCCGCCAGCTCCATCAGGAACCGTCCCTTTCCCATGCCGATCTCCATATGGATGGGATTTTCATTTCCAAACAGCTGTCTCCAGGCGCCTGGCCGCTCCTTCGCGTCGTGAATGACGAAGGGGCTCCGGGCGACCGCCTCTTCTGCTCCTTTGATATGCTTCAGTCTCACTTATCTGCTCCTTTGAACTTCTGTATTTGGTGTTCCATTTGGTGTCTCATGGGCGCCGGAAGGCCTCTTCTGACGCCGCATTTTCTTCATTCTATATAATCCTGAAAAAAAAATCAAGAAATTATAAAAAAAGTACTTGCATTTTTGAAACTGATACAGTATAATAACTTTTGCGTTGAGGAACAACGAAAAAATAAAAGATGCGCGATTAGCTCAGCTGGCAGAGCACCTGACTCTTAATCAGGGTGTCCAGGGTTCGAACCCCTGATCGCGCACGCAGGGCACTGGTTTTGCGCCATGGAGCGCGGGGTCGGTGCTTTTTTCTTTGCTTCCCGCTTATCAAGCCTGCGTTAAAAACCGCATAAAACGGTTGTAATTTGACAGGAAGTCGGCTATACTTTGGTTTGAACTATCCGCGGCGCGCCTGGCCCTTTGCCCGGCTTTATGCGCCGTCAAATGCAGGAGGAGACAGACATGAAGCTGATGATCGTGATTGTGCAGGAGCAGGATTTTGAGCCTCTGGCAAGACTGCTGATCCGGAACCGCGTCCGGGCGACGAAGTTTCAGACGGAAGGACTCTATTCGAATAAAAAGAATATCACGCTGCTGATCTGCGTGGAGGCGGAGCGTGAGGAGGAGCTTCTGGATTATATCCGTCAGAGCTGCACGGAACGCGAGGAAGAATGCAAGGTGTGGGAGTATAACGGAAACGTTATGATTGAGACGGAGCGCACGCTGAAGATTGGCGGAGCTACCATTTTTATTTCAAATGTCGATAAATCTCTGAAATTCTGAGCCTGAAGCCTGGCTCAGGAAGAAAATGTCATCTAAAGCTGACAGCCGCCGGACCACATGTGCGGGACCGGCGACGAGTCTGGCGTTTCGAAAAAATTTCTTGTATTATCCACCCGAGTATACTAGAATATGTACTATAAATGGGGCAGAGTGACTGTAAAGGCTGTGCCGCGGCCCGGCGAGGACGTCACGTCGATCTGGCCGTAATGCGCCCGGATGATTTTCTGCGTGATGGCGAGGCCGAGGCCTGTTCCGCCCGCTTTATGGGAAGAGAACGGAGTAAAGAGATCGGCAAGGGCCTCCGGCGTCATGCCGCAGCCGTCGTCAGAGACGCGGATAATGATCTGATCCAGATATTTTCTGGCGGAAAGAGATACGCAGCCGTCCTCTCCCGTGGCCTCGAAGGCATTTTTGAGCAGATTCAGGAACGCCTGGCGCAGTCTGACGGGATTTCCGAAGACCGGCGGAAGCTGGGCCGGCAGATGGACGGAAAGGTTCTTCCTGTGCGCGAGAATATAGGGCTGCAGGCTTTCCTCCAGCGAGAGAAAAATCTCCTTCAGATCTGCTTCACACATAAAAAAGCGGCGGTCGTCGCTGTACACTGCAAGGTCGTCCAGAAGCTGGTTCAGGTACTCTACGTCTTCCAGCGTCTGAGACCAGAACTGAAAGTCTTTGACCTCCGGATGAGTCGTCTCGATAAGCTGAAGAGAGCTGCTGATCAGCGTCAGGGGATTACGTATTTCGTGTACCATTTTGGCGATAGTAAGATTGAGGTCTTCCATGTTTGTATCACTCCTGTACCTGAGTTTACCATAGCAGGAATCCTTTTACAATATAGAAGAATTCATCAGAATTCGACAAAATATGATATTTATTTTAAGCAGAAAGGGAGAGATAGAGATTATGAAAGAGAACAGCTGTATTTTCTGTAAGCTTGCCAATGGAGAGATTCCTTCCGCGACCATCTATGAGGATGAGGATTTCCGCTGCTTTCTGGATCTGAATCCGGCGTCCAGAGGCCATGCGCTGCTGGTGCCCAAGGAGCACTTTGCGAATCTGTTTGAAATGGATCGGGAGCACCTGGAAAGGGCGATGGTGCTGGCGCAGAGGATCGGGGCGCATATGAAAGAAAAGCTGGGCTGCGACGGCCTGAACCTGGTGCAGAACAATGGAGAGGCGGCCGGACAGACGGTCTTCCATTTCCATCTGCATCTGATTCCGCGGTATCAGGGCGACGGCGTGGGAGTCAGCTGGAAACCGGGCAGCCTTACCGATGAGGCAAAGGAAGAGCTGACGGCGCTTTTGTCTCTGGGCGGGACCCTGGAGTAATCATAGTGAATGCAGAAGAGAAATTTCGTGAGATTTACGAAGAATATAAAAATATGATTCTGAAGATCGTCTATGACAGAACCGGCGATTATCATATCGCGCAGGATATCTGTCAGGAAACCTTCGCGAGGCTGTACGGTTATCAGAATGATATTAATCTGGACATGGTGAAGGGCTGGCTGATAGTCGTCGCCTCTCATCTGACCAGCGATTATAAGAAGAAAGCCAGCAGCCGCAGAGAGATTCCGACGGACGTCTCCCGTGACGGCGATGACTGCGCGCCGGAGGAAGAGGTGGCCCGCCATCTGGAGCGGGCGGAGCACCGGCGTCTGTGCGGTCATGTGCTGAAGGCTCTGCGGGAGAAGAACAGGGACTGGTACGAGGTCCTGATGCTGGTGGAATATCTGGGAGTTCCGAGAAAGGTCGTGGCGAAGAAGCGCGGCGTCTCGCTGAGCATGATAGACTACTATCTCCGCAAGGCAAAGAAATGGATGAAGGACAATTTCCAGAAGGAGTATGACGAGCTGTAAGCAGAAGCATCATAAAGAACGGCTTTCGGAAGAGAAAAGGGAACGCAGGAGAAGCTGTATTTCCTGTCCGTTCCCTTTTATATCCGTTATGCTGCATACGTGCCTGCACAGCTGTGTGGTCTGAGTACCTGTAAGTCTGCGCAGCTGGCACGGCTGTGTGGTCTGCGCGGCTGCCGTCAGGACTGCTGTCCGGCGGCTTCCTCGATGAGTCCGAGAATGGTTCGGATGGAGTCGGTCTGCCTGCTGGCGGCCATGGCGTCTGAGAGCGCCGTCCTGTTCTCGTAGAGGGCGCGGACCGCTTCCAGAAGCGAATCCGGCGTGATGTTCTCCTCCTCCAGAACCATGCTGAAGCCCTGCTTCTCGAAGGAGCGGGCGTTCAGAATCTGGTCGCCCCGGCTGGAGGCAGCGGGGAGAGGAATCAGAAGGCTCGGCTTGCGCAGGGCCAGCAGCTCGCAGATGGCGTTGGCTCCCGCCCGGGAAATCACGATGTCGGACAGAGCGAAGAGATCCTTCAGCTCGCCCTTGATGTATTCATACTGGACATAGCCCGACAGGCCGTTCAGGGAGAGATCGATCTTATCTCTGCCGCAGAGGTGGATGACGTGGAAATCCTTCAGGAGCCGCGGGAGAATGCTGCGGACCGCCTCGTTGACGGCTGCCGCGCCCAGGCTGCCTCCCATGACGAGGATCACCGGTTTGCCGGGCGCAAGTCCCGTGAACTGCAGGGCCCGGATGGGATCGCCCTTCAGGAGCTCCTGCCGGATGGGGGATCCGGTCAGCACCGCCTTGTCTGCCGGCAGATACTGCAGGGTCTCGGGGAAATTGCAGCAGACCTTCCAGGCGGACGGGATGCAGATCTTATTGGCCAGTCCCGGAGTCAGATCGGACTCGTGGATAATCGTCGGAATATGAAAATGCCTGGCGGCCAGCACCACCGGGACAGACACAAAGCCGCCCTTGGAGAAGAGCACGTCCGGCTTCAGCTTTTTGATAATGCGCCGGGCCTCGCCATAGCCCTTGAGCACCTTGAAGGGATCCGTGAAATTCTTCGGATCAAAGTAGCGGCGCAGCTTTCCGGAGGAAATGCCGTAGTAGGGGATTTGAAATTCCTCGATCAGCTTTTTTTCTATTCCGTCGTAGGAGCCCATGTAGGAAATCTCGTAGCCGAGTTCCCGGAGTCCCGGCAGCAGGGCAATATTGGGAGTAACGTGTCCGGCGGTGCCTCCGCCGGTCAGAAGTATTCGCTTCAATGATTCCACCTCCGTGAAAAACAGTCAGTCATGTCTGAATGCTTTGATTTTTATGCTTTATGATGTTTATTATGATAGGTTCTGATCAGTCTGTCAATTCATAGTTGGAAGAAATAAGAGGAAGAAAATGAAGGAAGACAAATTCCACAGATGGATAAAAAAGGAAATAGAGGAAGAGGCTGAGGCCCTGGAAAAGCATGCGCAGGAAAATGAGGAGTTCGCCTCTCTCCGCATGCCGGACGACTCCTACGAGGATCTGATGCGGCGCATTGCCGCGCGGGAGAAGGAGAATGCCGGGAAAGCAGCCGAAAAAGCCTCCGGAGCGGGCAGAGCCGGGACTGGCGGCGCGAGGATCTTCCACTTCCGGCGGCGGACGCTTATCGCGGCCGCGCTTGCGGCGGTTCTCCTGCTGGCTCTCGGTGCAGGCGCTGTAGGCGAGAGACTGTTCGAGCCGGAGGTCACAGGACAGATTGAGGATGGGGAGTATAATGTCCGAATTCTGAGCGGCGATAAAGAGACCTATTTGAAAGTAACGGAAGAGGAAGCGTATGATGAGATAGAGGAACGGCTGGGAATACTGGCGCTGAGACTGGGATATAAACCGAAGGGGATGGAACTGAAAAAAGTAGTGATCAGTGAAGACATGGGTGAAGCCCGAATGGAGTTTGAATATGGAGATGAATTCCTAACGGTTTATGAAAATAAGCAGAGTACTATTGCTGTTTTTGATATGCAAGTAGATGGAAGAATGGTCGATACTGTAGAATTATTTCGTGACGCAAAAAAAGTAATTATATCGGAAATAGATGGAAATGAACTGCCTGCTTATTATATAGTTGAAATGGAACATGGAAATGCCTATTATCAAATCATGTCAGATTTAGCTTTAGATAATTTAAAAGAAATAGTAAAAGGAATTTTCTTTACAGATATATGATTTTAAATTGATTATTCGTATTCATATTGCAGAAATTACTGTAATATGAAAAGAAAGGGGGGAGAGATGAATGAAAAGGCTGAAAAAAGTATTTGTAATTGGATTAAGCCTCTTTTTGGGTGTATGCATATGGAATAGTCAGGAATTGACAAGCCGAGCAGAAGAAATAGTACCACCTGGATACCATGTTTATACTACAATGGAAGATGAGGTAATTGATACATGGTATGGCATTTCCAGAGGAACCTATTTAATCAGAGGAACTGTGGGATTAGTGGAAGCAGGAAAAGGAAAAGTGAATGTATCTGGTTCTACAGATGCACGTTCTGTATGTGATACAGTAAAAGTAGCGGTTTATTTGGACGAAAGTACAAATGGAACGACGGGGTATGGCACAATTGGTAGCTACTACTATACAGAGGAAAATACTAGATCCTGCTATGGTAGTAAATCCAATATTTCTGTAACGTCCGGCTGGTGGTATATGGTCCGTGGCGTCCATAGCGTTACTGAAGGCTCCACGACAGAAACCACCGACACCCAGACCTACGCAATGCAGGCATCCTAATCACACATCACCCGCCAGGCATCCCACCTATACCACAACCTCCAAAAACCGGTGAGGCCTGGCACTTTACAAAAGACAACTGAATATGGAACAAAAATCCTTATATCCTTATATAAGGTAACACACTTGATAACGAAAAAAGAAACTGAAAACACAAACCAACCAAAATTCTAACACACCTTTAAACCTTTAAAAGACTGCAAAATCAGAAGACCGGCAGGGCGGTACATCCCTGCCGGTCTTTCTGATCCCGAAACGAGTTTGAAACGGGTTGAAATTATACGCTCCAGTTGGTAAAATAGATGGAAACGAACAGAATTCGTGTGGAAAAGGGAGGTTGATTATGGGACGGACAGGCATTATCGGGGCGATGGAGGAAGAGATCGTTCTTCTGAAGGAGAAGATGGAGATAGAGGTCGTAGTGAAGAAGGCGTCCATGGAGTTTTACCAGGGACGGCTGAACGGGAAGGAAGTGGTGCTGGTGCGCAGCGGCATCGGCAAGGTGAACGCGGGGCTCTGCGCGCAGATTCTTGTGGATGTGTTCAATGTGAACCGACTGATTAATACGGGAATTGCCGGGTCGCTGAAGGCGGAGATCAATATCGGCGATGTGGTGATTTCCTCCGACGCTCTGCAGCACGACATGGACGCCCGCTCCTTCGGCTACGCCCGGGGAGAGATTCCGCGCATGGATACCGTGGCGTTTCCGGCGGACCCGGAGCTCATCCGGATGGCGCAGGCGGCCTGCGCGGAGGTGAATCCGGACATCCAGGCTTTCGTGGGTCGGATCGTGACAGGCGATCAGTTTGGGGCGGGCCGGGAGGTAAAAGAGGAGATCGCGTCCTGGACGGGCGGATACTGTACCGAGATGGAGGGGGGAGCGATCGCGCAGGCCGCGTACCTGAACCGGGTACCTTTCGTGATTATCCGTGCCATTTCGGACAAGGCGGATGACAGCGCTGCGATGGATTATCCGGAATTCGAGAAGAAGGCTATCGAGCACAGCGTGAGACTGGTGGAGAATTTCGTATCGCGGATTCCCGAGGATGTATTTTAGGGACTGCTTCGGAAAAGTCCGGAAGAATTTCAGAGAAGGCTTCGGGAAGCATTCCTGGAAGAATTATTTCCGGAAGAATTTTAGAAAAGAGCAGGCATTTTGTCGGATTGGCTCAGGTTCCGGCGAAGGCCTGCTCTTTTTTCCGGCGCGGTCCGGGAGTATAATGGAAGAATCAAGAGGAAAACCGGGACAAGCGGGGAGGAATAAAATGTTTCGTATTTTTATGATAATCGCCTGGGCGGTGCTGCTGGTTCTGCTTCTGTATCTGTGGGCGGACGTGCGGGAGATTGCGGGAATCGTAAAGGAGAATAAACGGGAGCTCCTGCGCAGCAGCCTGAATACACGGGCGTCGGAGAGCTTTCCGAATTTTCAGGAGGAAGAGCAGAGAGCGGCGCGGCAGCCGCGGGAGGACGGGGAAAAGCAGCCGCAGAAGACAGCCTTGAGCGCCTCGGAGGAGCAGGTCCTGAATGAAGTTTTAACCGAATTTTTAGGCTGAATTTTCGCGCTGTCACTTGATCCGCATGGGAGCATTTGCTAGAATAAGAACAGAGGGCCGCATAAGCCGGCGCGAAGAAAGGAAGAAAACGAAAATGAGCAATAAGATTTCATTTGACTATTCCAAGGCACTGAATGTAATCGGCGGAAATGAGATTGAGAGCATGAAGGCGATCGCGGAGAACGCGAAGGAGCTTCTCGTGTCAGGCAAGGGAGCTGGAAATGATTTTACTGGCTGGGTAGACCTTCCCGTCAACTATGACAAGGAAGAGTTTGCGAGAATTCAGAAGGCGGCGGAGAAGATCCGCAGCGATTCCGAGGTTCTGGTGGTCATCGGCATCGGCGGTTCCTACCTGGGAGCCAGAGCGGCCATTGAGTTCCTGAAGCACAGCTTCTATAACGTGGTTTCCAAGGAAGTCCGCAAGGGACCGGAGATTTATTTTGTAGGAAACAGCATCAGCAGCAAATATATAAAGGATCTGATGGACGTCATCGGCGACCGCGATTTCTCTGTCAATGTGATTTCCAAATCCGGTACGACCACAGAGCCGGCTATCGCTTTCCGTATCTTCAAGGAGATGCTGGAGAAGAAATACGGCGACGCGGAAGCGGCGAAGAGAATCTACGCGACGACGGACAAGGCCAGAGGAGCGCTTAAGAAGTTATCCGATGAGAAGGGCTATGAGACCTTCGTGGTACCGGACGACGTAGGAGGACGTTTCTCCGTGACGACGGCTGTGGGACTTCTCCCGATCGCGGTCAGCGGCGCGGATATCGAGAAGCTGATGGAAGGCACGGCGGCCGCTAGAGAGGAAGCGCTGAACGCGCCCTTCGAGGAGAATAGCGCCATGCAGTACGCGGCTGTCCGCAATATTCTGCTGCGCAAGGGCAAGGTGATCGAGGTTCTGGCAAACTATGAGCCCAGTCTGCACTATGTATCCGAGTGGTGGAAACAGCTCTACGGCGAGAGCGAGGGCAAGGACCAGAAAGGAATCTTCCCGGCGGCGGTAGATCTGTCCACAGACCTGCACTCCATGGGACAGATGATCCAGGACGGCCAGCGCAATCTGTTTGAAACTGTGCTGAACGTGGAGGAAAGCCCCGCTGAGATTACCATTCAGGAGGAGGCTGTGGATCTGGACGGTCTGAACTATCTGGCCGGAAAGACCGTGGACTTCGTAAATAAGAACGCCATGAACGGAACCGTTCTGGCCCACACCGACGGCAATGTGCCGAACCTGCGGATCAATATTCCCTGCCAGGATGAGTACTGCCTGGGCCAGCTCTTCTATTTCTTTGAGTTCGCGGTAGGCGTCAGCGGATACATCCTGGGCGTGAACCCGTTCAATCAGCCGGGCGTAGAGGCTTACAAGAAGAACATGTTCGCTCTGCTTGGAAAGCCGGGCTATGAGAAGGAGCGCGAGGAGCTTCTGAAGAGACTGTAAGATATGAAATTAAATATCATTTATGAGGATGAGCACCTGCTGGTTTTGTACAAGCCAGCGGGTGTTCCCGTTCAGAGCGCCCGCGTGGGCGCGAAGGACTGCGAAAGTCTGGTAAAAAATTATCTGTATGAAAAGAATCCGGGAAAGGGCGCGCCTTATTTGGGAATTATCCACCGTCTGGACCAGCCGGTGGAGGGGCTGGTGGTGTTCGCGCTGACGCCGGCGGCTGCGGCTGCCCTAAGCCGGCAGTCGGCGGAGCGCAAAATGGAGAAAACCTACCTGGCCGTCCGCCGTGTTGTGGATAACTCAGGTGTGGAAAACCGGAATTGTCAGAATCTATGTGGAAAACCCCTGGGAAATGTGGAAAAAAAGGTGGAAAACTGGACGGAGTGTGTGGACTGGCTGTGCAAAAATAGCCGGGAGAACCGTTCAAAGATTGTTCCCGCCTCTCATCCAGGGGCGAAAAAGGCAGTTCTGCGCTATCGGATCCTGGAGCGGAAGGAAGGACTGGAGCTGGTGGAAATCCGCCTGGAGACAGGCCGCCACCATCAGATCCGCGTGCAGATGGCGGGGCGCGGGACGCCCCTGGCGGGGGATCGAAAGTATGGCCCGGCTGAGGCCGGGGGCCATGTGGAAAATGTGGACAACTCCTTCCCGGCCCTCTGTGCATACCGGCTGAAATTTCGGCATTCCGCCGGCGGAAAACGGATGGAATTTGAGATCAAACCACAAAATCCTGTGTTTTCCACTTTTTTATCCACAAAATAGCGAGTTATCCACATTGTATTCCACAGAGGGACCTTTCTTCTGGATGAATGTAACAGGCTGAAAAACCGTTTTCGGGCGCATACTACTCTCAGGCGGCGGAAGGCGCGGAGGATTTTTTCAGGGATTCCTCCGGCCTGACAGGGACAGCAGGCTGTGGAGAGGAGAGGGGCGCCCATGGAGCGGATGTGGAAAACTCAGATCATATGGAAGAAAATCGGAATCATAGCAGGCGTTTACCTGGGAATGAAGTACCTGGTGCCTCTTCTGGTTCCGTTTTTTCTTGCGGCCCTGCTGGTATGCTGGTGCTGGCCGGCCCTTAAGTGGCTGCAGCGGCGCTTCCATATCAAACCGGCTTTTTCCATGGGGCTCCTCCTGCTTGCGATGTCCGCCCTTCTGGCGGCAGGGGGAGTCTGGCTGGGGAAGGGACTGGGCGGGCTTTTCCGGTGGGCGGCGGAGCGGCTTTCCAGCCCGGGGGAAGCAAAGCGCCTCCTGGATGAATGCTGCGAGAGCATCGGCGGCCTGATGCAGCTGGAGACCGAGGACGTCCGGGTCTTTGTGACGGATCAGCTGAATGTGTTCCGGGATCACGCCCGGCAGAATATCCTGCCGGGAGCCTTCGGCGGTTCCTGGGAGTTCCTGAAGGGAGCGGGCTCCTGGGCGGCGGCCCTCCTTGTCACGGGCGTCGCGGTGCTGCTGACGGCGGCGGACTTTGAAAAAATCCGCGCTGTGGGAAGAAGCTGGCCGGCGTATGAGCGCCTGGCGTTTGTCATCCGGGGGATCCTGCGCTCCGTGGGCGGCTATCTGCGGGCCCAGTGCATTATCATGGGAGTGATCATGCTGCTGTGCGTGGCGGGACTGTGGATTTCCGGCGTTTCCGCCAATCCGCTGCTGGCCGGGATTGGCGTGGGGGCGCTGGACGCTCTGCCCGTATTCGGGACGGGAACGGTATTTCTCCCCTGGATCCTGATTCTGGTCTTTTTCCAGAAAAATTATACGGCGGCCCTGATCCTGGCGGCTACCTATGGGATCTGCGTCCTTACCAGGGAGCTCCTGGAGCCGAAGCTGATAGGCGGGCGGCTGGGAATCCTGCCGGTGGTGATCCTGGCCAGCGTGTACGCGGGCGTGAAGCTCTATGGCTTCGGCGGGATCCTTCTGGGGCCGCTCTCGGTGCTTTTGATCAAGGAGCTGTGGCGGCAGGTGGACGCGGCAGCGGAAAAGGAGCTGGAGCGGGCGCGGGAGCTGT
>CALWQJ010000030.1 GCA_944383645.1 uncultured Merdimonas sp.
AAGACCTCCGCGGTCAGCTGTATCTTTTCTGCCATCTTATCTCTTCAACTCCCTTAAGCCGCCCCATTTCTGATCCTTCTCGGACATGACAAGCTCCATGCCCTCGGGAATCGGCCACTCTACGCCGATATCCGGATCGTTCCAGATGATGCCGCCCTCGTCGTTCGGATGATAGAAGTCCGTGCACTTATAGGCGAACTCCGCGTAATCCGAGAGCACCAGGAAGCCGTGGGCGAAATTCTTCGGGATGAAAAACTGCTTCTTATTTTCAGCGGAAAGACGCACGCCGTACCACTGTCCATAAGTCGAAGAGCCCTCCCGCAGATCCACCGCCACGTCGAAAACCTCGCCGCTGACCACCCGGACAATCTTATCCTGGGGATGGTTGATCTGGAAGTGCAGGCCCCGCAGCACGCCCTTTTTGGAGGAGGACTGGTTGTCCTGCACAAAGGTCAGGCCGATCCCTGCCTCCTTAAAATCGTTATAGTTGTAGGTCTCCATAAAATAGCCGCGCTCGTCGCCGAAGACGGCGGGCGTGATGACCTTCAGTCCCTCGATGGGACAGGTCTCTACTGTTATCTTTCCCATTTTCTTGCGTTTCTCCCTCTAAGGCTTATAATCCATTGGCCACATCCACCAGGTACTGTCCGTAGGCCGTCTTCAGAAGCGGCTGGGCCAGCTCCAGCAGCTGCTCCCTGCCGATAAATCCTCTGCGGTAGGCGATCTCCTCGATGCAGGAGATATACATGCCCTGGCGCTTCTGGAAGGCCGCCACGAAATCCGCCGCGTCGAGGAGGGCGTCATGATTTCCCGTATCCAGCCATGCGAAGCCCCGTCCCAGGGTCTCCACCTGAAGCGTTCCTCTGCGGAGGTATTCGTTATTGATACTGGTGATCTCGATCTCGCCTCTGGCGGAGGGCTTCACACCCTTCGCGATCTCGATCACGTCGTTGTCATAGAAATACAGGCCCGGAACGGCGTAATTGGACTTCGGATGCTCCGGCTTTTCCTCGATAGAGAGTGCCTTCCCGTCCGCGTCGAACTCTACCACGCCATACTCTCTGGGATCCTTTACATAATAGCCAAAGATGGTCGCTCCATGCTCCCGCTCCGCCGCGCGCTTCAATACCTGGGAGAAGCTTTGGCCATAGAAAATATTGTCGCCCAGAACCAGGGCCACCCGGTCGTCTCCGATAAATTCCTCTCCGATCAGGAAGGCGTCCGCCAGCCCTCTCGGATATTCCTGCACCGCATAGCTCATCTGCATGCCAAGCTGGGAGCCGTCGCCGAACAGCTCCTGAAACACCGGCAGATCCCGGGGCGTGGAGATAATCAGCACCTCCCGGATGCCTGCCAGCATCAGCGTAGACAGTGGATAATAAATCATGGGCTTGTCATATACCGGCATAATCTGCTTCGAAATCGCCTTGGTCAGCGGATAAAGCCGGGTGCCGGCTCCTCCTGCCAGAATTATTCCCTTCATTGCGCATACCTCCCTGTCCGTGTCCTCTTATTTATCCTGATACATTTCCTGATAATATTTCTGATAATCGCCGCTGGTCACGTTCTTCATCCAGTCCTCATGCTCGAAATACCACTGGATCGTCAGGCGGATGCCGTCCTTGAACATGGTTTCCGGGTACCAGCCAATCTCTTCCTTAATCTTGTCCGGAGCGATGGCGTAGCGGCGGTCATGGCCCTTGCGGTCTGTCACATAGGTGATCAGATCTTTGCTCACCAGCTTCTTTCTCGGATCCTCGTCCGGCAGCATCTCCTGCAGGGTATCAAGGATGATATGGATAATCTCGATATTCTGCTTCTCGTTGTGGCCGCCGATATTGTAGCGCTCGCCCAGGCGTCCCTTTTCCTGCACCATGTCGATGGCCTTCGCGTGGTCGTCCACATAGAGCCAGTCGCGGACGTTCTTTCCGTCGCCGTAGACGGGCAGCTTCTTGCCCTGCAGCGCATTGTTGATGATCAGCGGGATCAGCTTCTCCGGGAACTGATAGGGGCCGTAGTTATTGCTGCAGCTGGTGATATTGATGGGGAACCGGTAGGTATCCCAGTACGCCTTCGTCAGCATGTCTCCGGAAGCCTTGCTGGCGGAATAGGGGCTGTGGGGCGCAAAAGGCGTCGTCTCATAGAAATAGGTATCTCCCTCTTCCAGAGAACCGTACACCTCGTCGGTGGACACATAAAGGAACTTCTTGTCCTCCTTGTAGGTTCCGTCCGGCAGCTCCCAGGCCTTCTTCGCCGCGTTCAGCATCACCAGGGTGCCAAGCACGTTCGTCTCCACGAAGATCTCCGGGTTGCGGATGCTGCGGTCCACATGGCTCTCCGCCGCGAAATGCACCACACGGTCGATATCGTTCTCCTCAAAGATCTTCTCAATAGCTTCCCGGTCACGGATATCCGCCCTGATAAAGGTGTAGTTTTCCTGGTTCTCCACGTCCTTTAAGTTCTCCAGGTTGCCTGCGTAGGTCAGGGCGTCTACATTGATAATACGGATGGAATCCCCGTATTTACGGAACATATAATGAATATAGTTGGAACCGATGAAGCCCGCTCCACCGGTGACGAGATAGGTTCTCATATTGAAAATTTCCTCCTGTTTCGATCGTACCTCGCATCATGCAGATGCTGTTTTCAGCAGTAGTATATCATTAAAATGCCGGAAGGGCAAGATTTTTAGCACTTCCCGCAGCCCATCCGCTCCCAAAAGCAGGAATACCGGCACGAAGTTCACCAGATACCGGGAGCGCGTCTCCCAGATCAGCAGGAATAAGAACAGTCCAAACACCGCCAGCTGCATGGCCTGGACCTCCCGCACCTCCCCTTTGCTGAGAAAATTGCATAATACGGAAAGCAGGATTCCACCCAGGATCAGCAGCTGAGCGGCACTGCAGTACCGGTACGTCTTCTGGTAGTCCGCGCCGTCATACAGCACCCAGGAATGGAGCCAGCTTGTCTTCACAGGATCCCGTTTCAGCTTCTCCGGCGCAAAGTATACGCCGTCGCCCCAGGTAAATTCCACCTTTTCTTTTAGATGTTCCAGCATTCCCGATACACCATATCCTTCCAGCGTATCCCGAATAAACTGCCTGTCCACCACTTTCTTGGCCTCTTTTCCTTCTGTGGAAGCTGTCATCCAATAGACGTCCGCATTATAGCCGCCGCTGTCCACCAGCCCCATGGCTACCCAGTGTTCCAGCGGAAACTCGTTTTTCTCTCTGTCTGAGGCATCAAAAAATGACATTTTCCCCGGAATTACCGTCAGGAATCCCACTAAAAGCAGAAAGGGGACTAACAGCAGCATGCTTTTTTTCATGCGCTCCACTGCTGATTCCCTGTGGAGCCAGATATGAATCAGCAGAGCCGGCAGAATCACGCCCACGCTCCCCTTTACCTTATAGCCCACCGCAAGCACCGCCGCTGTGAGGATCAGCCTCCGCGCGTCCTTTTTCCTGTACTGGTAAGACAGAAGGGCTCCTGTCACGAAAGGAAGCGCAAAGGTATCCGTATAAAAAATCGGCGCGTGCATATAGAAGGGCAGGAACAAGGCGCAGACAAGCATCACCAGAAATGCCGCCCTGCTCCCATAAAGCTTCTCAGCCAGAAAAAATGTAAACACCATTCCCAGCAGAATCAAAAATACGTTCAGCAGAATCCCGAGAGTAATATAGGAGCACAGACCTCCAAACACCTTAAAAAAGGCCGCCAGGAACATACAGACTGCCACGTTATTGGGATATGTGGTAAAGTACCAGTTGCTGTTATCCGAAAAAGCTCCGTCCTCCACGATTTCCACGGCTCCCTGGTACACAGAACCGAAGTCCCAGCCCGGATACACCTTCAGCTCCATTCCTGCGTACAAAAGTCCGGCTGCCATCAAAACCAGCAGAACGCAGGAAAGAATCCGCCAAAGCCTTCTGGAATTCCGAAGCCTCTGGGAAAGCCTGATAGTCAAGAATGCTGCGGCCAGAAAAAGGATCAGCAGAAACAACGCCAAAAGACATATTTTTTTGCTCTGATTCATATAAACCGCCACCGTAAACCATAATGTTATCCAGATTACGGCAAAGACGCCCGAAAACAGGAGAATCAGGCTCTTTTGTATCTTTTCTTCCATAATTCATCCTTTATCTTCTGATACCTATCTTCTGATAACCGTTCCCGCCTTCTCATAAAGCGCTTCCCGGGCCTTCGTAAGCTCCGCGATCACTGCCACGCGGCCCTCGCGGCCAGACACGAAGGAGGCACCCGCCGCCATCTTCGGCAAAATGGAAGCTCTCGGGAACTGGCCCGCCGCAGCGTACTCCTCCACCTCTTCCGGACTTACCACATCCAGCTGTTTTTCCCGATCCGTTCCATAATTGATCGCCATCTTCTCCTGGCCGGTCAGAATCATCAGCATGTCCGCGTCCAGAAGCTCCGCGAGCTTCCCGCTGGCGTAATCCTTTTCCACGATAGCGCTGGCGCCCTTCAGGCGGTTCCTTTGGCGCAGCACCGGGATCCCGCCTCCGCCGCAGGCGATCACGATCTGATCCGCGGCCAGAAGCGCCCGGATGGCGTCTATCTCTACGATATCCTTGGGCTTGGGGGCCGCCACGATCCGGCGGAAGCCCTTTCCCTTCTCTTCCACCACGAAGTTGCCTTTTTCCTCCTCCGCGGCCGCTTCCTCCGCAGTCATATAGCGGCCGATTACTTTGATCGGCTCCGCGAAGGCGTCGTCATAGGGATCTACCACTACCTGCGTGATAATCGTGCTCACCGGCTTTAAGATCCCCCTGGAGAGAAGCTCCTCCCGGATGGCGTTCTGCAGGTCGTATCCGATATAGCCCTGGCTCATGGCGGAGCAGACCGACATGGGCGCAAAGGTATAATCCTGATGTACCTTTCCGAATTCATTCAACGCTGTATGAATCATGCCTACCTGAGGGGCGTTGCTGTGGCAGATCGCCAGCTGGCAGCCCTCCTCCACCAGATCCGCCACGGCCTTCGCCGCGCCCTTTACGGCTGTCATCTGCTCCGGCAGGGTGGTTCCCAGCGCCTTATGTCCCAGAGCAAGTACTACTTTTTTCTTTTCCATCTTTCTTTACCTCGTTCTTTTATGATAACAGGACAGAAACAGCCAGACGGAAGCGGGCTGCCTCCGTATGGCTGAACTTTTATACACACTATCCTTATTATACTGTGACACCGGTAAAAAAGCAAAGCTTTTTCTTCTGCCCCGGCGTTGCTATTTACAGCTGCGTTGCTATTTACAGCTGCGTTACTACTTACAGCCGCCCCACTATTTGCAGCCGCCCCACCCACATGCGCACTCGTCGCCTCAGCGGTAATTCTCCGTGCATTTTACGCATTTGCTGTCCCTGCTGCAGCGGAAATCCTCCACCGTGTCGTCCACCCGGGTACAGGTGGCCTTGCGGAACTGTACGGTATGTACTACTTTGGAGGCGTCCACCGGACAGCGGGCGTCAAATTTCTGCGTATAGTATCTGTCGTCTTCCTCCTCCTGGGACTGCAGCCCGTCATGCTCCCCGGCCCGTCCGTATTTTCTCGAGGCAGTCCAGAAATCCCGGCTAGAATCTGAAATCCCGTTTTCCATGCTCGATCTCCTCCAGATTGCGGGCCGCGATGGCGCGGATCTTATCGCTCTTTACCTTCCCAAGCTCTTCCGCAATCACTCTTTCGCCTTTTTCTCTCGTATCCTCAGACGCGTAATCCACCAGGTATTCTTTGAGCGTCATCAGCGCGTTCGGCTGGCAGCAGTTGGCGATCTGACCCGATTTCACCAGGGTCATAAAGCGGTCGCCTGTGCGGCCCTCCCGGTAGCAGGCTGTGCAGAAGCTCGGGATATAGCCCAGCTCCAGCAGCCAGTTCACCACCTCGTCCAGGGTGCGGGTGTCACTCACGTCGAACTGGGCAGAATTCTCCTCTTCCTCCTCGGGCTCCACATAGCCGCCCACGCTGGTGCGGGAGCCGCCGCTTATCTGGGACACGCCCAGATCCAGCACCTTCTCTCTGGTAGCCTTGGACTCCCGGGTGGAAATGATCATGCCTGTGTAGGGAACCGCGATGCGGATCACCGCCACAATCTTCGCGAACAGCTCGTCGGAAATGGCGTTCTCAAAGGTGGAGGCGTCGATATCGTCCGCGTTGCGGATCCGGGGCACGCTGATGGTGTGGGGGCCTACGCCGCAGGCCGCCTCCAGGTGCTCCGCGTGCATCAGAAGTCCCACGAAGTCATAGCGGTACATATTCAGGCCGAACAGTACGCCGATTCCCACGTCGTCGATACCGCCCTCCATGGCCCGGTCCATGGCCTCCGTGTGCCAGGCGTAATCGTGCTTGGGCCCGGTGGGATGCAGCTTCTCGTAGTTTTCCTTATGGTAGGTCTCCTGGAACAGGATATAGGTGCCGATGCCGGCCTCCTTCAGCTTCCGGTAATTCTCCACCGTCGTCGCCGCGATATTCACATTCACCCGGCGGATGGCCCCGTTCTTATGCTGGATGCTGTAAATCGTCTTGATGCTCTCCAGGACATATTCAATGGGATTGTTGACCGGATCCTCGCCGGTCTCCAGGGCCAGGCGTTTGTGCCCCATATCCTGAAGGGCGATCACCTCCCGGCGGATCTCCTCCTGGGTCAGCTTCTTCCTGGCGATATGCTTGTTCTTCGCGTGATAAGGGCAATAAGTGCAGCCGTTCACACAGTAATTAGACAGGTACAGCGGCGCGAACATCACGATCCGGTTGCCGTAAAATTTCTGCTTGATCTCCCGGGCCAGATGGTACATCCGCTCCACCAGATCCGGCTCCTCGCATTCCAGGAGCACCATGGCTTCCCGGTGGCTTAAGCCCTTGCAGTCCGCCGCCCGCTCGATCAGCGATTCAATATAGGGCCGGTTATGTTTATTTTCCTGGGCGTACTCGATCGACGCCAGGATCTCCTCATGGTCAATAAATTCTTCTGCTTTCTTCGACGCTGCGTTATACATGCTGAAAATCCCTTCTTTCCCTGCGCTGTTCATGTTTATTCTGCTTTTTTCAGTCTACCCCTTTCTGCAGGGCCTGTCAAACCGACATTTTGTATCATTTCTGAATCAGGACTGTAAATAGGAACATTTCAGTCAGCAGTTGCAAACATATGTTCTCCGTGTTATAATGCAGACAGGAAGGAGGGCTGTCCTTATGCCTGAACGGGAACGAATCATTTTCCATATTGATGTGAATTCCGCCTACCTGAGCTGGACCGCCCTGGAGCAGCTAAAGAACGGGAGCTCTACGGATCTGCGGACCGTTCCCTCCATCATTGGAGGAGATGAGAAGAGCCGCCACGGCGTAGTCCTGGCCAAATCCATCCCTGCGAAGAAATACGGTATCCAGACCGGGGAGCCTGTGGCCGCTGCTCTGCGCAAATGTCCGGGCCTTGTCATGGCCTCTCCGGATCACAGGCTTTACCGGGAGTACAGCCGCGCCATGATAAGACTTCTCACCGAGGAATTCTCCCCTGAGCTCGAACAGGTCTCCATCGACGAGTGTTATATGGATTTTACCTCCCAAGCACGCTTCTACGCTTCTCCCGAGGAAGCCGCGGGCCGCATCCGGGACCGGATCTTCGCGCGCTTTGGATTTACGGTAAACGTAGGGATTTCCACCGTCAAGGTGCTGGCGAAGATGGCCAGCGATTTTGAAAAGCCCGGAAAGGTCCATACCCTGTACCCGGAAGAGATCGAAGCAAAGATGTGGCCCCTGCCTGTGTCGGAGCTTTTCATGGTGGGCGGGCGGAGCGCTTCGAAGCTTAAGAGCCTGGGCGTCCTCACCATCGGCGATCTGGCCCGGTCGGATCCGGCTTTTCTGAACGCCCATTTCAAAAGCCACGGGACCCTGATGTGGGAATACGCCAACGGCATCGATCCCTCTCCTGTGGTGACGAAAAGGCAGGAAGCGAAGGGCGTCGGCAATTCCACCACGCTCTCGGAGGACGTCACGGAGGCAGGCAGGGCTCACGAGATTCTCCTGGAGCTGTCGGAAAGCGTGTCCCGCCGCCTGAAAAAGGCCGGCCAGCTGGCCGGCACCGTCACGGTAGAGATCAAGTATTATGATTTCACAAAGTCTTCCCACCAGACCCAGGCCCTGTCGCCTGTGAACAGCGCCGGCGACATCTGCCGCCTGGCCTGCTCCCTGTTCGACGAGCTGTGGGACGGCCGTCCGGTGCGCCTCCTGGGCGTGCGCTCCTCGAAGCTCACCGCGGAGGGCGAGCCTGTGCAGCTCTCTATCTTTGATCTGCCGGAACCGCCTCCCGCTGAAGCGCCAGCTTCCCCGGCTGCCCTTTCCAAAAAACCGGCACAGAAAAGGGAAGATGCCAGCACTGCCCCTTCCCCCGAAAAGCTGAAAAAGCTGGACGCCGCCATGGAAGCGATCCGCCGCAGATACGGAGAGAACGCCATCCACAAGGGCGCTCCGGGAAGCTCCCGGGGTTCCTGACGCCTGCGGGACTTGTCCGGATCTTTTCCGGGGCTTCTTTGCTATTGATTTCTCTGATAAATCAGCCGCAGCCCCTTCAGGAGCAGCGCGTCATCCAGGCAGATCGGCGTCCTGCAGTGGGGAACGATATATTTCGCCATGCCTCCGGTGGCTACAGCCGTCACCTTCTGGCCCAGCGTCTCCTCCACCCTGGCTATCATGCCGTCCAGGCAGACTGCGTTTCCGTAGATCACGCCGCTTTTCATACATTCCACCGTATTGCTGCCGATGAATTTTTTCGGCGGATCCAGACTGATCTTGGGAAGCTGGGAGGTACGGCTGATGAGCGCGTCCAGGGAAACTCCGGCGCCGGGCATAATCATGCCGCCCACCACCTGCTTCTTTTCGTTGACCACGGTGAAGGTCGTCGCCGTTCCCATATCGATAATCACCAGAGGACAGCTGTACTCCTCCACTCCCGCCACGGCTCCCACCACCAGGCCGGTGCCCAGCTGAGCCGGATTGTCGATGCGGATATCTAAGCCGGTCTTGACGCCGGGACCTACCACCAGAATCTCCCGTCCCGTCACCTTGGAAGCGGCGCGGCGGAGCACATTGGTAAGAGGCGGAACTACGGAAGAAATGATCCCGCCTTCCAGCTCCTTTCGATCTACTCCATACAGTTCAAGCACCGTCTTCATGCTGATGGCGTATTCCAGCTCAGATTTCGTTCCATCCGTATGAATGCGCTCTACGAAGACAATCTCCCCGCCCCGGATACAGCCGATTTCTATATTCGTATTTCCTACGTCGATCGCTAATATCATCTCTATCCTTTCTTTCCTGGATCAGGCTCCGGCGTCAGCCATTATCTGCATTATCTGTCGCAGCGCCCGTATCCGCCGCCTGGAACTCGGGCGCTTTTCCCAGCATCCAGGCGTCGAAGCCTGCCATCACCTTCGGCACCACATAATGGCTGCCTCCGCGCCCCTTGACGTCCTCAATCATCATGGTAATCAGAAGCGGTCTGTCCGTATCCTCCGTGCAGAGCCCCACGAACCAGCCCAGCTCCGTGCCTGTCGTGTCGTCCTGGGAAGCCTTGAGCTCCGCCGTGCCTGTCTTTCCGGCCAGCCGGTATTCGCTCCGGTAAGCCTCATGGGCCGTCCCTTCCTCCGATTCCACCACCTGGTACAGAGCCTGCAGCACCGTCTCCGAAGCCTCCGGCGTAAACACGCCTTCTTTCCAGTACGCAGTCTCTTGGCCCTCCGTCAGGTAAGGCCGCACCATGTCTCCGCCATTGACCAGAGCGGAATACATGGAAGACAGGTGGAGCGGATTCACCAGAAGCTTTCCCTGTCCGTAACCGCTGTCCGCCAGATCCATATCGGAAGCAATCTTCCCCTCTGTCCCGAAGGCGGAGGCTGTCAGTTCAAAATCAAAGGGCAGCTCTTCTCCAAAGCCCAGGGAATTCAGACCTTCCGCAAAGCCCTCCGCTCCCAGCCCCACAGCCGCCTTGGCGAAATAAATATTGTCCGAATGCACCAGCGCGTTTTCCAGATTCTTGACCGGATAGTCCTCCAGAGTCGTCACATAGTAGCTGCCCCAGCTCTCGTCCAGCTGCCAGGAAACTCCATCGTTTTCCACATCCTCCTCCGGGTCCAGGGTGCCTGCCGTCAGAGCCAGCGCCGCCGTCACCGGCTTAAAGGAGGAGCCCGGAACCCAGGCTGCCAGCCAGCGGTTATACAGGGGCTGCGTCTCGTCCGTATTGACCGCCTCCCAGGCGCTTGTGGTATAGCCCATCACAAAATCATTCGGATCATAGGCCGGCGTGCTTACCAGAGCCAGCACCGCTCCGCTCTCCGGATCCATGGCCACGGCGCAGCCCTCGTCTCCCTCCATCTCCTGGTAGAGGTACTGCAGCAGAGTAATGTCCACGGTAAGGATCACGTCTTCTCCATCCTCCGGCGCTTTCTCCAGAAGCGTCTGCTTCACATCGCCCTGCTCATTCAGAATCTCGATGGAATAGCCGTCCCTGGGGCGCAGCTGCTCCTCGTAGACCCGCTCGGCTCCGGCCTTTCCGATGATGCTGTTCTGGTTGTAGCCCTGTCCGGCCCTCTCCTCCAGCTCCTCGGCCGTGATATTCTGCACATAGCCTGTAAGCTGGGCCGCCTTTTCCCCAAATGGATAAAAGCGCACCGTCGTATCCGTGATCATCACGCCCGGGATCTCCAGCAGCTGCTCCTTCAGATCCATGGCATCCTTGGCCACCGTGCGCAGGGGCACAAAGGTATCGTCCCGCACCCAGCCGGCGCTTAAGGCATTCTCTATCTTTTCCACACTGATCTCCAGCAGGGCCGCCAGCTGCTCCAGCGCCCCGCTTCGGTCTTCCGGGAGCTTTCCAGGCACCAGGCCCACGGAAGAGGCCACGCCCTCCCGGGCCAGCTCCACATGATTTCTGTCGTAAATATTGCCGCGCTCCGCCTCCGTCGTCACGACGCGCACCTTATCCGTATTCTGAAGGTTCGGGAAAATGTCCTGGCTGTCCCATTCCATTTTATAGGCTCCCTCTTCATCCTTCTTAAAAATCGCTACCATATCGTCGAAGGACAGCTCCCCCGCCAGAGTCTGCATGGAAATGCTGTACTCCACCCGCCGGGTATCCGCGTCCTTCCTGTCTTCCTCATCATTCTCCGCGATCTCTATCGTGATATCCGCAGCTTCGATCCCGCCGTAAATATTCCGGTTGCGGTTCACAAAGGTCTCCTCGTCCGTCTCCGCCTTGGCGTCCTCCGACAGATAAGAGTACATTTCCTCATAGCTTTCTTCATTTAAAAGCCGGATATACTCTGTCAGGAGCTGCTCCGGCTGCGGCGTCTTCTTCCCGCAGCCTGCCAGAAGGCCCAGACCTCCCAAAAGCAAAATAGCTGCCGCTGTATTTTTCATTCTTTTCCCCCTTTACTGCCTCTTATATTCCCTTCTCAGATAATAGTTCGCCTTGAAAAATATCAGTACCAGCCAGTAGCAGAGTGTATAATGCCCCTTTTCCATCAACCAGATATAAAGCCGGATGGAAGAAGACAGCTTATCCATGGTGTGGCGGGCGATGGCGTCCCGGACCTGCGGGTCCTCGCAGATTGCGCGGACATTGGCCGTCACAGCCCTGCGCCCCGCCTTATAGTTCCGGTAAATCTCATTTTTGACAGCCAGCACCGTCATGCTCAGAAAATCATTTCGAATCTGAGGCTCGAAATCATAGACGTCCTTGTCCCGGCTGATAAAGAGCAGACGTTCCGACAGAAGCCGGACCTTGTCCATGTACCCTTCATCATATTTCCCTGTGATCGATTTGTTGTTGATCCAGTAATGATAAGGATAAAAATTCTGCAGCACACAGAGCTTCTGCGTGTCCAGGAACACCGGAAACGTAATCTGCAGATCTTCCCCCAGCGCCACGCGCTCATCGCAGTATTTCACATTTTCCCGCAGAAGCTCCGTGCGGAACAGCTTGGTGACGCGCGCCGGCTGCAGAGTCCTGCCGAAGAAATACCCGTCATTGATAAGGGTGGGAAACAAATTTTCCACCTCTCTGCGGCTGTAGACCTCCCGCCTGAAATTTGAGATTTCCTCCCGCTTCGGAATCCGGGGATCCTCAAAGTCAAAGACCAGGCCGCAGACTGTCATATCCGCCTGCTCCCGCTCCGCCAGCGCAAGCATTCTCTCATACATATCCGGGTCGATCCAGTCGTCGCTGTCCACAAAGCCGGTGTATTTTCCGGACGCAAGGGCAAGGCCCGCCTTCCAGGCAGACGTAAGCCCGCCGTTCTTCTTGTGATGCACCCGGATCTGTCCGTACTGCGCCGCATACGCGTCGCAGAGCGCGCCGGAGCCGTCTGTGGAGCCGTCGTCCACCAGAATGATCTCCAGCCCCTCCGCCGTCTGCGCCAGAATGCTGTCCACGCAGCGCTTCAGATACTGTTCCACATTATAGACAGGAACAATCACGCTGATTTGATATCCCCCGTATGTTTCTCTATTGTTTTCCATTCTCACTCTTTACCCTGTTCAAAAGCTTTCGGTAGATTCCCGGGCAGGCCAGGAACAGACGGTAGCCTATCGCCGTGCGAAGCGGGAATCTGCCATAGCGGCGCACCCTTTTCAGTCCCTGCCGGACAAAGGCGCGGATTTCTTCCTGCTGCCGTCCGCTATCCGGCAGATGGTCCCGCAGGCCGAAATAGATATCGATGCTTCCGTCCGCAAAAGCCTGAAGCCCCGGCACCATCAGCTCCCGATAGCCTCTTTTTTCAAAAAAGTCCATGCGTTCCGCCACCGCGTACACCCAGTCCATCCGCTTCGGATTGAAGCCCCGTGTTATGCTGGCAGGGGTGACAAAATATCCGTACAGAGAGGAATCCACGTACGCCGCCCGCTTCACCTGGTCATAGATGCGGTAGGTGGTCGCCTCATCCTCATGGATCCGGCCCAGAGGATAGCGTATCTCCTGAAACAGTTCCCGGCGGTACAGCTTATTCCAGGCTACCACGAAGTAGGCCCCGTCCGGCTGGTACAGCCGCGCCAGCATCTCCCGCCCGCTGCAGACCTCCAGTTTGCCGCTGCCCCGCTCCGGAACCGGCCGTTCTCCCCGCACATATTCCCAGCGGCAGACGCTCATTTCACTGCCCGTATCCACGCAGGCCCGGTAAAGGCGCTCCAGAAATTCCGGAGCAAGGTAATCATCAGAGTCCACAAAGGACAGCCACGCTCCTTTCGCCGCCTCAATCCCGGCGTTGCGCGCACCGGAAAGGCCTGCGTTCTCCTGGTGGATGACCCGGACCCGGCCGTCTTCCCGCGCATACGCGTCGCAGATAGCAGGGCAGCCATCCGGCGATCCGTCGTCCACCAGTATCACCTCTGTCTGCGTATAGGTCTGCGCGAGAACAGAATCCACGCAGCGGCGCAGATACGCTTCCACCCGGTACACCGGGATGATGACCGAAATCAGATTATTGTCCATGGCCCTGCTCCTGTTCTCCGTCTTTCTGCCGCCTGCGAACCAGAGCCGCCCGCAGCTCACAGAGCCCGTAGGCCAGCCGTATCCAGCCCCGCCGCATGCAGAAATGGATAATTTTGTAATCCAGGGCCTTCAGTGCCACCTTTTCGGACGCCTCCAGAAGCTCCCCGTCGCTGCAGTAGCCCTCTATCACAGCCAGCTTTTCCTGCTTCGTCTTTTCCTGATCAAAGGGAAGAGCCTCCACCTGATCCAGCACATCCTGGAACAGGCGGGCGTTAATCACGCCGCTTTCATCCTCATGTCCGGACAGCTCCCGGTAAAACTCCCGGCTTTCCCTCCAGATCCGCTTGGCCAGCTGCAGTCTGTCCGCGCGCTTCTGTGAGGAAAGACTGGCGCCCGTATCGTCCTGAATGTAGTGGCAGAGCGCTTCCTTCACGACGGAAATCCCATCCGTGCGCCGCAGATAATCCAGGTTAAACAGAAGATCCTCACCCAGGCTCAGGCTCTCGTCGAACCTTCCGGCAAGGGCGCGCCGGTAAAGCTTGTTCCAGGGCATATTCATAAACCCCTGTCCATAAAGCGAAAGAAAATTCTCTTCTCCGCTCTGTCCCGGCACTCTGGGAATCCGGACGATATCCCTTCCCTGGTAATGATGATGGAACCCGCAGATCGCGATATCATCGCCGCCAATCCCTTCCAGCAGCTTTTCCGCCATCTGGGCTTCCGCATAGTCGTCGCTGTCCGTGAACATCAGATACTCGCCCTTCGCCGCTTCCATTCCTGCGTTCCGCGCCGAGGACACGCCCCCGTTTTCCTTATGGATCACACGGATTCGGACGTCCTCCCGGGCCAGGGCGTTGCAGAGCGCCCCGGAACCGTCTGTGGAGCCGTCGTCCACCAGAATGATTTCCAGATCCGAATACGTCTGGCCGCGCAGGCTCTGGACACAGCGCTCCAGAGTCTCTTTTCTGTTGTAAACCGGTACTATCACGCTAATCATCCGTCTGCTCCTCTCACATTCCACGATTTCGGGAGAGCTTTTTCTTTACCATCCCAAGGACCATCTCCCTCTCCGTCTTTCTGAGCACCACAAAGAAATTTACCAGAAGGGCCAGGATTCCCGCCGCGATACCCACTCCAAAAAGCCGTATCCAGCTGTTAATCTCTATCAGCAGTTCAAAAGGCGCCGCCACCAGGCAGATGACCCCTATGGAGACCAGTCCCAGCACAATATCCCCATAAAACGTATGCCATTTCACCTCAAGGCACCGGGCCGCGTACAGCGGCGTGAAAATCAGGTTGCGCAGAATGCCGTACACCATGCTGGCCCCCACAATCGCATACATCCCAAGGTTCGTGGTCTCCAGAAGCACAAATACCGTCGCTACCGTCAAAGCTCCGCTTACCAGAATGACTACCGAGTTCAGTTTCACCCGTTTGGTAATCAGGAAGACATGGTACAGCACCTGGATGCTGGCGCTCACAAAAAGCGTTCCGACATTCAGCAGAGCCAAAATATAAAGCGCGCCCGCGTCCTGCGTCTCTCCTACCCAGAGTTCAAAAAAGCTTTTTCCAAAGACCGTCATGAAAGCTATCGGAATACTGATAATAAAAATCATAATCCGGTCAGCGCTGGAAATGATGTCCAGCAGCTGCTTTTTATCGTTCTTCGCGTACGCGATTGTCATCTGCGGATTAAAGACGCCCGCTATGGTTCCCATCAGGTTCGAGATCACGGTCGGCACCTGATTGGAAATGGATACCGTCGTCATGGCCGCCGCGCTGATCATAATATTCGCGATAGAAGTATTCAGACCATCCAGCAGCAGCTGTCCCAGCCTGGTCACAGAGTTCCACGCTCCCAGAGCCACCAGCTCCCAGACCTTCTGCCACCGGAAATCCCGAAGCCGCAGCTTCATATCAGGCAGGAGTTTTTTGGTAAAAAGCAGATTGGCCGCCGCCTGCACGACCGTAGAAGCCACCGACGCGCAGCCCACATAGAAAAGATACGGGCGGAAGCAGATGTAGCAGACGGCCAGAACCGCCAGGCGCACCAGCTCTCCCAGGATTGTCGAAACGGAACTCAGCTCCAGACGATCCCTGCTGTAGGAGGCCACGCTGAATACAGAGGTAATGATGCTGATCGTAAAGTTCAGAAAAATGAAAAAGAACAGCATCTGGATATCCGGAAGGCTTGCGCCCTCTGGAATCTGAAAGATCCGGCCCAGGTACACAATGACGAACAGCGCCGGAACCATAAAGACCGCCGCCATCAGCACATTCGCAAAAAATACGGACGAAAAATACTGCCCGGCCTCTTCCTTTTCATTCCGGTGAATCCGAATCGTAATAAACCGGCTTGCCATGGTATTCAGGGCCGATACAACAATCTGGGCCGCGGAGACAAAACGGTTCGCGATATCCGTAAATCCGTAGGCATTGGGAATCATCCCCTCGATGACAGGCACCAGCACAAAGCCCAGGAGCATGCTCACAGCAAAGGCCAGGAGCTGGGCCGTCATGTTAATTGCAACGCGTTTTTTATTCATAATCCTCTCCTACAGCACCAGCACTGCTTTGATCAGGTACATAACCGCCAGAAGCTGGCCGATAAAGCCGGCGTACATCAGGCCCCGCTCCGGACTGCGGTCCCAGGTCAGCCGCCGGTTTCTCACCAGCAGCACCAGGGCCGGCATAAACGGGATAAAATAGCGTCCCTGCACGCCTTCAATGGATACGTTGCCATAGGGCGTCCAGGTCAGCAGCATGCCTGCCAGAATGATTCCCGCGCAGACCGCGCAGACAAAGGCAATCCACCATTTCTGTCCGCTCCGGACATACATAGGCTCCTCCTTTGGCTTCAGAGCCGACAGGATCAGCAGCAGCCAGAAGAGCATGGAAATCACCTCAGAAATCTCTATCTCCACCCAGCCCATTTTCTGGCCCACCAGGGATTCCAGATAAAAGGCCGTCTTGTCGCTGAGCGTATTGGCCAGCATCCGCACAAGCTCCAGGGGCTGCGACAGGAAATAGCCAATGGTATAGGCTGCCGTCATGGAAGAACCGACGGTAGCCGTGGCCTCCGTCGTCGTCGCAATATAAGTTACCGCCACCGTGTTCCGGTTCAAAAAGCAGAGCACCGGCAGCAGAAACAGGCCGACGGCGCAGATATTCCGGATACGTCTTCCGCCAAAGCGCTGCGCCGGTATCATAAAGATCAGCAGGGCAAGCGGCAGATAGACGCCGCTCTTTCCATAGACCAGGATAATCCCAAGGATTCCCAGGCCCAGCATGTCCGTCCCCTTCAGCGGTTGTTCCGCGAAGGTCAGGGACAGGCACCAGCAGATGAACAGGAAGCTGACTCCCGTAATCACCGCATCATAGGAAAAAGAGGTGCACTGCTGCAGATTCATGGGCAGCACCGCCAGCAGAAACAGCGATATTTTCCCGAAGGGAAGCTTTTTCATGGCAAAGTATGTCAGGGCCGTAAAGCCCAGCAGGCTGAACCAGCGTCCCAGAAGCAGCATCGGCACCGTTCCCAGATGCAGAAGCCTGGCCAGCGTCATACCTACCACCGCGGGCAGATAGATAATCATGGGAGCTTCTGTCGTGGAGGTAGCGTCCGCTTCCACCAGCGTATCATCCTTCACCACCGAAAACAGGCCGTCGTATATATTTTTATAATTCTCCAGGCTGGGATTCGAGGTGAATTCCAGCTGGGTGTCCGCCTCCCGCTTGAAGCATTTATTCTCTCCCGCCGACTCAATCCCCAGCAGGGTATTGGAATGGCGGTAGCACATGTCAATATGGTAAGACTCGTCCGGCGTCATATAAGGCGTCAGCGTAAAATTATAAATCACTCCCAGGCACAGGATCGTGAACACGAATACCTTCTCGAGCCGGCAGCGGCGCAGAAACGCCAGGTAATAGAAACCGGCCGCCATAAGCTCCGCGAAAATAAACATGCCAAAGAAGTATTTTTTCAAAAAGAGATTGAAATACGTATGGGCGTTCATGCTGAGCCGGTTTTCACTCTCTTCTCCGTTCACATACAAAGCGTTTTCCTGATAATAGCCCGCCGGCGTCACAATGACGGAAAGACCGGAATCCAGAAGCTCCTCCGAAAACTCCAGCCGTATCTCATAGGTATGGCCTTTGATCCCGCTCTGGGAACTGTCGAAAATCAGCCCCATATACTGGCCGTCCAGCAGCGTGGACGCGTCGATGTCAGCCGCGCAGAGAAGCCTTTCCTCGGTCACATCCCGCACCTTGGCATGCACCACGCCCTCTCCG
The DNA here is from genome assembly GCA_944383645.1 of uncultured Merdimonas sp. Taxonomy (GTDB): domain Bacteria; phylum Bacillota; class Clostridia; order Lachnospirales; family Lachnospiraceae; genus Laedolimicola. Next base: position 17,771 of record CALWQJ010000030.1, read on the forward strand.
GCGAAGTCCTCGCTCAGGTCCATGCGGACTCCCAGACCTACCAGCTCGTCCTCCTCCGTCGTATAATACTGAACCAGCTCCCGGCTGTCTGCCGTCACCGGCAGAAGCTCGCCGTTGTCCCGCATGACCACTTCCCGGTGCGTGCTGTTCATGGCTTTTCGGATCTGCACATCATAGACATAATAAAAGACCAGCGCTACGATCAAAAGCAAAAGACCAAGCCCCAGCAGTTTTCTGTATTTCTGATAAAAGGTCTGAAGACGCCGCCCGGCGCCCCGTAGCGCTCCGCAGCCCGCCTCCCGGGCCAGACCCCTTCCTTCCCGCGCGCCATCTGCTTTCCCGGCACCGGACAAAAGAGCCTCTCTCCGGCCCGAAACCAGAAAAAACATACCGCCGAGCACTGCCAGCATCGCCGTAACCAGAAGAGGCTGCTTCACATGATGCACCTGCGTCCGGTATACCGCGTTATAAATCAGGTTCTGCTCCAGCGCCGTTCCGTCCTGATAGGAGCTCCCGGCAGTCTGGCTCTCGGTATTCAGCCAGATATAGGGCCCATCCTCCACATTCTTTCCGGTGACCACCAGCTCAAGCTCCCGGCCTGCCGGTTCCTGCGCAAAGGTGACACCCCAGAAGGCTTCCACTCCCAGATCCGCCAGCTCATAGGTCTCAGCGGCCAGGAGCTCCTTTGTCTGCGCGTCATAGGCTTCGATCTGGATCTCGCCTTCGGTCAGATTTTTCCCGTCTGCCGTAAAATAAAAAGAAAGCTGGCTGAGCGGCTGCGCGTCCGACTGGTAAGCAAACCGCAGCTCTGTTCCGTCAGTGATCTCCTCCGTCTTCAGTTTCAGGGAGGGCTTGCCGATTCCTTCAAGCCCCCGCGATTCCAGCTGATCATGGGGAACCGCGGCAGATATGACGAAATAGAGTATGCAGAGCACCGCATACCCTATCGCCCATTTTTTCCTATTCACCAAGTCCATTCTCCACGGCGGCCACCATCGCGGCAAGCGCCTCCTGCTCATCCACGCCGTTACACTGAATCTCAATCTCGTCTCCCGACTGTACGCAGGCTCCCAGTACGCTCAACACACTCTTGGCGTTTGCCGTCGTCCGGTCAAAGGTAAAGGTGATTGAGGACTTGAACTGCATCGCTGTCTTGCAGAGAATTCCTGCCGGTCTCAGATGTAACCCCGTTGGATTCTGAATAACTACTTTCTGACTTACCATGCCGCATACCTCCCGTTTTTTCTCTCTTTTGTGTCTGTATTACAAATACTGTATCATTCTCCTGCCGAAGAATCGTCTGACGCGTTTCCGCTTCCGGCGCCGCCGCTTTCACTGCCGCCGCTCCCGGAACCATCCGGTTCCCCGGCCGTACTGCCGCCTGTCTCCGTTCCCGGGCCGCTGTCTGTGCTGTCTCCATCCTCTTCCCCGTCTGAGGCAGAGCCCGTGCCGGTTCCAGACGAACCGCCGGAGGTTTCGGAGCCCTCAGAAGAATTCCCTGTGTCTCCGGCCGTACTGCCGCCGTTTCCTGTGGAGCGCACAAGCTCAAATTCTACCTGCACTTCATCCATCAGACTGTAGGCGCTGCCCGGCAGCGTGACGTCGAGGGTCTCCGTATATTCCCCTTCCTCTCTGGAATATCCGTCCAGGTCCAGGGTCACAGCAATTTCATCCATATTCAAATCCGCCAGATCCGCGCTGGTTCCCATGACGGTCAGCTCCACGCTCTCCAGCTCTCCGAAGTCCACCTCATAGCCTCTGGGAACGTTCCGCAGGGCGATATCGGATACTGGAATATCAATCGTCCTTCCCTGCTTCCTCTCCAGCTCCACGACCACCGCCACGTTCGCCTCCGTCTCATCCTTCAGCCGGATTCCTTCCGGCAGATAAGGCGTGATATCTACCGTCGTCTGGAGATTTTCCGTAATGCCGTCTATATTGACCGCCTCGTCCGGCACCACAATCTCCGTCACGCCTGTGATGATTTCTGATGTGCCGGCTATCTCAATGCTTTCCGGTTTGTAAGAAATGGAGCTGAAGCTGTAATCCGGATCCGGCGTACCTGTATAGCCCATCCGCAGCGGCACGGTCTTGGTCCGCAGCATCGTGACGTCCACATCCATGCCTTCCTCTTTTCCGGTAAATTCCAGAGTCGCCAGCTCCGCTGTACTGAGCGGATCGTTGTTGCCGTCTATTACCCGCAGATTGCAGTGGATCGTTCTGTCCGAGGTCAGGGTCGCCACCGGCAGCACCGCCTCCACCCGGCGGATCTTGGACACGATGGAAGCCGGCCCGCTGATCTGAATCAGGCTCTGTTCCGGCACGGCTGTGCCGACCATATAGCCATCGGGCGGACTGCCCTCCTGATCCACCACTACGTTAAACTGCTCCGTCGATGCGTCCTCGATGCTGAGCACCACATTTTCCCTGCTCAGCGTAATGTCCTCAGCCTTAACGTCCCGGTTCCGGCAGACGACCTCAATCCCCACCAGATTCCCGTATTTCATGTTCTTCTCCATATCGGCCGTGGCCGTAAAATCTGAGGAGGAGAGCTGCCGCAGCACGGACGTCTTGGCGCGGACGCGGACGCTGATCACGTCGCTGTTATCCTGAACCTGATAGACCAGTCCCTGATCCGTCACGACGTTTTCATTCAGCATCGTTACCTGAATCGGAGAAAAGCTTTCGTACGTCACAGGATCCACCTGATCCAGTACGATAAGCCAGAGCATAAACGCGGAAACCACGGAAAGAAGCTTCAGTCCCAGGTTATTTGTCAGCAGCTTTTTCATGCCTCTTCACCCGTCCTTTCCAGAGTCTGAATCTTCCCGTATCCTTGGTCTTATCCTGGGCGGCAGCCAGGTGGCTTTTCAGCTCCTCCTGGGTCAGGTTCCGCTTCAGCTCTCCCTGGGAAGCCACGGATACAGCCCCCGTCTCCTCGGAGACCACAATCGTCAGGGAATCTGTCACCTCGCTGATGCCCACAGCCGCCCTGTGCCGGGTCCCCAGCTCCTTGCTCAGAAACAGGTTATCCGACAGGGGCAGATAGCAGGTCGCCGATACGATTCGGTCGCCCCGCACAATGACGGCTCCGTCATGGAGCGGCGTATTTTTCTCAAAGATATTGATCAGGAGCTGGCTGGTAAGCACCGAATCCAGCGTAATGCCAGTCCTCTCATACTCGTTCAGCGGCGTGTTTTTTTCCAGTACAATCAGAGCGCCGGTCTTGACCTTCGCCATCTCAAATACCGCCTTTACCAGCTCGTTGACCGTCTTGTCGCTGAAGCGGGCCTCCGCCTCCTTCGAACTGTCGAAATTGAAAATAGAGCTGATAATATTCTGCTGCCCCAGCTGCTCCAGCGCCTTTCGAAGCTCTGGCTGGAACACAATCACCAGGGCCGTAATTCCCAGACTGAACACGTTTCTTGCCAGCCAGAGAATCGTATTCATTTCAAAAATCACCGCGATACAGATAAGAGCCAGGAGCACTCCGAAGCCTTTCAGAAGCACCCATGCCCGTGTCTTCTTGATCCACACCATGATTTCATATATCAGGAAGGACAAGATGATAATCTCTACCACGTCCGTGACGCGGATGTTCACCCTCGTAAAGGTATCAAACATACCGCTTACAACTTCAGGAATGGAATTTCTCATGGGACCCTTTCCTCTCTGTCTGTCTTACCTGTTCTGTCTGCTCTGTCTCTCTGCCGGCCTTCCCGCCGGCTTTTTCCCCTGCTTTTCTCTTTTCCGGACCGCAGAGGCTTTCTTCTGCGGGCTGATCTTTTTCACCGTCTTTTCCGGAACGGCAATCGTAATCTTGGGAACCGCTTTTACATAATAGTAATATTCATCGTCCTCAAACTGCACATATTCCGTCCGCGAATAATCCAGACTGAATACGGTAATCTGCAGCAGCACCGCGAGGCCGGCGGAGATCAGGCTTCCCACGAGAACGCCCAGGATCTTCGGCGAAATGTCCAGCGCCAGGCTGCCGAACAGCAGTACAATAATATCCACCACCGTACCCACGACGATGGCGATGGTCCAGGAATGATCCACAGACATTCTGCGGATCACATATACGATAATCAGAGTCAGCGCAAAAGCCGCGGCAGTCAGGAGCATCTCCTTATTGTTTACCGCGTTGTCAACCAGATAGGTAATCTTTTCCGCCATGGTGCTGGTATCGGTATTCCCCAGAATCGCCGTGTTCATCCGCACGTAATGAAGCAGGAAATACACCGCCGTACCGCAGGCTGTCGGAATCGCCGCCACCGGAGTTCCCACCAGCCCCATGGCCAGCGGAATCACATAGGGAATCTTAAGACCGAAGGCCAGCGGCGTGACGAGCAGCAAATACCCATATTTCGGCGCTGTCCGGAAGAACAGCAGGAGCATCAGCACGAACAGGACGAAGGTAATCGCGAACGCCTCCAGCGAAAGCGCGTACATGTGGCCCAGAATCAGCAGCGCTCCGAAAACCGCCGTGACATTCAGCGGCAGGAAGGAGCACATCAGCGCCAGCACCAGGGCGATCCCCGGATTCGTCAGCCTGCTCATAAAGCCCACGTTCCCGTTGATCGAAAGGAAAACGATCAGCGCCAGGGCAAACTTCAGCACCGGGAAAATATAGATATCATATTTTCCCAGAAACAGTTTCATTTTTTCTCTATACTCCAGTAAAGTCTTCATCCTCTTCCGCTCCTTCTGACGTAAACTCGCTGCCCGCGCTTCTGGACTCTGTCTGATAGATATGCGCCAGCTGCTTCAGAATATGATTGTATGCCGCCAGGCTCTTTTTGTTCCGCTGATAACGGTTGTGGTAGACCACGTAGTGAATCAGCAGAAAGATTCCAAGCAGGCTCAGGTAGAGGAGCGCAAGCCCTCTTCCCATGGCCGGAAGATCCAGCCTGTTGATATTGCTCATCAGATATTCCATTTTATAGAAGGCCCAGAGCCCCACGCAGAGGCAGAACGCCACCGTAAAGGAAATCCACGCCCCGATCAGATTGAGGCTGATATAATCTCCCCGGAAAAACCGGTTCATGGAAAGCGCCTGCTTCCCCTCCCCTGCCTCAAAGGAGGCTGCCTTCGCCATAAGTCTGACTTTTTCTTCGTTTACCATGCGTACCTCTCCCGCCTTTTTTCCACGTTTTTATCCCGCGGTTTCCGGCTTTCAAATTTCAGTATAACATGTCCCGGACATATTTAAAAGCCTCTTCCGATGCAAATGGTCAAAAAATACACCCTTTCCACCCCGTGCTCCAAAAGAACGGCGGCCGCAGCGTCGATGGTGCTGCCCGTCGTATAAATATCATCCATCAGGACCACTCTTTTTAATCTTACATCATTTTGGCTGACTTGAAAAGCATTTTTCAGATTGGCCCGTCTCTGCACGTCGTTCAGCTCCTTCTGGGGGCTGGTCTTCTTCGTCCTCAGAAGAAGCCTCTTCTCCACCGGAATTCCCAGTGCTTTTCCGACCTTTCTGGCTGTAAGCTCCGCCTGGTTAAAGCCTCTTTTCCGCATTCTGCTTTTGTGGAGCGGAACCGGGACCAGGGCGTCCGGCTGCCAGGAAAGCAGAAGCTCCCCGCAGCGTTTCACCAGCTCCTCCGCGTAGAAATCTGCGTACTCCCGGCGCCCCCGGTACTTGAACCGGGCGATGGAGGCGCGCAGCAGCCTGTCGTAGGGAAAGACAGCCTTCCCCCTTGCATAGGCATGCTTCCTGCGGCTGCAGTCCGCGCAGTATTCCGCCTCCTCTTTTTCCAGGGGCTTCCCGCATTTCTTGCAGGCCGGCTCCCGGACGTAGACAAGCCTCTGTCTGCACGTTTCGCAGACCAGTATCTTATGTGAGCCTGTGAGTCCGTCACAGATCGGACATCTGCGAGGATAGATAAGATTTGACAGCCTCGCAAAGGCCTGTATACCGTTTCTGTTCTGTTCCATTGTCCACCATAGCCTGGAAGGTCTCCGCGCTTCCCACCAGCGTCACGCAGGACCGCGCCCGCATAACCGCCGTATACAGAAGATTCCGGTTCATCAGCGGCCGGGGCCCCGACAAAAGCGGGATCACCACGGCCGGATACTCGCTTCCCTGGGATTTATGTACTGTGATCGCATAGGCCAGCTCCAGCTCGTCAAGCTGCTTATAGGGATAGGAGACCATGCGTCCTTCATCAAATTCCACCGTCACCTCTTCCGCAAAGTCATTGACTGACCTTACAATTCCCATGTCCCCGTTGAACACGCCCAGTCCTCTGTCGACTGCTATTCCATAGCGGTTGCGCACTTCCCATTCCAGCTGATAATTGTTGCGTATCTGCATGACCTTGTCTCCGGTCCGCAGAACGCCTTTTCC
>CALWQJ010000031.1 GCA_944383645.1 uncultured Merdimonas sp.
TAAGAAACCTTAAGATTTCCGGTGAATTCTTTAATTTTTCTTAATAATCCGGCATCGTCTTGCTTTTGACGGAATATAATGGTAGAGTAAGTATACCCTGAAACCGGGAAACCGGGACAAGCAGTAGGTCCGCGGACGCGGACGCAAGTCAAAAGAGGAGAGGATTATGAGAAAGAAGAATAACGGAATCCGCACCCTCGTTACCTCGGCGGTGCTTCTGGTGCTGGTGATTGCCGGCGCCTGGACGCTGAAGGCGAGAAATGAGGCGCGGGAGGCGCAGGCCGCGGCGGCGGAAGCTGCGGCGGAGGAAGCCGCGCAGGCAGAGGCAGAAGCCGCGGTGCAGGCAGAACAGGAAGCGCAGGAGCAGGCGGAACAGGAGGCCGCGCAGCAGGCGGCGGAGGAGGCTGCTCAGGCAGAGGAAGCCGCACAGGCTCAGGCGGCCCAGGATGCGGCAGAGGCGGCGGACGCGGAGCAGGAGAGAGCGTCCTATCTGGCGGATTATGACAGCGAACCGCTTCTGAATACGACGCCGATTCGGGATCTGTCCCTGAATATCGGAGCCACGGAGGACGAGGTGCGGCTGAACTGGATGTCGCCAAGCGGAACTCCGGGTAAGGTGAGTTGGTACACGGTGCAGAACGGGGATTTCCAGATGGTGGACGCGGAGTGCATGGCGTCGGCCACAGTGCCGGGCTATTACGTGAATAAGGCGGTGGTCACAGGGCTGGAGCCTGGCATGACCTACGCCTACAAGGTGGGCAATGACGCCGGAGGCTGGTCTCCGGAATACAAATATACGGTTCCGGATGTGAATACAGACGAGGGCTTTACCTTTCTGGTGACCTCAGATGCGGAGATTGGACAGGATCAGATTCAGGAGATGAATGTGACGGTGGAGGACTGGGATAAGGCGGTGACCCGGCTTACGAATTATGTGCCGGAGGCCCAGTTCCTGATTCACGCCGGGGACCAGGTCGCTGAATTTGGCTCTGAGGAACAGTATGCGGGCTTTCTGGATCATCTGGCCCTGTATAAGATACCGCTGGTTCCGGTGGTGGGAAACCACGATGTGGCGAACGAGGATATGGTAGAAGAGCTGGGATATCCGGCAGGTCCATATTTCTATGAGCATTTCAATGTGCCGAACCGTTCCGACAGCTATGGCGTCAGCAGCGGCGACCAGACAGGCGACTATTATTTTATCCGCGGGGACGTGCTGTTTATCGTGCTGAACAGCTGTACCAGCCAGGAGACGGATATTCATGAGGAGTATGTGCCCCAGGTGGTGGCGCAGCATCCGGATACGAAATGGCGGGTCATCATCCAGCACTATCCGGCCTACAGCAGTGTGGAAAGGTATCAGCAGAGCCTGGATTCCTGGATCCGTGAGTCGCTGGCTTATATCTGCGAAGATAACGATATTGACCTGGTGATTTCCGGCCATGACGCGGTTTATTCCCGCTCCGCATTTACAAACAGAAAATGCGAACCTTATACAGAGTATGACTACGCTTCCGGCAGCACTGTGGTGAATCCGGAGGGAACCATGCATGTGACCTGCAGCACGGCTACGGGAAGCGTGTACCAGGGGGTTACGCCCAACGAGAACCTGGTATTTCAGGGCCAGCCGGAAAAGCCCATGGCGCTGCGTTTCGATGTGACGGACACCGAGCTCCATCTGCGCGCCTATGTGCTGGATTCCTGGACGCTGTATGATGAATATACGATCCAGAAGACTTGACAAGCGGCAAAAAGCCTGCTATATTACCCTCAGCTGTAAGCATAAAAATATGAAATAATCAAAAAAAGGCAGTGAAAAAGAGGAGTACGCAAAGAGAGGCGTCAGACAGAGAGGGCGGTCCATGGCTGGAAGGCCGCCGGGGAAGAGCGCTTTGCGGAAGGTAGCTTTGGAGCCTGGATGGTGAAAATAAGAGTAGCTGTCCACGCCTGGCCAGCGTTATCGGGTAATGAGGTGCGCGGGATAAAAGACCGTGTACGAAGCAAGGTGGTACCGCGCGTTTTGCAGGACAAAATGACGCCCTTTCGTAAGAGAAAGGGCGTTTTTCTTTTTCGCAGCGCGCCTGACATTTGAAAAACAGGAGGACCAAGAGGATGAAAGAACTGGCAAAGACCTACGATCCGAAGGGAATGGAGGATCGGATTTACGCAGACTGGATGGAAAAGAAGTATTTCCACGCCGAGGTGGACAGAAGCAGGAAACCGTTTACGATCGTGATGCCGCCCCCCAATATCACGGGCAAGCTTCACATGGGCCACGCCCTGGACAACACCCTGCAGGATATCCTGATCCGCTATAAGAGGATGCAGGGCTACAACGCCCTCTGGGTGCCGGGCACGGATCACGCGTCCATTTCCACCGAGGTCAAGGTCATTAACCAGCTGAAGGAAGAGGGCATCGACAAGAACGAGCTGGGCCGCGAGGGCTTCTTAAAGAGGACCTGGCAGTGGCGCGAGGAGTACGGCCACACCATCGTGGAGCAGTTAAAGAAGATCGGATCCTCCTGCGACTGGGACCGGGAGCGTTTCACCATGGACGAGGGCTGCTCGAAGGCGGTACAGGAGGTATTCCTGAAGCTCTATAAGAAGGGCTATATTTACAAGGGCTCCCGGATCATCAACTGGTGCCCGGTCTGCAAGACCTCCATCTCCGACGCGGAGGTGGAGCATGAGGAGCAGGCGGGCCATTTCTGGCACATCAACTATCCGATCAAGGGCAGCGACAAGTTTGTAGAGATCGCTACCACGAGGCCGGAGACCATGCTGGGCGACACGGCTCTGGCGGTCAATCCGGACGACGAGCGCTACCAGGATATCATCGGAAAGACGGTGATCCTGCCTCTGGTGGGCCGCGAGATTCCGGTCATCGCGGACGCTTACGTGGACAAGGAATTTGGAACCGGCGTCGTAAAGATCACGCCGGCCCACGACCCCAACGACTTCGAGGTGGGAAAGCGCCACAACCTGCCGGAGATCAATATCTTAAACGACGACGCCACCATCAATGAGAACGGCGGCAAGTACGCCGGCATGGACCGCTACGAGGCGAGAAAGGCCATCGTGAAGGAGCTGGAGGAGCAGGGGCTTCTGGTAAAGGTGGAGGACCATGTGCACAACGTGGGAACCCACGACCGCTGCGGCACCACCGTGGAGCCTATGATCAAGCAGCAGTGGTTCGTGAAGATGGAGGAGATGGCGAAGCCGGCCATTGAGGCGGTGAAGAACGGCGATCTGACCTTCGTGCCGGAGCGCTTTGACAAGATCTACCTCCACTGGCTGGAGAATATCCGCGACTGGTGCATTTCCAGACAGCTCTGGTGGGGACACCGGATCCCGGCCTACTACTGTGACGACTGCGGCGAGATCGTGGTGGACAGCGAGATGCCGAAGGTCTGCCCCAAGTGCGGCGGCACCCATTTCACCCAGGATCCGGACACCCTGGACACCTGGTTCTCCTCGGCGCTGTGGCCCTTCTCGACCCTGGGCTGGCCGGAGAAGACGGAGGATCTGGACTACTTCTATCCGACGGACGTGCTGGTGACGGGCTATGACATCATTTTCTTCTGGGTCATCCGTATGGTATTCTCCGGTTATGAGCAGACTGGAAAATGCCCCTTCCACCATGTGCTGATTCACGGCCTGGTGCGGGATTCCCTGGGGCGGAAGATGAGCAAGTCCCTGGGCAACGGCATCGACCCGCTGGAGATCATCGATCAGTACGGCGCGGACGCCCTGCGCTTTACCCTGGTGACGGGCAACGCCCCCGGCAACGATATGCGTTTCTATATGGAGCGCGTGGAGGCCAGCCGCAACTTCGCCAACAAGATCTGGAACGCCTCCCGTTTTATTATGATGAATATCGAGAAGGCGGAGGTTCCGGCGGACATGAAGCCGGAGGAGCTCACGGCGGCGGATAAGTGGATTCTTTCCAAGGTAAATACCCTGGCGCAGGACGTCACGGTGAACATGGATAAGTTCGAGCTGGGAATCGCAGTGCAGAAGCTCTACGATTTCATCTGGGAGGAGTTCTGCGACTGGTACATCGAGATGGTGAAGCCCCGCCTTTACAGCGAGGAGGATAAGACCAAGGCGGCGGCCCTGTGGACCTTAAAGACAGTGCTGGTGAACGCCCTGAAGCTTCTGCATCCCTATATGCCGTTTATCACAGAGGAAATCTTCCGCAACCTGACCGGAGAGGAATCCATCATGATTTCCGCCTGGCCGGAATATAAGGAAGCGTGGAGCTTCGCGGAGGAAGAGGGCAGCGTGGAGCTCATCAAGGAGGCCGTGCGCGCCATTCGGAATACCCGTTCTTCCATGAACGTGCCGCCCAGCAAAAAGGCGAAGGTGTACGTGGTCTCTGAAAGCGGGCGGGTGCGCTCTGTCTTTGAGGGAAGCCGCAGCTTCTTCGCGGCGCTGGCCTATGCAAGCGAGGTCTGCGTGCAGGCGGATAAGGCAGGCATCGGCGAGGACGCTGTATCGGCCCTGATTCCGCAGGCGGCAGTCTATATGCCCTTTGCGGAGCTGGTGGACCTTGAGAAGGAGCTGGAGCGCCTGAAGAAGGAAGAGGAGCGCCTGACAAAGGAGCTGGCCCGCGTGAACGGCATGCTGAACAATGAGAAATTCATGAGCAAGGCGCCCCAGAGCAAGATTGACGAGGAAAAGGAAAAGCTTGCGAAGTATACGCAGATGATGGCCCAGGTAAAGGAGCATCTGACGGCCCTTGCGAAGTAAAGCATATCAAGCATACGGTATAGGTCTTCCGGGAGGGCCCGCGCCCTTCCGGAGTTCCACATATGAAAAGTGAGGATTATGAAAAAGTTTAAGAACAGGCTGGGGGGCTTGGGTTCTGCCTGCAGAACCTTTTTTGACAGGATCCATGAGAAATACAGTGGGCCGCTGGCAAAGCCGATCGCTTTCGCGAACCGGTTTTCGCTTCTTTTGCACGCGGCGGCGTCCTGGATCATTTATTTTATTATGGAGGCAGTGTCCCGCCACAGTGTGCCGGCAGCCTGGGAATTCATGACGGGAAGCACGGCGGCCTTTGCCTACAACAGCTTTATGATTTTTATGAGCTTCATGCTGGTGTATCTGTTCCGGCGCAGGATCTTCATGCGTCTTCTGATCGCCTTCTTCTGGCTGGTGCTGGGCATTATCAACGGGACGATTCTTTCAAGCCGCGTGACGCCCTTTACGGGACAGGATCTGCACCTGATTACCGACGCCCTGGATATCGTAGGGAACTATATGTCCCCGGTGCAGCTGATTTTGAAGGCAGGGGGGGTTGTTCTTGGCATCGCGGTTCTGGTGCTTCTGTGGAAATACGCGCCGAAATATCAGGGACGGCTGCGCTATCCTCTGAACCTGGCGGCCCTGGCCGCTGTGATCGGCCTTTTCGCCGGGGCGACGAGGCTCTGTCTGGAGCAGAGGGTGCTCTCCACTTATTTTGGGAACATTGCCTTTGCTTATGAGGACTACGGCCTGCCCTACTGCTTTTTCTGCAGCCTTCTGGCTACGGGCATGGATGAGCCTTACAATTATTCGGAAGAGACGATTGAGGCCATCGTGCGGCGGGACGAGGAGGCGCTGGCGGATGAGGACAACGATTCTGAGAAACCGAACATCATCATGCTGCAGCTGGAGACCTTTTTCGATCCCACGACGGTGGAATTTCTGGAGTTTTCGGAAGACCCGATCCCGAATTTCCACAGGCTGATGGAGGAGTATTCCTCGGGCGCCTTCAAGGTGCCGTCCGTGGGAGCCGGCACGGCCAACACAGAGTTTGAGTGCATTACGGGCATGAATCTGCGCTATTTCGGGCCGGGAGAGTATCCCTACAAGACGATCCTCAAGGAGACCACCTGTGAGAGCGCGGCTTATGATCTCCGGGAGGCAGGCTATGCCACCCACGCCATCCACAACAACAAGGCCACCTTCTACAGCCGGGCGGACGTATTTAAAAATCTGGGCTTTGAGACCTATACCTCCAAGGAATACATGGATGTGTCGAATACCACGGAAAACGGCTGGCTCAAGGACGAGGTGCTGATCGGGCACATTCTGGACTGCCTGGAATCCACGGCCCGCCGGGATTTCATCTATACGATTTCCGTGCAGGGACACGGGGAATACCCCACGGAACAGGTGCTGGAAGATCCGGCCATCCAGGTGACGGGGGCGGAGACGGAAGAAAAGAATTACCAGTGGGAATACTATGTGAACCAGCTTCACGAGATGGATCAGTTCATCGTCGATCTCATCGACGCCCTGGACGCTTACGGCGAGGACTATGTGCTGGTGATGTATGGCGACCACCTTCCGACCCTGGGGCTTACCGTGGAGGATGTGAGCAACCGGTATCTCTTCGACACCAGTTATGTGATCGTGGACAACATCGGTCTGGAAAAGGAGGACGACACGCTCTGCTCTTACCAGATCGCGGCTGAGGTCCTGGACCGGGTGGACATCCATGTGGGAACCATGATGCAGTACCACCAGGCCCGCCGGAAGACGAAATGGTATCTGCCGGACATGGAGCTTCTGCAGTACGATCTGCTTTACGGGGAGCGCTACGCCTATGACATGGATGGAGAGACGCCCTATGAGACTCTGGATATGCAGATGGGCATCCGCCAGCCGGAGATCCGCAACGTGGTGGCCCTGGAGGAGATGACCTACGTGTTCGGGCAGAATTTCACCACAGCCACGAAGGTCTACGTGGACGGCGAGTACCAGAGCACGAAATATATGAACGACCATGTGCTCCAGCTGAAGAAGACCGTGCTCACAGAGGACGCGCTGATCGCTGTGAAGCAGCTGGCGCCGGGCAAGGCGAGGCGCGTCTTAAGCGAAGGGAATACTTACAGCTTCCATTACGAGGAGCGCGGCGCAGAGGATATACAGGAAGGGACAGGCGAGACGGCATGACATATCAGGAAGCGGTGGCTTATATCGACGAGACGCCGAAATTTACGAAAAAAAATACTCTGGATCATACCCGGGCTTTTCTGAAAAGACTGGGCGATCCCCAGGAGAAGATGAAGATTCTCCACGTGGCGGGCACGAACGGAAAAGGCTCGGTCTGCTCCTTTCTGGCTTCGATGCTGAAGGCGGGGGGGAAGCGGACGGGACTTTTCACCTCGCCCCATCTGGTGAAGATCAATGAGCGCTTCGTGGTGGATGAAAAGGACGTCAGCGACGAAGAGTTTCTGGAGGCCTTCCATACGGTGATGGGCTGCGTCGAGGAGATGAAGGAGGAGGGCTATCCCCATCCGACCTACTTCGAGCTGCTCTTCCTCATCGGCATGAAGCTTTTTGAGAGGGCAGGCGTGGAGTACCTGGTGCTGGAGACGGGGCTTGGCGGACGGCTGGACGCCACGAACTCCGTGGCCCATCCGCTGGTGTCGGTGATTACCTCCATCAGCCTCGACCACACGGAATATCTGGGCGATACGGTGGCAGCCATCGCCGGAGAAAAGGCGGGCATCATCAAGGAAGGGGTGCCGGTGGTCTACGACGCCTCCTGCCCGGAATCCGCGGAGGTCATCCGCAGGAGGGCGGAGGAGCTGCACGCGCCAGCTTATCCTATTATTCCCAAAATGTATAAAATTTCCAAAACCACGAAGAAACATATTGATTTTTCGATTGATTCTGGGTATTATGATGATATCCGGCTGTCCATTTCCAGCGTGGCGGAATATCAGGTAAAAAATGCCGCCGAGGCGGTGACGGCCATCCGGGTCATTGACCGGGAGGGAGCTTTTACCGACGAGGTCATCCGTAAGGGCGTCGAAGAGATGCGCTGGCAGGGGCGGATGGAGACCGTGCTGCCGGGGGTCATCATCGACGGGGCCCACAATGAGGCGGGCGTGGAGGAATTCGTGAAGACGGCCAGAAGGCTGGAGGCCGATTATCCGGTGACGCTTTTATTTGCGGCGGTGGGCGATAAGGATTACCGGCATATGATCGAGACGATCTGCCGGGAGCTTCGGCTGGAGCGGGTGATTGTGACAGAGGTAGGCGGCTACCGGAGCGTAGACGTGAAGGTGCCCGAAGAGCTGTTCCGGCAGTTCGGAGCGAAAAAGGTCACAGCCATTCCGGATGTGGAGGAAGCGTTTGACGAGGCGTTGAGAGAGCAGGGAGACGGCATTTTGTTCTGCGTCGGTTCCCTGTATCTGGTAGGAAATATAAAGAGTATCTTAGAGACAAGGAGGTCCGCACATGATTGATTTTGAAGAAGAGCTGAAGAAATTTCATCCGAGCCTTGAGGTGGAGCAGGTAGAAGAGAACGTGTACAAGAATAAGCCGAAGGATATGGCGGATCTTCTGGACGAGATGGTGAAGGAACTCAAGGGCGGCAGCCGTTATTAGTTTGGCGGACGCTGTACTGGAAGATCGAAAGATGAGGACCGGGGGAACAGGATTTTGTCAGAGGAGGAACCTATGCGTTGTATAAAATGTGGAGCAGTGCTGACCGATCCCGGCTACTGCAGCTCCTGCGGAACGGAGATTAAGATCTATGAAAGGCTCATCCGGCTGTCCAATACCTATTACAACATGGGTCTGGAAAAGGCGAAGGCGCGGAATCTTTCCGGAGCCATGAGCGACCTTCGTTACAGCCTGGAGCTGAATAAGAATCATATACAGGCCAGGAACCTGCTGGGCCTGATCTGCTTTGAGGTGGGCGACGTGGTGTCGGCCCTGACCGAGTGGATCATCAGCAAGAACCTGGAGCCGGAGAAGAATATCGCGGACGAGTACATCAACGCGATCCAGGCCAATCCGGCGAGACTTGAGACGATCAATCAGACGATTAAGAAATATAACCAGTCCCTGCTGTACTGCCAGCAGGGCAGCGAGGATCTGGCGATCATCCAGCTGAAGAAGGTGCTTTCCTTAAATCCGAAGCTGGTGAAGGCCCATCAGCTGCTGGCCCTTCTCTATATCAGGACGGAGGAATACGAGCGGGCGGGCCGGGAGCTTCGGCGGGCGCTGGCCATCGACAGGACAGACAATCTTTCTCTGCGCTATCAGGCGGAGCTGGAGGAGCTGACCGGAAAGCCCGCGGGCCGGGATCGAAAGCCGGAGAAGGAAAAGGAGACGAAGAAACCGGATATCATCTCCTACACCAGCGGCAACGAGACGATCATCATGCCGGCTGGCTATAAGGAAAATACGGGCGTAAATGTGATTCTGAATATTTTCATCGGCCTGGTGGTGGGCGTAGCCCTGATGTGGTTCCTGGCGGTTCCTGCCAAGGTGCAGTCCGTCCGCGGCCAGACGGCGGAGCAGATCCGGGAGTACAGCGACCAGCTGGCGGCCCGGCAGGCAGAGGTCAATGAGCTGCAGAGCCAGCTCGACGCCCTGCAGGGAGATCCGGAGGCGGAAGAGGAGGCGGAGGCAGAAGCGGGAGACAGCTATGAGCTTCTGATAGACGCCTATGTAAGCTTCCAGGCGCAGGATCTGGAGGGCGCGGCGGCGTCTCTGGACCAGGTAGATCCGGAACAGTTGTCTGACAATGCCAGAAGCATTTACAATCAGATTTACGGAAATGTACACGCCGATGAGATCCAGGCGCTCTTCGACGCCGGAGCGGCGGCCTATGACGCGCAGAATTACGAGGAGGCCGCCGCAAGCCTGCAGCGGGTCGTGGATTTTGACGAGCGTTACAGCGACGGCTACGCCCTGTACTATCTGGCCCGTTCCTATGAGAATCTGGGACAGAACGCGGAGGCTCTGGATCTCTTCCAGAGGTTCGCGGAAGGCTATCCCGGCACCCAGCGGGCGTCCTACGCGAACGGCGCCATCGCCCGGCTGCAGCCTCTGGTGGATCAGGCCCAGGGAGAAGAGCAAAGCGGCGCGGCGGATGTGCAGGATCAGACGCAGCCGGACGGCCAGGACGGCGCGGCGGCACAGTAAGAGCGGCAGAAGCGGTACATAGAGGACACATAAAAGATACATAAAAGATACATAAAAGAGAAACCCTGAAGCGAGGGACATACCGAAAGGTATGTCCCTTTTTTGCGCAATACGCCCGGGCAGCAGCGCGGCGGACAGGGCAGGGAAGCACCCTGTCTGATATCTCGGAAGAAATGGAGGAATGGCAGAAATGAGGGAAGACAGAAAGAAAAGAAACAGGCGGGACAGGCGCGGCGCCAGGACGGCCGCGGCCGGCAGAAGCGCCGTCATGACGCTGGAAAACGGAAGCCTTTTGATTCGCGTCCCGGAGGAGCTCGACCATCACAGCGCGGCGCAGATCTCTGCCCGGGCCGACCAGCTGATAAAAGAGCAGGACGTCCGGGAGGTAGTCTTTGATTTTTCCGGAACGACCTTCTGCGACAGCTCCGGCATCGGTATGCTCATGGGCCGTTATAAGATCATGCAGGCTCTCGGGGGAAGCGTGCGGGCTGTGAAGGTGCAGGACAGGGTGGAGAGGATTCTGCTGCTGTCCGGCGTGATGCGGGTGATTCCGGTAGAAAGGATATAGAGAAAAGATGCAGGGAGGAGAAAGAGCATGAAAAATCAGATGCGCCTGGAGTTTGACAGTATTTCAGCCAATGAGGCCTTTGCGAGGGTGACGACAGCCGCCTTTATGACCCAGATGAACCCCAGCATGGAGGAGGTGGCGGACGTCAAGACAGCTGTGTCTGAGGCTGTGACGAACGCTATCATCCACGGGTACAGGGGCGAGGTACATAAGATCGTTATTACCGGGGAGATTGAGGAGGAATGGCTGAAGCTGACCGTGGAGGATCAGGGCGTGGGGATCGCCGACGTGGAGAAGGCCATGGAGCCGCTGTACACGACGCGGCCCGAGCTGGAACGCTCCGGCATGGGCTTTCTCTTCATGGAGGCCTTCATGGATGAGGTCCGGGTGGAGTCCGAACCGGGGAAGGGAACCGTCGTCTTTATGAAAAAACGGATCGGCTGTCAGGAGGCGTGATCGATGGATCGCACGGAGGAGCTGATTCGAAGGTCACAGGACGGAGATAAAGCGGCCCGCGATACACTGATAGAGGAAAACATGGGGCTGATCCACCATGTGGCGAAGCGGTTTCTGGGCAGGGGAGTGGAAGCGGAGGATCTGTTCCAGATCGGGGCAATCGGTCTTCTGAAAGCTGTGGATCGCTTTGACCTGGGCTTCGGCGTCCGCTTCTCCACCTACGCCGTCCCCATGATCGCCGGGGAGATCCGGCGCTTTCTGCGGGACGACAGCATGATTAAGGTCAGCCGGTCCTTAAAGGAGCTGGCGGTGAAGGCCGCCCGCCTCCGGGAGCAGCTCCTGATGGAGCGCGGCGCGGAGCCGGGGGTGGAGGAGCTGGCAGGCCGCCTGGGCGTGGAAGCTGAGGAGCTGGTGCAGGCCATGGACAGCTGCACGGAGGTGGAATCCCTGCAGAAGGTGATTTCCCAGGGGGACAGCGAGGGGACGAGCCTGCTGGAGCGTGTGGAGCAGGGACGGGACGAGCAGGAGGAGCTGCTCCGCCGGATGCTTTTGGAGGAGCTTCTGGCTGCCCTGGATCCGAAGGAGCGGCGCCTGATCGTCCTGCGCTTCTTCCACGACAGGACCCAGAGCCAGGTGGCTGAGGAGCTGGGGATGTCCCAGGTGCAGGTCTCCCGGCTGGAGAAAAAAATCCTTCTGGCTTTAAAAGAAAAAATATGAGCCAGGCATAACCGGGCATATTTTCAGACCGGGCCGGGCATACTGGAGGCAGAAGGAGGAAGCGGGATGAATCGTACAAAATATCGCGTGTGGCTGATTTCTCTTGCGCTGGCAGCGGTGCTCCTTGGCATTGTCTGGTACGCCGCCGGCCGGGAAGAGGAAAAGACGATTACGGACGGGACCCTTGTCTGGCAGGAGATGAGCGGACAGGAAACGGGAGAGCAGGCTTTGGACGAAAATGGGACAGGGCCGGAAGGAGCAGGGGGAAGGCAGAGGATATGAGTGAGATTCTGTATCTGAAGCTGGAGAAGCATATCCGGACCTTCAGCCGGACCCTGACGCTGGGCGCGGCCGCGCAGATGCGCTGCGCGGACCCGAAGATTCTGAACAGGCTGAAGACAGAAAAGCTCTACACCTTTGATCACGCCCGCCCGGGGAAAAGGACTTGCGCGGCCCGGGCGGTGCTTTCCATTCTGGATGTGATAGAAAAGATTCAGGCGGTGTATCCGGGACTGGAAATTCAGAACCTGGGCGAGGAGGACTTCGTGGTGGAGTATTCCACGAAACAGGAGGAAAACGCGCTGCTCACCGCCTTGAAGGTTCTGCTGGTCTGCCTGATTTGTTTTTTCGGCTCCGCTTTCTCGATCATGGCCTTTAATAACGACGTCTCTACGGTGGCTCTGTTTGACAGCTTCTATACGCTGGTGACGGGGCGGGAATCCGACGGCTTTACGATCCTGGAGCTGACCTACTCCCTGGGCCTCTCCGCGGGCATTATTGCTTTTTTTAATCATATCGGGGGCCGGAGGCTGTCCAAAGAGCCGACGCCTATCGAGGTGGAAATGCGCCTTTATGAGGATGAGGTCAACACGGCGCTGATTCAGACGGCGGACAGAAACGAAGCCCACCGGCAGCAGGCGGGAAAGGAGTCTGGCGGCGTATGATCTGGTGGAAGGAGCTGCTGATGGGCGTGACCGGCCTTTGCAGCGGGCTGGCGGTGGCGGGCGGTCTGTTTGCCCTGATTATCGCCCTGGGGGTAGTGGCGGATTTCGCCGACCGGACCCATACGGCCCGGTACATTCTCTGGTACGAGGACGCGGTGGCGGCAGGGGGAATCCTGGGAAATCTCATGAGCGTATACGCCCTTTCCCTTCCCCTGGGCAGTCTGGGAGCAGGTGTTTTTGGAATTTTTGCGGGCGTCTTTGTGGGAGCCTGGGCCATGGCGCTGACGGAGATTATCAATATCATTCCCATTTTTTCCAGGCGCCTGGACCTTCGCCGGGGCCTGGAGCTTCTGGTGCTCAGTATGGCGCTGGGCCGGACCATAGGCTCCCTTCTCTTTTATTATTATAGGTTTTAAGTACCCTGAGCCGACAGGAATATACACGGCTGGCTCAGGGAAGGTGGCGGAAAGAAAGGACGGAAGAAAGGATGGAAGGAAGATGAGCGAGGCTTCAGAGCAGGAAAAGCAAGAATACAGCGAGCTGGTGAAGGAGGCGACGCCGGTCCACAGCCTGGGGGCGCAGATGCTGAAGGCCTTCCTGACCGGCGGGATCATCTGCTGCGCCGGGCAGGGGATTCTGAATTACGCGGAGAGACTGGGCCTTGAGAAGGACGCGGCCGGCGCCTGGTGCTCCGTGCTTCTGGTGCTGGCGAGCGTGGTCCTGACCGGCCTGAACCTGTTTGGGCGGATCGCCAGATGGGGCGGCGCAGGGGCGCTGGTGCCGATCACAGGCTTCGCCAACAGCGTGGCGGCCCCTGCCATCGAGTACCAGAAGGAGGGACAGGTCTTCGGCATCGGCTGCAAGATTTTCACGATAGCCGGTCCGGTGATTCTGTACGGCACGGTGGCCAGCTGGCTGCTGGGGCTGATCTATTGGGTATTGAAAACGATAGGGATTTGAAGAAAAGGATTGCATTTTTTCATGTGCTGCATTAAACTGGTATCATGGTAAAGCGGAGAGGGAGCATCGACAGTTTGCCGATGCTCCCTTTGTGTAAGAAAAACCGTGTAAGAAAAACCGGCGGCCGTAAGCGACGCCGGAGGAAGAGCGAGGGAGTACATATGTTAGAGACAATCGGAAATGTCATTACAGCCATAGACGACGCGGTCTGGGGCTGGTGGCTGATCATTCTGCTTCTGGGAACCCATGTTTTCATGACCTTTCGGACAGGCTTCATCCAGTGGAAATCCATCACGAAGGGCATCAAGCTGTCCGTGACAAAGGATCCGGACGCGGAGGGCGAGGTGTCGAACTTCGGGGCCCTGACCACGGCGCTGGCGGCGACCATCGGCACGGGAAATATCGTAGGCGTAGGCACGGCGGTGGCCCTGGGCGGTCCGGGCGCGGTGTTCTGGTGCTGGATCTCCGGCGTCTTCGGTATCGCCACCAAGTACGCGGAGTCCCTGATCGCTGTAAAATACAGGGTCAAGAAAAAGGACGGCCGGATGCAGGGCGGCGCCATGTATGCCCTTTCCAGAGGCCTGAAGTGGAAAAAATTCGGCGCGGTCCTGGGCATGCTTTTCGCGGTCTTCGCAGGCGTGGCTTCCTTCGGAATCGGCTGCGCGACCCAGGTGAACGCCATCGCCAATATCGTGGAGGAGAACGTAGGGATCCAGGGCTGGATCGTGGGTCTGGTGTGCGCGGCCCTGACGGCTGTGGTTATCTTCGGCGGCATCAAGTCCATCGCCAATGTCTGCGAGAAGCTGGTGCCCTTCATGGCGATCTTCTATGTGGTGGGCTGCATTATTATCCTGGGCATCAATTATGACTTCATTATTCCGGCGATTCAGACGATCATCCGTCTGGCCTTCCAGCCGGGCGCGGCGGCAGGCGGCCTGGTGGGTACGGGAATCATGACGGCCATGCGCTATGGAACGGCCAGAGGCCTGTTTTCCAATGAATCCGGTATGGGCTCCGCCCCCATCGCGGCTGCGGCGGCCCAGACCAGAAATCCGGTGCGTCAGGCCCTTGTGTCCTCCACAGGAACCTTCTGGGACACCGTGGTGGTCTGTCTGATGACAGGCCTTGTGCTGGTGACCACGATCATGAAAAACCCGGCGATCAATATGGGAGATATCACGGACGGCGGCATTCTGACGACGCTGGCCTTCGGACAGATTCCGTATTTCGGACCCGTGGTGCTGACCCTGGGCATCATCTGCTTCGCCTTCTCTACGGTGCTCGGCTGGGCCTACTACGGGGAGCGTGCCGTGGAATATTTCGCGGGAAAGAAGGGACTGATTCCCTACCGCGCTCTTTACGTGCTGGTGGCGGCCATCGCTCCGGTGGTGGCGCTGGATATCGTCTGGGATATCGCGGATATTCTGAACGCTCTGATGGCGATTCCGAACCTGATAGCCGTGCTTCTGCTCTCCAACGTGATCGCGAAGGAGACCCGGAAATATATCCGGAATCTGGACGCCTGGGACGAAGAGTCTGTTCCGGTGGTGGATGACTGAGAATAAGAGAGAACCGTCTGTTTTTACGATGGAAGAGTGACGCCCGCCGCACGGCGGGCGTTTTTTTGCGCGATAAGCCCGGCGGGCCGCCGCCATACTGGCGTGCGCCGGTATCGCGGCGGCCTGCTGTCATATTTTTCTTCCTGCGCTCATAGAATAAAAACCGGGCATAAAATCGACGCGCCCGGAAAAACTAACAGCAGACACAGGCGGACGTCTGCGGAAAGGACGGAAAAGAAAGAGTGAGCGCAGAGACAATCAGAGGGAAACAGAGCATCTCATTTCGGGAAGCGCCGCATATCGTGAGCAGGGCTTCCATCGTAGGGAAAAAGGAGGGGGAGGGACCCCTTGGAAATTTGTTTGACCGGGTGGAGGAGGACCCCATGCTGGGACAGGCCTCCTGGGAGGAGGCGGAGAGCGCCCTTCAGAAGCAGGCGGCCAGGCTGGCCATGGAGAAGGCGGGGCCGGGAGTGCCCCCGGTCCGGTATCTGTTCTCCGGGGATCTGCTGGGCCAGCTGATCGCCACCTCCTTTGGCGTCATGGACCTGAAGCTGCCCCTGTTCGGGCTGTACGGGGCCTGCTCGACCATCGGGGAGGCGCTGATGCTGGGCGCGATGACGGTGCAGGGAGGCTATTCGGACGCGGTGCTGGCCCTGACCTCCAGCCATTTCGGGAGCGCGGAGAAGCAGTTCCGGTTCCCGCTGGCCTACGGGAATCAGCGCCCGCTGTCCGCCACCTGGACCGTGACGGGAAGCGGGGCCTTTGTGCTGGCGCATTCCGGCGGAAAGGCCCGGGTCACAGGAGCCACGCCGGGGAGAGTGGTGGATTATGGCCTCAAGGATTCCATGAACATGGGCGCCTGTATGGCCCCGGCGGCCTGCGATACCATCTGCGCCCATCTGGAGGATTTCGGGCGGACGCCCCAGGATTATGATTATATCATTACCGGAGATCTGGGAAGCGTGGGACAGACGCTCCTGCTGGAGTTGGCGGGAAAGCGCGGCTTCGATCTGGAGGGGCGCCACCTGGACTGCGGCATGCTGATTTTCGATTCAAAGGCCCAGGACACCCACGCGGGCGGCAGCGGGTGCGCCTGCTCCGCAGTGACTCTGGCGTCCTATATCCTGCCGAAGATCGAGAGCGGGGAGTGGAGGCGGGTGCTCTTTGTGCCCACCGGGGCCCTTCTGTCCACGGTGAGCTATAACGAGGGTCAGAGCGTGCCGGGCATCGCCCATGCGGTGGTGATAGAGTATTGCTGACGGCGGACCGGGCCGGGGCGGCAGTTAGGAGGAAATGAGCGTATGGATTATCTGAAAGCGTTTCTGGTTGGAGGGCTGATCTGCGCCCTGGTGCAGATCCTGATGGAAAAGACGAAAATGATGCCGGGGCGCATCATGGTGCTGCTGGTCTGCAGCGGAGCGGTTCTGGGCGCTCTGGGGCTGTACGGCCCTTTTCAGGAATTTGCCGGAGCGGGAGCCTCGGTCCCTCTGCTTGGCTTCGGGAACACCCTCTGGAAGGGAGTGAAGGAAGCGGTGGAGACGGACGGCTTTCTGGGAATCTTCAAGGGCGGCTTCACCGCCAGCGCGGCGGGAATCTGCGCGGCTCTGGTGTTCGGATACCTGGCCAGCCTTCTGTTCCAGCCCAAAATGAAAAAATAGTAACGAAAAACAGCCAAAAAACAGCCAAAAACAGGCTTGACAATAAGCCGCGCTTGCCTTTTCTTTCCTGAACTGCTATACTAAGCCTCGGCGGCTTCGCAGGTTTTTGCGCCTGCAGCCAGCCGCAGAAGACCAGTAAACCGCAGCAAAATACGGAAGGAGAGGTTTTTGTGAGCAAGGTAGCGGTTGTAACAGACAGCAACAGCGGAATTTCCCAGGAGCTGGCTGATAAGATGGGGATTTCAGTTCTGCCCATGCCTTTTACGATCGACGGAAAAGAATATTTTGAAGGAATCAGTCTGACTCAGGAAGAGTTTTATGAATATCTGAAAAAGGACGCGGATATCGCCACGTCCCAGCCTTCGCCGGAATCGGTGCTGAATCTCTGGAAGGAGCTTTTGAAGGAGTACGATGAGGTCCTTCATATCCCCATGTCCAGCGGACTGTCCGGATCCTGCCAGACAGCCATCGCCCTGGCGGATGATTTCGACGGACGGGTCCAGGTGGTGAATAACCACCGCATTTCCATCACCCAGCGCAGATCCGTGGAGGACGCGGTCCGGCTGGCGGAGGAAGGAAAGAGCGCCCGGGAGATCCGCGCGATCCTCGAGGAGACGAAGCTGGAATCCAGTATCTATATCACGGTGGCGACTCTGAAATATCTGAAAAAAGGCGGACGCATCACGCCGGCAGTGGCGGCCATCGGAACCATGCTCCGCTTAAAGCCGGTGCTGACCATTCAGGGCGAGAGGCTGGATTCCTTTTCCAAGGCCAGAACCATGCGCCAGGCCCGGCAGACCATGATCGACGCCATTAAAAACGATATCGAGAAGCGCTTCGGCGGTCTCGGCGCCCGCGGCGTATATCTGGACATCGCCCATACGAATAACTACGAAGAGGCGGAGGACTTCAAGGCGGAAGTGGAAGCGGCTTTCCCGGGATACCAGGTGGGCTTTGTGGACGCGCTGTCCTTAAGCGTCTCCTGCCATATCGGCGACGGTGCCCTTGCGCTGGCGGCCACGAAGATTTTGGACAGATAAATTTCCCGGCAGGAACAGCGGCGCAGCGCCGCTCCTGCGTACCGGCGCTGCGGAAAAAAGAAGAAAAAGAAAAGCAGAGAAAAGAGCGGACTCCGGCAGAGCGAACAAAGCCGGGCTCCGCTCTTTTTGCACGTGGGGACTCTGCGCAGAACGTACGGAATCACATACGGAATTCACGCAAATTTTTTTGACAAGGAAAGTACCCTGTGATACACTAATCCTGACTATAGCATATTTTGACGTGAGGAACGGAAGAGACAGCAAAATATAGTGGTCCGGCAGGATGACTGAGGTGGAAATCATTGGATAAGTATGAGTTTCAGATAAAGACGGAGCAGCTGGGGAAGCTGCTGAAAAAGGGAGATTACAAGACCGCGGCGAAGATCGCGGATTCCATAGACTGGCGTAAGGTGCGGAATGTGGGCCTGCTTCTGAAGGTGGCGGAGGCCTATGAAAAGACGGAGCGGTACGAGGACTGCTATGAGATTCTGAATATCGCGTATGACTGCGCGCCCATCGGCCGCATGATCGTTTACAAGATGGTGGAGATCGCGGTGATGCTGAAGGATTTCGATGAAGCGGTGGAGCTTTATAAGGAATTCGTCCGAATCGCGCCTCACGACCTGGGACGGTACGTGTTGAAATATGAGATCTACAAGGGGCGCGGCTCCTCGCTGGAGGACCAGATCGCGATTCTTGAGGAATACAAAAGCCGGGAATACCAGGAGGAATGGGCTTACGAGCTGGCCGAGCTGTACTATAAGGCGGGGATGCATTCCAAGTGCGTGGAGGAATGCGACGATCTGATTCTGTGGTTCAGCGAAGGGGAATTCGTCATGAAGGCCATGGAGCTGAAGATGCGGATCCAGCCTCTGACGGCTTCCCAGGAGCAGAAATACCGCCAGATGGTAAAGGGGCCCGCATCGGAGGAGATCAAAGTGCGGCCGGTGAACCTGGACCGCTTTAATACCACGAATCTTCAGGCGGCTGTGGCGGAGGGCCTGCAGGACCTGATGCGGCAGGAGACAGAAGCAGAAGGGCAGGAGCCGGAGGAATCCATTCAAAGGCCGGAAGAACCGGCGCAGGAACCGGCACAATCCGTGGAGGAACCGGTGCCGGTGCTGAAGGAAGCAGTAGAGAAGACGGAAGAACCGGCGCAGGAACCGGAGGAATCGGTAGAAGAGCCGGAAGAGGAGTCAGAAGAGCCGGCGGAAGCTTCGGCAGAAACGGCGGCAGGACTCTCAGCGGAATCTGCGGAAAATACAGAGCCGTCAGAGGACAGGAAGCCGTCCGGCGTCTCCTGGTCCGGAGCCTCTCCGGATACCACACAGCTTCCGAAATTCATCGGACAGGACGAGAGCGGCCAGCTGACCTTCGACATGGAAGAAAATGTGCTGGAGCGGCAGATCACGGGCCAGCTCAGCATTGAAGACATTCTGAGTGACTGGGAAGTGAAAAAGCGCCAGACGGAAGCCGCGATAGCCGAAGCGGCCAGGCGGGACGAGGAACGGCGTAAAGAGCGGGAGCGCCTGCGCGCCACGGGCCAGCTTCCGGATTTGAAGGTGGAGGTCAAGACCACGGTTCCGGAAGAGATTCAGCGGCTGATTGAAGAGATAGAAGGAAGATATCCGGTCCGCGTGGAGCTGGAACCTGTCGGGAAAAAGGAACCGGACGTAGAAAAGGAGACGGCCGGTACGGGAAAGGAACCGCAGGAGATTCTGGATATTCTGGAGGCAGCCGAGGGAGGGCCGCAGGAGATTCTGGATATTCTGGAAGAGCCTTCCTTCCGGGAGGAAGAGCAGAAAGTTCCGGCCGCGCAGGAGAAACGGCTGGAGACAGAAGCCAGGAAGGCAGAGAAGACAGAGGAGGCGGCTTCTCCCATGCTGGAGAGCCTGGAGAAATCCCTGGAGGAGACGATTTCCACGCTGCCGCCCGGCCAGCTTTCCGAGGAGCAGAAAAAACTGTTTGCCTACTTTACCTCTGTGCGCGGCATGAACCGGCAGCTGGCGGAACTTCTGGAAGAGGACCGGATGCGGAAAGACCGCCGGGAAGATTCCCTGGTGGGAAATATTGTGATTACCGGCGAGCGGGGCAACGGAAAATCCACCCTGGCTGCCGATATTGTAAAGGCCCTGCAGAAGCAGCGCCGCGTCAAGGGCGCGAAGATGGCGAAAATCCCGGCAGAAAGCCTCAACGGCAAGGACGTATCTGAGGTTGTGGCGAAGCTCGGCGGCGGAGCGCTTCTGATTGAGCGGGCCGGAAATATGAAGACGCAGACGGCGGTCCGTCTGTCCCACGCCATGACGCGGAACACAGGGGGGCTCCTGGTCATCCTGGAGGACGAAAAGGAAGAGATCCGGAAGCTTTTCATCCGCTGCGAGAGCCTGGGAGCCAAATTCACGCGCACCATTGAAATCCCGGTGTTTACGAACAAGGAGCTGGTAGCCTTCGGCGAGTTTTACGCGCAGGAGAAGGACTGCGTGCTGGACGAGATGGCGGTGCTGGCGCTCTATAACCGGATTGGCAATAACCAGACCAGCGATCATCTGGTCAATGTGGCCGAGGTAAAAGAGATGATAGACGCGGCTATCGAGAAGCGCGGCAAGAAGGGGCTCTTTGGCAAGACGAAAAAGAGCCGTCTCGACGAGTTCGGCCATCTGATTCTTCTGGAAAAAGATTTTGAAAAGTAGAGGTGATTAGGGCTGCCCGGGCGGGCAGCCTGTAATCTTATGAAGCGTACAAATGATCTGGGGCGTGACGCCGTCTTTCCTCTGGTGCTGCGCCTTGCGGTGCCTACGATGCTGGCCCAGCTGGTGAACGTGCTGTATTCCATCGTGGACCGCATGTACATCGGGGCGGGCGTGGGGAGCCTGGCGCTGGCAGGCGTGGGAGTCTGCGCGCCTATCGTGACCCTGCTGTCTTCCTTTGGCTCCCTGGTAGGGATGGGCGGCTCTCCCCTTATGGCTATGCGCATGGGCGAGGGCAATGTCCGGGAGGCCCGCAGAATTCTGAACAGCGGTTTCCTGATGCTGTTGGTTTTGTCTGTGGCTCTGACGGTGGTTTTTCTGTTTTCAAAAGAACATCTGCTCATGTGGTTTGGCGCGAGCCAGGCTACATTCGCGTACGCGGATACGTATATGACCATATACACGGCGGGAACCTTCTTCGCGCTGATGGCGGGCGGCATGAACAGCTTTCTGATTGCCCAGGGATTTTCGGGCCTGGGGATGGCGACGGTGGTGCTGGGGGCCGTGCTGAATATCGTGCTGGATCCTGTGTTTATTTTCATTTTCCATATGGGAGTGGCGGGAGCGGCCATCGCTACGGTGATTTCCCAGATTGCCTCCTGCACTTTTGTGCTGCTGGCTCTGCGAAGCAGGCGGGTGCCGGTGCGCCTGGGCTGGGGCGGCTTTCAGTGGAAGGCGGTCAGGCGGATCGCGGCCTTCGGCCTGTCGCCGTTCCTGATTATCGCCAGCGACAGCATTCTGCTGATTGTATTGAATACTGTGCTGCAGAGGTATGGGGGACCGGGCGAGGGCGACACGCTTGTGACCTGCGCGACGATCGTACAGAGCTATCTGCTTCTGATCACCATGCCCATGGGCGGAATCACCCTGGGGAGCCAGCCGGTCATCAGTTTCAATTATGGCATGGGCGACGCGGCCCGCATCCGGAAGGCTCTGCGCTGTATCGTGGGGCTGTGCTTGGGCTTCTGCGCTTTTATGATGGTGATGACCTACACCGTTTCGCCCCTGTATGTCTCGCTGTTTACCAGGGACGCGGAGATTCTGGAGAGATCGGTCCGATATATCAGGATATTTACGGCGATGATTCTGCCGCTGGCGGTCCAGTATCCGCTGGTGGACGAGACGACGGCCCTGGGGCAGGTCAGGCTGGCCCTGTTCTGTTCAGCCTTCCGCAAGTGCATTTATCTGGCGGGCCTTCTGCTGTTTCCGGCCCTGCTTTCCGCGGAGGCGGCTTTCCTCTCGGAGCCGGTGGCGGATGTGGCGGCGGCAGCCATGACGACGCTTCTGTTCCTGCATTTCTTCCCGCGGGTGATTGCGCGGCGGGAGAGGGAGCGAAGCGCCGGCGCGCAGATGACAGAGGAGGGGCCGCCCAGCTGATTTCATTGTGGATAGAAAAAAGGTATGACGGAGAACGAAAGAAGTTCTTCGGCATACCTTTTTTATACGTTTTATACGGTCAATTTTTCGTTGTAACGCTTCAGTCGATCACTTCGATCTCCACCTGCGGCAGCAGCTCCTTGACGTCGCTTTCCCGGGCCAGCAGCGTGCCCTCCTGGCGGACGGAACCGGCGGAGCAGGCCATGGCGTACCGGAGCATGTCCTCGGATCCAAGGTGCCTGCGCAGGGCGTAGCACATGCCTGCGACCATGGAGTCTCCGGCTCCGGTCAGGCCCTTGGCCTCGATGGGAAGAGCCTTCGCCCGGTAGGCGTGCTCCCGGTCCAGGAGGAGGGCTCCGTCTGCTCCCATGGAAATACACAGATAAGACACTCCGCTTTCTATCACGCTGCGGGCCACCTCCAGAGGGCCTTTTCCCGCCTTCAGATCCTTTTTAAAAGTCTGCTCAAACTCCAGGCTGTTGGGCTTGACCAGGAAGGGCTTTTCCTCCAGGCCCAGAGCGAAGGGCTCGCCGGCGGTATCCAGCACAGTCTTGACGTCCTTTCTGTGGGCCATGCGGATCAGGCGCCGGTAGATATCGGCGGGCACTCCGGGGGGAATGCTTCCGCTCAAGACCAGGATGTGCGTGTGCTCCAGGCGGGCGTCGATCTCGTCAATCAGCTTGTCTATGAGAGAAGAAGACACAGTGGGGCCCGCTTCATTGATCTCGGTCATGATATGGGAATTCTGCTCAAAAAGCTTGATGTTTGTGCGGATAGAGCCGTCGGCGTAGACGAAATGATGCTTCAGGCCGCGGCTGTTCATGGTCTGTTCCAGCAGGCTCCCATTGTTCCGAAAATTGATGCCCATACACAGGGTGTCCTCGCCCAGGTGGTTCAGGACGGTGCTTACGTTCAGCCCCTTTCCGGCCACGTCGATTCTCGTGTTTTTCACACGGTTATAGGCCCCCACCTCCAGCTCGTCCAGATAAATGGTTTTGTCGATACAGGGGTTCATCGTGACAGTTAAAATCATAAAAATCCTCTCCCGGCAGCAGTTTTTGTAAATTCTTCGTTACTATTCACAGCCGATTCAGATATAGCAGCAGATGTGTCGTGCTTGCAAGTAAGCATCTGCTGCTATATCTGAATCAGGACTGTGAAGCAGTCACCCCACCCACATAAGCAGTCTTAGCTCCGTAAGGAGCGGGACTGGAGCCTCGAAGAGGCGACGAGTGCGCATGTGGGTGGGGAGGCTGTGAATAGTAACAATTCTTCTGAATATAGCTACATTATAGAAGTGCGGGCAGGAAATGTCAAACAAAACAGGCCTTGACAGCTTATACCGTTCGGTATAGAATGAAACCAGGACAAATGGCACAGCATAAAAGAGAAAGAAGGATGCCCGTGGACAACAGGGAGCGGATTCTGGAGACTGCTCTCGATCTCTTCTACGCCAGAGGCTACGACGCCGTAGGCGTCCAGGAGATCGCGGAGAAATCAGGCGTCACCAAGCCGACGCTTTACTATTATTTCAAAAGTAAATATGGTCTTCTGGAGCAGCTTCTGAAAAGCAGGGGAGAGCCCTTCCTGGAGCAGCTTCACGCGGCCTGCGCCTATCGGGGAGATCTGCGCGGAACCCTCTGCGCGGCCGCCGGGGCGGTGTCGGACTTCGCCAAAAGAGAGCCGCGGTTCGCGCTTCTTCTGGTGGCCCTTTTTTATTCCGCCAGGGATAACGAGGCCTACCAGGCGGTGCGGCCCCTGGTCCTGCGCCTGCAGGGAGACGTGGAGGAGATCTTCAACGAGGCTTCCGCGGATCTGGGAAATATGAACGGGCGGCAGAGGCAGTTTTCCTTAGGTTTTATCGGGCTGGTGATTCTCTATCTCGTGATGAAGCACGAGACGGAAGGGGAGAAGGGCATCGAGATTTCCAGGGAGGAGATCGAGGCTCTGGTGCA
>CALWQJ010000032.1 GCA_944383645.1 uncultured Merdimonas sp.
CTGTAATTTCCATTCAGAAATTCCAGGGCCTTCCCCACATTTTCCGCGTACTGCTCCTTTGTGATATATCCCTGGCAGGGGGCCGCGCACTGGTGGATATGGTAATTCAGGCAGGGCCGCTCCTTGCCGATATCCCGGGGCAGGCTCCTGCTGCAGGTACGGATCTGGTAGAGCTTGTGAATCAGGTCGATGGTATCCTTGACCGCGCCCGCGCTGGTGTAGGGGCCGTAATACTTCGCCTTATCCTTTTTGAGCCGCCGGGAGAAGAGCACCCGCGGAAAGTCCTCGCCCACCGTCACCTTGATGTAAGGGTACGTCTTGTCATCCATGAGCATGGTGTTGTACTTGGGCCTGTGCTCTTTGATGAGGTTGCACTCCAGCACCAGGGCCTCCAGCTCGGAATCCGTGACAATGTACTCAAAACGGGCGATGTGCGTAACCATCTGCTCGATCTTCACGCCCTTATTCCGGCTGGACTGGAAATACTGGCGCACCCGGTTCTTAAGGGAGACGGCCTTTCCCACGTAGATGATAGCGTCCTTCTCATCGTGCATCAGGTAGACCCCCGGCTTGGCCGGAAGCTTTTTCAGTTCTTCTTCTATGTCAAACATGACTTAAATCCCTTTCCTTCGTCTGTCTGAATTATACCCTATTTTCCCTATAAAATCTATCCTTGACCGCCCCTTTTCCCACGGGTATAATATAGCAGGAAAATACCGGGCAGAACGGCCTGCTGCAAGGGCTTTTCCTGCCTGGGCCCACAATGGTTTTCAAGAGGAAAACGCTATGAACTATAAACTGCTTCTGGATACGGCTGTGACGGCCGGCGAGCTGATGCTGGAAAACGGGGCCGAGACCTACCGGGTGGAGGACACCATGCACCGGATGCTCTCCCTTTCCCGGCTCCAGACCGCGGAGGTCTTCGTGACCATGACCGGCTTCGTGGCTACCCTGGACGACCCTTCGATCCATTCCCTGACGGTCGTGCGGCGCATCACGGACCGGGGAACCAATCTCGACATGATAGACCGGCTGAATACCATTTCCCGCAGGCTGTGCACCGGAGAGCTGGAGCTGGAGGAAGCCTTCCGCCAGGTCAGGGAGCTGAAAAGGCGGCCCTGGAGGCCTCAGGCCTTTCTGATTTCCACCCCCGTGGTGACGGCGGCCTTCGCTCTGACCTACGGCGGCACCCTCCCGGAGGCCTTTGTCTCGGCTCTGACCGGGCTTGTCACCGCCGTCTGCCTCTACGCCTGCAGACGGCTGCGGATCCAGGCGTTTTTCGGGACGCTTTTGAGCGCCGCTGCCGCTTCCATGCTGGCCGCAGGGCTTTTCCGGATGTTTCCGGGCTTCGGAAGTCTGGACGCCGTGGTCATCGCCTCCATCATGCCTCTGGTGCCGGGCGTCGCCATTACCAACGCAGTGTTCGACACCCTGCACGGAGATTATCTGTCCGGCACGGCGCGGATGCTGGAGGCCTTCGTGACGGCGGCGGCCGTCGCCATGGGAATCGGAATCGGTCTGGGCGTCAGCTGAAATATTCCCTGACACGGCAGGGATATCATCATTGGGAGGAATACCGCCATGCTTTTGGAAATCGCAGGCTCTTTTCTGGCCGTGGTTGCCTTTTGCTTTATCTTAAATACGCCCCGCAGGCACATCTTGTTCGCCGGCCTTAACGGCGCTGCCGGCTGGGCCCTGTATCTGGTTCTGGAAGCGCAGGACATGGACGCCGGGGCCGCCACCTTCATCTCGGGCTGCCTGGTATCGCTGTGCGCCCAGCTGCTGGCCCGGTTCCTGAAGACGCCCGTCACGGTCTTCGTGATTCCCGGCATTCTGCCGCTGGTTCCCGGAGCGGGGATGTACCATATTGTAGATTCCATACTTCGTTCCGACGGGCTGGCTTCCTACTACGCCACGCAGACGCTGGTGGCCGCCGGCATGATTGCCATGTCTATTATTGTCATGGACGGACTCTTCCGTCTGTTATTCAAGAAAAAAGGAGAAGCTTATGTGGATTGCCGATAACTGGAGCGATTACGAAATACTTGACACTTCAAAAGGAGAAAAGCTGGAGCGCTGGGGCTCCTACCAGCTGGTGCGCCCCGACCCGCAGGTCATCTGGGACACGCCCCGGAGGGCCCCGGGCTGGAAACATCCCAACGGCCACTATCACCGCAGTAAAAAGGGCGGCGGCGAATGGGAATTCTTCAGCCTCCCCGAGCACTGGAGCATCTGCTATCCCCTCTGCGGCGGGAAGCGGCTGACCTTCAACCTGAAGCCCTTCAGCTTCAAGCACACCGGCCTCTTCCCAGAGCAGGCCGCCAACTGGGACTGGTTCGGCCGCCTCATTCAGAACGCCGGGCGGCCCGTGAAGGTGCTGAACCTTTTTGCCTACACCGGAGGCGCTACCCTGGCCGCAGCCGCGTCAGGAGCCGCCGTCACCCATGTGGACGCCTCGAAGGGCATGGTCGGCTGGGCGAAGGAAAACGCACGCTCCTCCGGGCTTTCCGAAGCGCCCATCCGCTGGATCGTGGACGACTGCGTAAAATTCGTGGAGCGGGAAATCCGCCGTGGTAACCACTACGACGGCATTATCATGGATCCGCCCTCCTACGGCCGCGGCCCCAAGGGAGAGATCTGGAAGATCGAGGACGCCATCCATCCCCTGATCCGCCTCTGCGCCCAGCTCCTTAGCGATGACCCGCTCTTTTTCCTGGTGAATTCCTACACGACCGGGCTGGCCCCCGCCGTGCTCACCTATATGATTTCCCTGGAGCTGAAAGCCTTCGGCGGCGCCGTCGATTCCCAGGAAATCGGTCTGCCCGTCACCTCCACAGGGCTTGTGCTGCCCTGCGGCGCAAGCGGGCGCTGGACGAAATAACGTAAAACGACACAGGAGCGATACCTATGAGCGAATTAAAGATTGACAGACATCTATATACCACAAGGCCGGACCCGGAAGGGCGCCTTCCGAAGGAAATGGCCGTCTACGACCTGCTGGAAAGGCTGGATATTCCTTTCATCCGCGTCGACCACGAGGCCGCCATGACCATCGAGGCCTGCCAGGGCGTGGACGAGCTGCTGGGCCTTGAGATCTGCAAGAATCTCTTCCTCTGCAACGCCCAGAAGACGAAGTTCTACCTTCTCCTGATGCCGGGCGGCAAGCAGTTCAAGACGAAGGATCTGTCCAAACAGATCGGTTCCTCCCGCCTTTCCTTCGCCCCCGCAGAATATATGGAGAAATACCTGGGCGTCACCCCAGGCTCCGCCACCCTCCTTGGCCTGATGTACGACCCAGACCGCCAGGTACAGCTGATTATCGACGAAGAAGTCACCGCTCAGGAGGAGTTCGGCTGCCATCCCTGCATCAACACCTCCAGCCTGAAGCTGAGGACCAAGGATGTGCTGGAGAAGCTGATTCCTGCCCTGGGACACGAGCCAGTATTTGTGAAGCTGTAAATACACTGGCAGGGCCCGGCATCCCGCCGGGCCCTGAATTATCTGAATTATCTATCTTATCCTGCCTGCTGTTCCATCCTCTATTCTGTCTTCGGCTGCGTCCTTTTCCTAATCGTCAATTCCGTACACGAATTCCAGCGTATCCTCGGCCGCGTCCAGCTTATCCTCCAGAAGGTCCAGCTCGCGCTCCTTAAGGCGGTACTCATCGCGGGTCAGGCTGCCGTTTCTGTACTGGAACTCCAGGTCGTCCTCATAATACTCCAGCTCACGATCGATCGCGTCTTCTTCCTGCTTCAGAGTGAAATAATTTTCCAGGGTCTTCTGAGCAGAGGAGGCCGCATCCTCATCCACCTTGGCCACATAAGCTTCTACCTTCTCTGTCAGTTCCTCAAAGGTAGGCGTCGCTGTTGTGCCGGTATTGCCTGCCGCGGCTGTGTCTGCCGCCCCTGTGGAAGCCTCTGCCGCCTGGTCAGCCGACGTATCTGCCGCTGCGTCTGTGGAAGTATCTTCCGCCGTATCAGGCGCCGCCGCGTCATCTGTCTGTGCGCTGGCTGCGTCATCCGCCGTGTCCGCCGCGCTGCTGTTCTCCAGCTCCGTCACCTGCTGCTCCAGCTGGGCGATCTGCTGCTTCAGCTGCTCTGTCTCGCTGTTCGCCCCGCCTGCGCATCCTGCCAGTACCAGTACTCCGATTAAACCTGCCGCCGCTAATAATTTCTTTTTCATATTCATGTCCTCTCTTTCTTCTATGTTTTGAGTTTCCCGCCGCCCTGCAGCGGGGTATTTCCTTATCTGGGTGTCTCCCTTTGATGAGTCTATCCTATCCTGTGAAAATTAAAGAAAAATTAAAACAGAAATTTTTCTTCAAAAATTTTTTTAATGCTATTTTCATCTGAATCTTTTATAATGAAGGCAGAAAAAAGGACGAGAAGCCCTGCAGCAGAAAGGATGGGTATAAATGAGACTTTTAGTCGTGGAAGATGAGATTCATCTGCAGACCATTATAAAGAAGCGCCTGATAAAGGAGCACTACAGCGTGGACGCCTGCGGCAACGGACTGGAGGCCCTGGATTACCTGGCGGTCTCGCCCTACGACGCTATCATTCTCGACATTATGATGCCGGGGCTCTCCGGCCTGGAGGTCCTGAAACGTATCCGGGCGGAGGGGAACCAGGTGCCGGTGCTTTTCCTGACTGCCAGGGACGGCGTCGACGACCGGGTAAAGGGCCTGGACTGCGGAGCGGACGATTATCTGGTGAAGCCCTTCGCCTTTGAGGAGCTGCTGGCCCGCCTGCGCGTCATGCTGCGGCGCACCGCCGGGAACAGCCACACCACCGATGAACTGACGCTGGCAGATCTGACCATCAATATGAAGAGCCATCAGGTCGCCCGGGGCGGACACGCCATTGAGCTTTCCGGAAAGGAGTACGCCGTCCTGGAGTATCTGATGCGCAATCAGGGGCACGTCCTCTCCCGGGAGCAGATCGAGCAGCACGTATGGAGCTTCGACTATGAGGGCGGCTCCAACATGGTGGACGTCTACATCCGGTACCTGCGCCGAAAAATCGACGAGGGCTTTGAGCAGAAACTGATTCACACGGTCCGGGGCGCCGGATACGTCATGAGGACATAGCCTATGAGACAAATCGGAGGAAAATATTATTCCCGAAAGGGGCTTTCCATCAAACAGAAGGTGACGATCTGGTACGCCTGCATGCTGGTCCTGATCGTCCTGCTTCTGTTCGGTTTTATCCTTACGATTTCCAGGAATCTCCTGCAGCGGGAATCCGATTCCCGGCTGGAGAAAATTGTACTGGACTTTATAGATGACATTGACTTTGAATACAACTGGTATGAGCTGGACGACGACATCCGCTTTTTCGAAGACGGGGTAATTTTCAGCCTGTACGACGAGCAGGGACGGCTGACGGCGGGCAGCGTCCCCACCGATTTCCCGGCAGATACCGTCCTGAAGGCGTATTCCTTCCAGACCTTTTCCGCCGCCGGGCACAACTGGTCCGTCTACGACGCGGCCCTTCCCTACGGCGACGGGAAAATCCTGTGGATACGCGGTATTCTCCAGGCAGAGACTCTGTTTTCCGTGGAGCGGACCATGTTCCTGGTACTGCTGATCGCCTGCCCTCTTCTGATCGCTCTGGCGCTGCTGGTAGGCTATTCCATCACGCGGCGGGCCTTTCTTCCCATCGAGGAAATCCGCCGGACCGCGGAAACCATAGGGGCCGGCGGCGACCTCTCCGCCCGCATTTCCACCGAGCGGACCCAGGGGGAGATCCGCCAGCTGGCCGAGACCTTCAATGAAATGTTCGAGCGCCTGGAGACCTCCTTCGAACACGAGCGCCAGTTCACGTCGGACGCCTCCCACGAGCTGCGCACCCCTGTGGCTGTCATCACCTCCCAGGCGGAGTACGCCCTCCTCCCGGACGCTACGACGGAGGAGCAGCGGGAAGGGCTGGAGGTAATTCTGGAACAGGCCGGAAAAATGTCCGCCCTGATCTCCCAGCTTCTGCTGCTGGCCCGGGCCGACAACGGCACCCAGCAGCTTTCCATGGCTCCCACGGACCTAAGCCTTCTGGCCGAGGAGGCTGCGGAGCAGTGCCGCGGCTCTGCCCTGCAGCGCCAGATCCGCCTGGAGCTGGAAATCCAGCCGGACGTGATTGTGGAGGGCGATCCCGAAAGCCTCTCCCGCGCTCTTCGGAACCTTCTGGAAAACGCCATCCAGTATGGCAGAACCGGAGGGTTTGTAAGGCTCAAGCTCGGCATGGAAGAAAATTTTGCCGTATGCAGCGTACAGGACGACGGCATCGGCATTTCCGCCGAGGACCTGCCGCACATCTGGCAGCGTTTCTACCGGGCCGATCCCTCCCGCAATCCCTCCGGCAGCAATACGGGCCTGGGACTTGCCCTTGTAAAATGGATCGTGGAAGCCCACCACGGCTCCATCCACGCAGAAAGCGCGCCCGGCCAGGGAAGCCGTTTTACCTTCCGCCTTCCCTTACACCCGGCGCGCTCCTGAAATTCTCTGTCTCAGCGGCAGCAGAACATGCAGAACAGCTGCGCCAGACAGAAGCTGCGGCAGAACCTGTCCATTCCTTCCGCCTCCCGCTGAAAATCTCTTCCATTCTGATTATAAGTGTTTTCCGCGTACCGGAAGGACTGCAACGTCCTCTGGTACAGAGGATTATTGGGCTCCAGCTGGATTGCCTTCTGAATCTGAGAGACTGCCAGCATCTGGTTCCTGAGCCCGTAATTAGCCAGTGAGCTTAAGTAATACCACCTGGCGTTCCGCATGGCTCCCGGCATGGCGTTCAGAGTCGAATCGGCGTACTGGTAACGTCCCATATTAATAAAATCGATGGCCTGCCGGATGTCCTGGCTGTCTCCCGCCATGGGACGCGGCTGCTCCGGCCCCATGCGCATGCCCCAGAAACCGCCGAAGAAATCCTCGAAGCTTCCAAAGCCTCCGAAAGGATCCTGGCCGTAGCCGCTCTGGCTTCCCCCGTAGGACTGGCTATAGCCGCCGGAAAATCCACGCTGTCTTCGGTACTTCTCCGGATTGTTCAGCATATCATAGGCCTCATTGATCTCGTTCATCTTCTCCGCCGCGTGGGGATCATCCGGATGAAGATCCGGGTGGTATTCCTTCGCCTTTTTCCGGTATGCTTTTTTTATCTCTTCCTTTGCAGCGTCCCTGGATACGCCAAGAACTCTGTAGGGATCGTCAACCATGATCCTTCTCCTTCCCCCGCAGCTTCGCGTAATACTGCTGCCATACTCCCCCATACAGAATGTTCCGCAGCAGGTGCGCGTCCTGCACCAGCGGAAGCCTCTCAAATACCTCCATGGCGTTTCCAAGCGGAAGGCTTAAGATCCCTTCCATCTCCTCCGGTTTCCTTCCCATCTTAAACAGCGGATTGTAATTCCGGTTCCGGAAATCCTTTTTATAATCCAGAGCGGCGTCCATCAGATAAATAAAGCGTCCCAGCTCATAGCCAAAGGTCCTGAGGCTGTTGCTCCAGAAATCCTCCTGGCTGACGAAAAGCTCCGACAGCATCCGCCCCGAGCAGTTGATGGCCTGATCCGGATTGGCGTCCCGGTCCCTCTCAATCAGCTCCAGCTCCTGAATGCTGGCAGCGATGGCCCGGCACTGTCTCGGATAGGCCTTCTCCACCTTTTGATAGGCGCCGCGGATCCTGTCAGCATACCAGCGCCGGCTGCTTTTTCTCTCATCCTTCCAGTCATCCAGCGCTTTGAAATACGCCAGGGCCACGGTCATATCCGCCGCGTAATCCGTAAACCGATTCTCTATACTGGTTCGTATTTTCAGCGGATGGACGCTGCAGCGGAATCGCTCCACCCTTTCCTCGGGCTCATACAGCGAAGAAAGAAAAAGAACTGCGAATGTCATGTCATAGCTGAGGCTCAGACGTTCCAGCTCTCCGTATCTCGATTTCAGATTTCTGCA
Source organism: uncultured Merdimonas sp. (assembly GCA_944383645.1). GTDB lineage: Bacteria > Bacillota > Clostridia > Lachnospirales > Lachnospiraceae > Laedolimicola. Next base: position 7,940 of record CALWQJ010000032.1, read on the forward strand.
CAGACCGCAATACACGCTCTGATAGCGTTCCAGCTCCTCACTGGAAAGCTTCGAGCGGTTGCACTCGATATATCCAAACATTCGCTCACTCCTTCGATGCTTCTCCCGCCGGCATATGCTTTCGTAAATATGTCATATGCTCCAGGCTGTCCGCTTCTGCCGCCGGAGGATAGTTCTGCGAATTTATCATGCTGTTCTTTTGAGATCTTAGCACGTATGAGATCAATGTCAATCCTTTTCACAATTCTTTTATATATTTCCCGTTTTTTTCATAAATAAAGAAAAGAGGCATTTCATCCGCTGCCCCTGGGACAGGAAAAATGCCTCTTTTATTTCTTATGCCTGCTGTTTCAGAGCAGAATCTATGAAGTTACACCTCCACCGGATCTTCATCCTCTTCCGGCTCCACAGCGGCCTCCTCATCCTCGAAAGCCTCTGCTTCGTCTTCTGCTTCTTCCAGATCCAGCTCTTCATCCAGGTCCAGATCCTCGTCATCCAGATCCTCATCCAGATTCAGCTCGGAGAAATCGCTCATCTCCGTGTTCAGGCGCACGCTCTGGTAGCGCTTCATGCCGGTTCCGGCAGGAATCAGCTTACCGATGATGACGTTCTCCTTCAGACCGATCAGCGGGTCTACCTTGCCCTTGATGGCCGCCTCGGTCAGAACCTTGGTGGTCTCCTGGAAGGATGCCGCAGACAGGAAGGAGTTGGTCGCCAGGGAGGCCTTGGTGATACCAAGCATCACCTGCTTGCCTTCTGCCGGACGCAGTCCTTCGGCCTCAAGCTTCTCGTTCATCTCTTCGTAATCCAGAGCGTCGATCAGCGTGCCCGGAAGCACATCGCTGTCGCCGTTGTCCTCGATGCGGACCTTCTTCAGCATCTGGTGCACAATCATCTCGATATGCTTATCGTTGATTTCCACACCCTGCAGGCGGTACACACGCTGCACCTCGCGGATCATGTAATCCTGCACCGCGCGGATACCCTTGATCTTCAGGATATCATGCGGGTTGACGCTTCCTTCTGTCAGCTCGTCGCCTGCCTCCAGCACCTGGCCGTCCTGCACCTTGATGCGGGAGCCGTAGGGGATCAGGTAGGTCTTGGACTCTTCGTCGTTCGTCACCTGAATCTCGCGCTTTTTCTTCGTATCCAGAATCGTGACGGTTCCGGCAATCTCCGTGATAATCGCAAGTCCCTTGGGCTTTCTGGCCTCGAAAAGCTCCTCCACACGGGGAAGACCCTGTGTGATGTCGCCGCCGGCCACGCCGCCGGTGTGGAAGGTTCTCATGGTCAGCTGTGTACCCGGCTCGCCGATAGACTGGGCCGCGATGATGCCGACAGACTCGCCTACCTGTACCGCCTCGCCGGTGGCCATGTTCGCGCCGTAGCACTTCGCGCACACGCCGATGTGGGACTTGCAGGTCAGGATCGTACGGATCTTCACCTGGTCATAGGGCTTGCCGTCCTCGGTCACGCCGTATTTGATGATGGCTTCCGCACGCTTCGGCGTAATCATATGATTTGCCTTGACGATGATGTTGCCATCCTTGTCTTTGATGGTCTCGCAGGAGAAGCGTCCTGTGATACGCTCCTGCAGGCTCTCGATCTCTTCCTTGCCGTCCATGAAGGCCTTGACTACCATGCCCGGGATCTCATCCTTACCCTCGCAGCAGTCCACCTCGCGGACGATCAGCTCCTGGGACACGTCTACCAGACGTCTCGTCAGGTAACCGGAGTCGGCCGTACGCAGAGCCGTATCGGACAGACCCTTACGCGCTCCATGGGCAGACATGAAATATTCCAGTACGTCCAGTCCCTCACGGAAATTGGACTTGATGGGCAGCTCGATGGTGTGTCCTGTCGTATCCGCCATCAGGCCCCGCATACCGGCCAGCTGCTTGATCTGCTTATCGGAACCACGGGCTCCGGAGTCCGCCATCATATAGATATTGTTGTAGCGGTCCAGGCCGTCCAGCAGCGCCTTGGTCAGCACCGCGTCCGTCTCCTTCCAGGTCTCTACAACTTCCTTATAACGCTCTTCCTCGGTAATCAGACCACGCTTGTAGTTCCGCGTAATCTTATCTACCGTATCCTGTGCGTGCTGGATCAGCTGCGGCTTCTCCGGCGGCACCGTCATATCGGAAATGGATACGGTCATGGCCGCGCGGGTGGAATACTTGTATCCCATCGCCTTGATATCGTCCAGCACCTCTGCAGTCCTGGTGGCTCCATGGGTGTTGATAACCTTCTCCAGGATCTGCTTTAAGCCCTTCTTGCCTACGTGGAAATCTACCTCCAGCTTCAGCTCATTGCCCGGAATGCTGCGGTCCACAAAGCCCAAATCCTGGGGCAGGATCTCGTTGAAGATGAAACGGCCCATAGTGGACTCGATGATATCGGACAGCTCTGTTCCGTCCGCCAGCTTCTTGCTCACGCGCACCTTAATGCGGGACTGAAGCTTGATGATGCCATTCTCGTAAGCGAGAATCGCTTCGTTTACATTCTTAAAGGCCTTGCCTTCTCCGATGCTGCCCGGACGCTCCTGGGTCAGGTAGTAGATGCCAAGCACCATATCCTGAGACGGCACGGCCACGGGGCCTCCGTCGGAGGGCTTCAGCAGGTTGTTCGGAGAGAGCAGAAGGAAACGGCACTCTGCCTGGGCCTCTACGGACAGGGGCAGATGCACAGCCATCTGGTCTCCGTCGAAGTCCGCGTTGAACGCGGTACATACCAGCGGATGCAGCTTGATGGCCTTACCCTCTACCAGGATCGGCTCAAAGGCCTGGATTCCCAGACGGTGCAGGGTAGGCGCGCGGTTCAGCATAACCGGATGCTCTTTAATGACATCCTCCAGCACATCCCATACCTCGGGCTGCACCTGGCGCTCCACCATCTTCTTCGCACTCTTGATATTGTGAGCGGTGCCGTTCTGCACCAGCTCCTTCATCACGAAGGGCTTGAACAGCTCGATAGCCATTTCTTTCGGCAGACCGCACTGGTAAATCTTAAGCTCGGGACCAACCACGATAACGGAACGTCCGGAGTAGTCCACACGCTTTCCGAGCAGGTTCTGACGGAAACGTCCGGATTTACCCTTGAGCATGTCGGACAGGGACTTCAGAGCCCTGTTGCCCGGTCCTGTCACGGGACGGCCACGGCGGCCGTTGTCAATCAGGGCGTCCACCGCCTCCTGGAGCATACGCTTCTCGTTGCGGACGATGATGTCCGGCGCGCCCAGCTCCAGCAGTCTCTTTAAACGGTTATTGCGGTTGATGATTCTTCTGTATAAGTCATTCAGGTCGGAGGTAGCGAAGCGTCCTCCATCCAGCTGTACCATGGGGCGCAGATCGGGCGGAATCACCGGGATGGCGTCCATGATCATCCACTCCGGCTTATTTCCGGAACCGCGGAAGGCCTCTACGACCTCCAGCCTCTTGATAATGCGGGCGCGCTTCTGGCCGCTGGCATCCCGGAGACCTGCCTTCAGCTCGGCAGATTCCTTCTCCAGGTCAATGGCCTGCAGCAGCTCCTTGATGGACTCGGCGCCCATGCCTACGCGGAAGCGGCTGCCATACTTCTCCCGCATATCCTGGTACTCCTTCTCCGTAAGCACCTGCTTGTACTGAAGCTCGGTGTCTCCCGCGTCCAGCACGATATAGGACGCGAAGTAAAGCACCTTCTCCAGAGTGCGGGGAGACAGATCCAGGATCAGACCCATCCGGCTGGGAATTCCCTTAAAATACCAGATGTGGGATACGGGAGCCGCCAGCTCGATATGGCCCATGCGCTCGCGGCGCACGCTGGACTTCGTGACCTCCACGCCGCAGCGGTCGCAGACCACGCCTTTATACCGAATCTTTTTATATTTTCCACAGTGACACTCCCAGTCCTTGCTGGGTCCGAAGATTCTCTCGCAGAACAGGCCGTCCTTTTCCGGCTTCAGAGTCCTGTAATTGATGGTCTCCGGTTTCTTAACCTCGCCTCTGGACCATTCCCGAATCTTCTCCGGAGACGCAAGTCCGATGCGGATCGCGTCAAAGGTCATCGGCTGATATACCGCCTGATTCGTTGTTTCTGGCATGAATGGCACTCCCTTCCTTTATTCTTCGAAATCCTCTTCAAAGTCCACAAAATCGTCGTCTTCGGGCTCTTCTTCCTGTACGTCTACCAGCTCCTCGCCCTCAAACTCCTGCTTGCTGAAGCCATAGTCGCTGAAGCCTTCCTCTTCCTTGCCATATCTTCTGTCGCCTTCAATAATGTTGCGCAGATCTGTCTCGCCGTAATCGCTGGTCTCCATGATCTCCACTTCGGTGTTATCGTCGCGCAGGACTCTCACATCCAGGCCAAGAGACTGCAGCTCCTTTAAGAGCACCTTGAAGGACTCCGGAATACCCGGCTCAGGGATATTGTCTCCCTTGATAATCGCCTCATAGGTCTTTACACGGCCGATGACGTCGTCAGACTTCACAGTCATGATCTCCTGCAGCGTATAGGACGCGCCGTAGGCCTCCAGGGCCCACACCTCCATCTCTCCGAAACGCTGGCCGCCGAACTGAGCTTTTCCGCCCAGAGGCTGCTGGGTAACCAGGGAGTACGGGCCGGTAGAACGGGCGTGAATCTTGTCGTCTACCAGGTGGTGCAGCTTCAGATAATGCATGTGTCCGATGGTAACGGGACCGTCGAAGAATTCACCGGTGCGGCCGTCGCGCAGACGGACCTTTCCGTCTCTGGAAATGGGCACGCCCTTCCAGAGCTTGCGGTGCTCTCTGTTCTCAGAGAGATACTCCATTACCTCGGGGAGCAGCTCTTCCTTATGCTTACTCTCGAAGGTCTCTCCCTTCCACTCCTGTCCGCAGGCATTCGTGGTCCGGCCTTCCGCCTTCCACTCCGCCGCTTCCTTCTCATCGAAGGGCAGATTCGCGTAGTCGTTTGCCAGATCCAGGGTGTCCATGATGTCCGTCTCGTTGGCGCCGTCGAATACCGGCGTCGCCACGTTGAAGCCAAGGGCCTTGGCCGCCAGGCTTAAGTGAATCTCCAGTACCTGTCCGATATTCATACGGGACGGCACGCCCAGCGGGTTCAGCACGATGTCCAGCGGGCGTCCGTTGGGCAGGAACGGCATATCCTCCACCGGAAGCACACGGGAAACCACACCCTTGTTTCCATGGCGGCCAGCCATCTTGTCGCCCACGGAAATCTTACGCTTCTGCGCAATATAGATACGGACCGCCTGATTTACGCCAGGAGACAGCTCGTCGCCGTTCTCTCTCGTAAATACCTTGGCGTCCACTACAATACCATACTCGCCGTGAGGCACCTTCAGGGAGGTGTCGCGGACCTCTCTCGCCTTCTCGCCGAAGATCGCCCGCAGCAGACGCTCCTCCGCGGTCAGCTCGGTCTCTCCCTTGGGCGTTACCTTTCCGACCAGGATATCGCCCGCGCGGACCTCGGCTCCGATGCGGATGATTCCCCGCTCGTCCAGATCCTTGAGGGCATCGTCGCCGACGCCCGGAACGTCCCGGGTGATCTCCTCCGGTCCCAGCTTCGTATCACGGGCCTCTGCCTCATATTCCTCGATATGCACGGAGGTGTAGACATCCTCCTGCACCAGACGCTCGCTTAACAGAACGGCGTCCTCGTAGTTGTAGCCTTCCCAGGTCATGAAACCGATCAGCGGGTTCTTTCCGAGGGCGATCTCGCCGCCGGAGGTGGAAGGTCCGTCCGCGATGACCTCGCCGGCCTTCACCTTATCGCCCTTGAAGACGATCGGTCTCTGGTTGTAGCAGTTGCTCTGGTTGCTGCGCGCAAACTTGGTCAGATGATAGACATCCTTGGTGCCGTCCGCGCATTTCACAACAATCTCATTGGAAACGGAGCGCTCCACCACGCCGTCGTGCTTCGCGATCACGCAGACGCCGGAGTCCACAGCCGTCTTCGTCTCCATTCCGGTTCCCACTACGGGAGCCTCGGTGGTCAGAAGCGGCACCGCCTGACGCTGCATGTTCGATCCCATCAGGGCGCGGTTCGCGTCGTCGTTCTCCAGGAAGGGAATCAGAGCCGTCGCCACAGAGAACACCATCTTCGGGGACACGTCCATGTAATCAAACATGGAGCGCTCGTACTCCTGGGTCTCCTCGCGGTAACGTCCGGATACGTTCTTGCGGACAAAGTGTCCGTCCGCATCCAGCTGCTCGTTCGCCTGCGCTACATGGTAATTATCCTCTTCGTCCGCCGTCATGTAGACTACCTCGTCGGTAACCCGCGGATTCTTCGGATCGGATTTGTCAATCTTGCGGTACGGCGTCTCGACGAAGCCATACTCGTTGATTCTCGCGTAGGTCGCCAGAGAGTTAATAAGACCGATGTTCGGTCCCTCAGGGGTCTCGATGGGGCACATTCTTCCATAGTGGGAATAATGTACGTCGCGGACCTCGAAACCTGCGCGGTCTCTGGACAGACCGCCCGGTCCCAGAGCGGACAGACGGCGCTTGTGCGTCAGCTCGCCCAGCGGGTTGTTCTGATCCATGAACTGGGACAGCTGGGAGGATCCGAAGAACTCCTTCACCGCAGCCGTCACCGGCTTGATGTTGATCAGAGACTGAGGCGTGATATTGTCCTGATCCTGCGTGGTCATACGCTCGCGGACCGTACGCTCCATTCTGGAAAGACCGATGCGGTACTGGTTCTGCAGGAGCTCGCCCACCGCGCGGATACGGCGGTTGCCCAGATGGTCGATATCGTCGTCGTTTCCGATGCCGTACTCCAGATGGATGTTATAGTTAATGGAAGCAATGATATCTTCCTTGGTAATATGCTTCGGAATCAGCTCGTGAATATCACGCTTCACGGCTGCCTTAAGCTCCTCCGGATCGGAGGTTTCTTCCAGTATTTTTTTCAGAGCCGGATAATATACTAACTCCGTAACGCCCAGCTCCTTCGGATCCACGTCCAGATAGTGGCGCAGATCTACCATCATGCTGGAGATCACGCGCACCGCGCGCTCCTCGCACTGGATCATCACAAAGGGAACCGCCGCGTTCTGGATCTCGTCCGCCAGCTCGCGGGTCACCTGGGTGCCCGCCTCGGCAATGATCTCGCCAGTCTGGGTATCCACCACGTCCTCTGCCAGGATGTGGCCGCTGATCCGGTTGCGCAGCATCAGCTTTTTATTGAATTTATAGCGGCCCACCTTCGCCAGATCATACCGTCTCGGATCGAAGAACATGCTCATAATCAGGCTCTCGGCGCTCTCCACTGCCAGCGGCTCGCCGGGACGGATCTTCTTGTAAAGCTCCAGGAGGCCCTCCTGATAGCTCTCCGCCGTATCCTTGCCGAGAGTAGCCAGAATCTTCGGTTCTTCTCCGAACAGATCGATGATCTCCGGATTCGTGCCATAGCCGAGGGCGCGCACCAGCACCGTCACCGGCACCTTTCTGGTGCGGTCCACGCGTACATAGAAAATATCGTTGGAATCCGTCTCATACTCCAGCCATGCGCCGCGGTTCGGGATGACGGTACAGGAGTAGAGGCCCTTTCCTACTTTATCATGATCAATCGCATAATAAATTCCGGGGGAACGAACAAGCTGGCTGACGATGACACGTTCTGCGCCGTTGATCACAAAAGTACCTGTCTCTGTCATCAGCGGCAGGTCACCCATGAAAATCTCATGCTCATTGATCTCATCTGTTTCTTTATTATAAAGACGTACCTTGACTTTCAGAGGAGCTGCGTAGGTCGCGTCTCTCTCCTTGCATTCCTCAATGGTGTACTTGATATCGCCCTCACCGGTACAGAGCGTGAAGTCCACAAATTCCAGACTTAAGTGACCGCTGTAATCGGCGATCGGGGAGATATCGTCGAACACTTCGCGAAGTCCTTCATTCAGGAACCAGTTGTAGGAATCCTTCTGAACTTCGATCAGGTTCGGCATCTCCAGAACTTCTTTCTGCCTGGAATAGCTCATTCGGTAGCCCTTTCCGGTGTTGACCGGACGTATTCTGTTCTTTTCCATTGACGTTCACCCCTTATTTAGTATGGAAGTCAGCTGCTGTTTCGTCATTTTTCACAAATGTCAAAATGCATTTAGAGCCTAGCTCACCACAATAGTGCAACGTACATGATAACACAATAGAGAATGCGTGTCAAGCTACATTTTCCTTTATTTTGCGATTATTTTGGCGGTCGTCTCCCGCTCTACCAGCTTTACGTCCAGCACGTTTTCTTTCTGAAATTCTTTTCCTTCCACATGACGGATGATAATATCCACTGCCAGAGTTCCCATGTCATGGATGGGCTGAGAAACCGTGGTAATCTCCGGCGTACACAGGCTGCTGAATTTAATATCATCAAAACCTACCAGCTGAATATCCTCTGGAATCCTGTGTCCTGCCTTGCTCAGTACTTTATATACAGAAATCGCCACCATATCGTTGCAGGCAATTACTCCGTCTGTCTCCGGGAAATGCTTCAGCAGCTCCTGCGCTGCCTCCTTTCCCGCCTCATAATTGTATTCACAGTCAATCCACTGCTCTGCTATTCCCCGTTCCGCGCAGACATCCCGGTATCCCTGATAGCGTTGACGGCCGCTGGAATAACCCAGAGGCCCCCGCATGCAGACCACATTTCTGCAGCCGCAGGCAAACAGGTGCTCCGCCGCCAGACGCCCTCCTTTATAATGATCAGATTCAATAAAAGCCGTCGCTTCCACCTGTGTCAGCTTTCGGTCCACAATCACCGCCGGAATCGGACAGTCCACCAGCACCCGGCTGGTACTGTCACAGTTTGTTGTGATAATAAGACCGTCTGCATTCATCTGCACCAGCATCTGAATATTCATATTTTCCTTTTCCGGATCATCATCAGAATTACAGAAAAGAATCCGATACCCGGAAAGATACGCAGCCTCTTCCACTGCTTTTGCCAGTTCACTGAAAAAAGGATTTTCAATATTAGGCACAATTACCCCTATAATTCTGGAAGACTTTTTAAACAGTGCCCGTGCCAGTTCATTCGGCCGGAATCCTGTCTTTTCAATGGCATCCAGTACTCTCAGGCGTTTTTCTTCCTCTACATTCGCTGTCCCGTTCATTACTCTGGATACCGTCGCCGCAGATACCCCTGCAAGCTTTGCAACTTCTCTGATACTAGCCATACTTCACCTCTGTCTGTTGTTGCCGAAACATGTTTCACAGCCCTATTATATTTTCTGGATAATCATCTGTCAACCGGACGCATAAAAGGAGAGTTCCTGTCACAGAACTCTCCTTTTACTGCCCGCACAGCAATTATCATTTTATTTAGTAACCAGCTCCACCTCTACCGGAATTGTCTTTTCCACAGTCTCCCCATTTATCAGGCTGACTGCCGTTTCCACTGCGGTCTCTCCCATCAGATCCGGTTTCTGCGCAACTGTAGCTGCCATTCTTCCTTCTTCGATTGCCGCCAGAGCATCATCTGTGGCATCAAAGCCTACCACAACGATATCGCTGCTTCCGATAGCTTCCACTGCTCCCAGAGCCATCTCATCATTGTGAGCAAATACACCCTTGATGTCCGGATTAGCCTGAAGGATATTTTCCATTACTGTCATTCCTTCCGAACGGTTGAAATTCGCTGTCTGTTTCGCCACCACATCCAGCTGTTCATCTGCTACCAGATGGAAGCCTTCTCCACGGTCGATCGTCGCGCTTGCTCCATTCACGCCTTCCAGCTCTGCCACTTTTGCTCCTTCGCCTACCAGACTTACCAGATACTCGGTAGCCATCTGGGCTCCGGCTACATTGTCAGAAGCGATGGCACAGTCCACATCCACACCGTTTACCACACGGTCAACGGAAACCACCTTGATTCCCTGAGAAACCGCATCCTGTACAATCGGCGCTACTGCGTCGGAATCCACCGGGTTTACAATCAGAACACTGATATTTCTGGAAATCAGGTCCTCAATGTCGCTGGTCTGCTTCGCCGCGTCATCGCCCGCGTCTACCACGATCAGTTCCACGCCTTCTTCTTCGGCCTTCGCTTCCGCTCCTTCGCTCAAGGTCACAAAGAACGGATTGTTCAATGTGGATACGGAAAATCCAATGGCTCCGCTGCCTTCGGAAGATGCAGCTGTGCTGCCGCCTTCCTCACCATCAATGGATACTGCTCCGCATCCTGCCAGAGAAAATGCAAGTACTGACGCCAAAATAATTCCTGTAATTTTTCTGATTTTCATAATAATACTTCTCCCTTCATTTAGAAAATAGCTGGTTTACCTTTTACCTCGTTAACGCTTGCGGTCTGACAGCACGGCAATCAGAATGACAATTCCCTTTACCACATCCTGGTAATAGGAGGAAACACCCAGAATGTTCAGACCATTGTTCAATACTGCTATAATCAGTACGCCTACAAAAGTTCCCCAGATTCTTCCGCGTCCTCCATTCATACTGGTTCCGCCCAAAGCAACGGAGGCAATGGCGTCCAGTTCATACCCTTCTCCCAGGTTAGGCTGCGCGGAACCCAGACGGGACAGAAGAATCAGACCGGACAGAGCTGCCATTACACCGGAGATTGCATATACTGCTAATTTTGTGCGGGCAATATTCACACCTGCGAGCTTGGCCGCCTGCGCGTTGCTTCCTGTGGCATACACTCTTCTTCCGAATACGGTTTTCTCCAGAAGGAACATAAAAACAGCAAAGATAATGATGAAAAGAATCACAGGCACAGGAATTCCAAAAATCTTTCCTTTCCCTACAAACTTCAGAGCGAAGCTGTCGCCCAGTCCGGAAATCGGCTTTCCATCCATATAAATCATCGTCAATCCACGATACACTGTCATGGTGACCAGTGTGGCAATAAACGGCTGAAGACGCCCCTTCGTTACCAGAATTCCGCTGATAAGTCCCAGAGCAGTGCCGATTGCCAGTGCGAGAATCAGGGCCAGCTCCACCGGCATGCCTCCCTTAATCAGTCCTGCGCAGAGCGCTGTGGAAAGCGCCAGCGTGGAACCTACCGACAGATCGATACCTCCGGTCAGAATGACGCAGGTCATTCCAAAGGCAATAAATCCATTAATGGAGGACTGCCGGAGCAGTGATAAAAAGTTGCTTACCGTTCGGAAATCCGGACTGATGATTCCAATCACAACTACCAAAAGGACCAGCGCTATCAGCGCTCCAAGATCCTGAATACGATTGATTACTTTCTTATTATTCATTACAGACTCCCTCCTGTCGCAAGAATCATAATATTTTCCTGATTTGCTTCTTCTTTCTGAAGCACGCCTCTCACAAGCCCTTCTCTGACCACCATGATCCGGTCTGACATTCCCAGAACCTCCGGCAGTTCAGACGATACCATGATAATAGCCACCCCTTTTGCAGCCAGTTCATTGATAATGGTATAAATCTCTTTTTTGGCTCCAATATCCACGCCTCTGGTGGGCTCGTCAAGAATCAGGACTCTGGGATTGGTATAGATCCATTTTGCAAATACAACCTTCTGCTGATTTCCTCCGCTTAAATTGTTGCATTCATGCTCCTGATTGAAGCATTTGATATGTAACTCTTCGATTCCTTCCTGTACCAGATCCCGTTCTGCCTTCTTCTGCAAAACGCCTTTCCTGGAGATCCTGCCCAGATTCGCCAGGGAAATATTTTTTCGGATGCTTTCCTCCAGCATCAGGCCTTCCACCTTCCGGTCTTCTGTAATGAAGCCGATTCCGTTTTTCATGGCCTGCTGAGGATCTTTATTCCGAATTTCCTTGCCGTCCAGAATAAGCGTACCTGTCACATGGGGCATATTTCCAAAGATAGCCTGCATAATCTCTGTCCGGCCTGCTCCCATCAAACCGGCCACTCCCAGGACCTCTCCTTCATGCACCTCAAAAGATACGTTCTGGAACACGCCCGGACATGTAAGGTTTTTAACTTCAAAAACAGTTTTTCCAATTTTGCAGTCTCTGACAGGATATCTCTCGCCGATCTCGCGCCCAATCATCATCTTCACTACATCGTTCATATCGGTGTCGGCAATCTTTTTTGTATCAATATAGGTGCCGTCCCGCAGAACCGTAATCCGGTCACAGAGCTCAAAAATCTCTTCCATACGGTGAGAAATATAGACGATAGACACGCCCTTCTTTCTCAGATTCTTTACTACCTCAAACAAAACCTCTGTCTCGGACTGTGTCAGAGCCGCAGTGGGCTCATCCATAATGAGAACCTGAGCGTCTACCATAAGAGCTTTCGCAATCTCAATCATCTGCTGCTGTCCGACAGACAGCTCGCTCATTTTCTGTTCCGGACTGATTTTCACACCCAGACGCTCCAGTACCTTGCGGACCTCCGCACGCATTGCTTTTTTATCACATACACCCAGACGGTTCCGGATCTCTTTTCCCAGAAACATATTTTCTTCTACTGTCAGGTCAAACAGAACGTTCAGTTCCTGGTGAATAAAGACAATCCCTGCCTTTTCCGCTTCCTGAGGATTCCGGTAGCATACCTCCTGCCCGTCAACAATGACTGTGCCTGCATCTCTCGTATACACACCGGTCAGAATTTTCATCAGGGTGGACTTTCCGGCGCCATTCTCCCCCATCAACGCATGGATTTCTCCATGGTCCAGCAGAAAGCCTGCGCTTTTCAAAACCGCGTTGCCGCCAAAGGATTTGTCGATTCCCCGCATTTCGATCTGCATTGTTTTCCCTCCTATCTTAAATTTTAAAAAATACAGCCGGACTGCAGGATAATATTGGCATAGGGCGTCGTCTCCCCTGTCCGGATCACTGCCCTGCAGGTTTCCGTCATTTTTTTCAATTCCACATGAGGAACATAGACTATTTCCGGCCTGCGGTCTGCAAAATACTCCTCAATCTCTTTCAAAACTGCGGGATTTTTCTCTTTCATCTCTTCCGCAAGCACAATCTTTTCGATACACATATCGCCTCCCACCTCTCTGAGCACATCCATAAAAGATGGAAGTCCGAATCTTACAGCAAGATCGATTCTTTCGGTCTCTTCCGGGACCGGCAGGCCGCAGTCTCCAATACAGATACTGTCTGTATGTCCCATATAGGAAAGGACTCTGGAAATATCACTGTTTAAAATCCCCCGCTTTTTCATTTTCCATATCCCCCCAGTTCTCTTTCTACTTCTTCTGCTGTGGGCATGCCAGTCTGAGCGCCGAATTTTTCCGTGGAAAGACTTGCTGCCGTATTGGCATAAGTCAAAGCCTCCTTCAAACCGTCTCCTTCCGCAATACGCACTGCAAACGCTCCGTTCAGTGTATCTCCTGCCCCTGTGGTATCCACTACTCTGGCCTTCCTTGCCGGAACCGTAAAGACTTCTCCGGATGCACTGCAGGCTGATACTCCTCTGGAGCCCTGCGTAATCACCAGCTTTTCCGGATACTTTTTCAGCAGTTCTTCTGTGGTCAGTTCATCTCCAAAGATCAACACCGCCTCATGCTCATTCGGCGTCAGATATGCCACCTTCTCAATAATCTCCATGGGAACTGCCGCTGCAGGCGCAGGGTTCAATACAACCGGAATTCCCTGCTCCGCGCAGAATTCCACCGCATAAGCTACAGTATCCAGCGGTATCTCATGCTGCATAACCACCATGTCGTAGTTCTTCAGGGTTTCCTTCACGCTGTCTATGTACGCTCTGTCTACCTCTCCGTTTGCCCCGGCTACTACCACAATCGTATTGTCGTTCTCCCCTACAGTAATCATGGCAATTCCTGTGGGTACTCCTTTTACAGTCCGGATATGCCCTGTCTTTATCCCTGTATTTCTGAGGTTTGCCAGCATCAGTTCTCCGTTACTGTCATCGCCCACACAGCCGAACATTTCTACCTCTGCCCCAAGTTTGGCCATGGCTACTGCCTGATTGGCACCTTTCCCTCCCGGAATGTAGCTGACGCTGTCTCCATGCAGCGTTTCACCCTTTTTCGGTATCCGTTCTGCTGTCACGGTCATGTCAATATTAATGCTTCCTATCACAGCAATTTTCATACTTTTACTCCTTTCCGTTCTTGAAACACGTTTCAAGAACGACCAAAAAATAAAAACCACATTTTGAAACCGGTTTCAAATCTTGATCTCATTATACATATCCCTTTAAATACTGTCAATGCATTTTTGTATTTTTATTACTGTTGCACATTTTTTTACCTTCCATTTTGTACATAATTCATAATTCAAAATCCGTTCCTTAACATTCTTCTTGTTTCTCGGATAAACTAGAATGCCATTATCGGTGTATAAGAAGCAATATCTCTTGAGACACTAACGCCAGGGGGCAACACAGGGGGGAGGAAAGCTGTACGCAAAAAAAGGACAGAGACCACAATTCTGTCTCTGTCCTCTCGAATCCTTTGTCTGAAAGAACTTATTTCAGGGTTACGCTTGCTCCCTGCTCCTCCAGTTTAGCCTTCAGCTCGTCAGCCTCAGCCTTGGATACGCCCTCCTTGATTACCTTCGGAGCGCTGTCTACCAGGTCCTTAGCTTCCTTCAGGCCAAGTCCGGTTACTTCACGAACAACCTTGATAACCTTAACCTTGGAATCTCCAGCGCTGGTCAGCTCTACGTCGAAGGAATCCTTCTCCTCAGCTGCTGCTGCCTCGCCAGCTCCTGCTGCCGCTACAACTACGCCTGCTGCTGCAGATACGCCAAACTCTTCCTCACAAGCCTTTACCAGCTCGTTCAGCTCTAATACGGATAACTCTTTAATCGCTTCAATAAACTCAGCGGTTGTTAACTTTGCCATTTTATTTTCCTCCTGATTTTTTCATTTTTCTTTATCCGGAATTCCGCAGAATTCCACTTATTTCATAAGTCTCTGTAGACTCTGGCTGCAGCCTTCAGGCTGCGGCCCGCTGTTTTTGAAGAAGCAGACTGCTTATGCCTCTGCTGCTCCATTCTTGCTCTCTGCGATCTGATTCAGAACACGCGCAAGATTTGCAATCGGGGACTGAATGCTTCCAAGCAGTTTTCCGAGCAGCTCGTCTCTGGACGGAATCTTGGATACCGCATCCATGCCTGCCGCGTCGTAGTAGGTTCCCTCTACGATTCCGGCCTTGATCTCAAGAGCTTTTGCGTCTTTTGCGAACTTCGCCAGAATTCTGGCCGGAGCCGTAGCGTCTGTCTTGCTGATCGCAACAGCGTTCGGTCCTTCCAGGTGCTGGGAAAGTTCCTCACAGGGAGTTCCCTTGAACGCAAAATTCATCATCGTATTCTTGTAAACCTTGTAGATGATGCCGTTCTCTCTGAGCTCTTTACGAAGTCTGGTGTCTTCTTCTACAGTCAGACCGCAGTAGTTTACCAGAACTACAGACTGAGCGCCGTCGATATTCTCGGCAATCTCCTCTACGATCGGTTTCTTTAACTCGACCTTTGCCATGAATGGTATACCTCCTTTTAGATTTTTGTGTACACCAACCCGATACCGGGAAATCCATGGATCGCTCCATGAAAAAACCTCCCTGCCCGCGAAAGACAGAGAGGTTCTGAAAGTCATTCCAATGAATGTATCGTCCTCGGCAGGTGTATTCACCTTATGCCTTACGGCACCTGCTGTCTTCGGGTCGTGTTACATGCTATAGTAGAATAGCATATCTTTTTC
>CALWQJ010000033.1 GCA_944383645.1 uncultured Merdimonas sp.
AGCGCCGCTGCAATCCTTATTTAAGGAGAGGCTGACAGAATGATAGAAGTAAAGATAAATGACGAGAGCTTTGCCTACGACATCCACTCGCTGATTCAGGCCTTTTATCCCGGCGTGGAGGTGCAGGTCCGGGCAAAGGAGGAATTTACTGAGGATACGCCTCTTAAGATGGAGGCGTTCGTGGATGAGCAGGAGATCCGCTTCGCGATTCTGGAGGACGGAAAACTCCAGCAGGAGGGCAGCGTCCGGGTGGAGGAGCCGGACCGGAAGGCGCTCAAGAACCAGATGAAACGGCTCCTGTACGAGAAGCTCTGCGCGTATACAGGAAAGAGGCTGCCCTGGGGGACGCTGACGGGCATCCGTCCGGTGAAGATCCCCATGGCCATGCTGGAGGCCGGGCATTCCAATCTGGAAATCGCCCGTTATATGTGGGAGACCTACGACTGCAGCAGGGAGAAGGCGGCCCTGGCCATCTCCATCGCCAACCGGGAGCGGGAGGTGCTGGAGGGCCTGGACTATGAGAACGGCTGGAGCCTCTATGTGGGAATCCCGTTCTGTCCCAGCATCTGCCTGTACTGTTCCTTCTCATCCTCCCCCATCAAGCTCTGGGAAAAGCGGGTGGAGGATTATCTGGACGCTCTTTTTAAGGAGCTGGACTTTCTGGGAAGGGCTTACGCGGACAGAAAGCTGAACACCGTCTATATCGGTGGCGGGACGCCCACTACGCTGAACGCTTCCCAGCTTGACAGGCTTCTGGGACATATCGGGAAATGCTTCGATTTTTCCCATCTGAGAGAGCTGACCGTGGAGGCCGGGCGGCCCGACAGCGTGTCGCTGGAAAAATTCCGCGTTCTGAAAGCCCATGGAGTGACGCGGATTTCCATCAATCCCCAGACCATGAACCAGAAGACGCTGGATCTTATCGGGAGGAAGCACACGGCGGAGCAGATAAAGGAAGCCTTCCATATGGCCCGGGAGGCGGGATTTGACAATATCAACATGGACCTGATCGTGGGGCTTCCCGGCGAGGGCATCGAGGATGTGCGCCATACCATGGAGGAGCTGCGCGCCCTTGATCCGGACAGCATTACGGTCCATTCCCTGGCGGTGAAGCGGGCCGCGAGGCTCAAGCTGTTCCGGGACACCTATGAGGAGATGGGCTTCCAGAACAGCCAGGAGATCATGGATCTCACCTACCGGTACTGCGTGGAGCAGGGGGCTTACCCCTATTACCTGTACCGGCAGAAGAACATGGCCGGCAATTTCGAGAATGTGGGCTATGCGAAGGACCGCAAAGCAGGCATTTACAATATACTGATTATGGAAGAAAAACAGACGATTCTGGCCGCGGGAGCCGGCGCTTCCTCCAAATTCGTTTTCGCCGCGGATCACATTGAGCGGGTGGAAAACGTCAAGGATGTGGCCCAGTACATAGACCGGATTGATGAGATGATCGAGAGGAAGCGGAGCTTTATGGAGGCCCATGGTCTGTTGGAGCAAGGTTAAAGGCAGGGATGAATGAAGTGACAGAGGTGACACCCCTTTCCTTTTTCGAAGAGGATATCACTGAGGAAATCAATCATGGCATCCGGGTCAGCAATCTGGCCTATTATGTGGCGAAAAGCCTGGGACTTTACGAGGCCCAGTGCCATGAGCTGGCGGTGGCCGGCATGGTGCACGATATCGGAAAGCTCCGGGTGTCCGGGTATCTGTACGGCCGCCACGAGGATACGCTGAAAATCGAGGAGATGAAGTACGTCCGGATGCACCCGAGGCTCGGGTACGAGCTTCTGATGCGCCATGACTATTCCGATTTTGTCGTGGAAAGCATTTTGTACCATCATGAAAATTACGACGGCTCCGGATACCCGGAGAATCTGGCCGGGGATCAGATCCCGCTGGGGGCCAGGATTCTGCGGGTCTGTGACGTGTATGCGGCCCTGACCTCGGACCGCCCCTACCGGAAGGCCTTCGACCCGGAGACGGCCGTGGAGCTGATGATTGACGAGGTAAAAAATTTTGATATGAAAGTATTTCTGGCCTTTCAGAGAACCATCCATGAGGAGGAACTCCAGGAAAAATGGGCGGTCCCTGAGCTTCGGGTCCGGATTACAGAGGAGGAGACGATATGATTACACAGGCTCCAAGAGGAGTAGAAGACTGGTACGGCGAGCGGATGCACAGGCGCGCCTGGGTGGAGCGCCAGGCGAGGGAGCTGGCCCGCACCTACAACATGACAGAGATTATTACCCCTATGTTCGAGCACACGGTGCTCTTCCAGCGGGGCGTGGGCGAGACCACGGACGTGGTGCAAAAAGAGATGTATACCTTCAAGGACAAGGGCGACCGCAGCATCACCCTGAAGCCGGAGGGGACGGCGGGCGTCATGCGCGCCTACCTGGAGCACAACATGTACGCGAATCCCGCGCCCACGAAGCTGTTCTACGTGACGCAGGCGTTCCGTTATGAGAAGCCCCAGAGCGGGAGGCTGCGCCAGCACCACCAGTTCGGCGTGGAGTTCGTCGGATCGAAGAGCCCCCTGGCGGAGGTGGAGGTCATCTCCCTGGCGGCTTCCTTCATCCGGAAAATCGGCCTGCGGGACGTGAAGCTTCACATCAACAGCATCGGCTGCCCGAACTGTAAGAAGGATTACAACGAGGCCCTGCTTTCCTATCTGCGGGAGCATGAGGAGCACTTATGTCCCACCTGCCGGGAGAGAATGCAGAAGAATCCCATGCGCGTCATCGACTGCAAGGTGCCCGAGTGTAAGGAGATTATCAAGGACGCGCCCCGGACCATCGATTATCTGGACGAGGAGTGCCGGAACCATTTCGAGGAGCTTCAGAAGCTTCTGACAGAGCTCTCCATTCCCTTCGAGGTGGACACCGGCATCGTGCGCGGACTGGATTACTATACGAAGACCGTGTTTGAGTTCGTGAATTCCGAGGGCTTCACCCTCTGCGGCGGCGGCCGCTATGACGGCCTGATCCACGAGATCGACGAAAAGCACGACATCCCTTCCGTGGGCTTCGGCATGGGAATCGAGCGGATCCTGTATTTCCTGGAGAAGGAGGGTGTGGAGCTGCCGCCCATGGAGACGCCGGATCTCTATGTGGGAATCCTGGGTGAGGCGGCGAAGGCCAGAGCCTATAAGCTGGTCAACGAGATCCGCGGCCACGGCCTGATTGTGGAGACCGACTACATGGACCGCAGCGTGAAGGCCCAGATGAAGTACGCCAACAAGATTGGCGCGAAAAAGGTGGTCATCATCGGCGAGGATGAGCTCTCGAGGGGCGCGGCCAATGTAAAGGACATGGCTACAGGGGAACAGACGGAGGTGAAGCTCTCCGAACTGCCCGCGCTGTTTTAAATAATTTCTTAGGAGGAGAAAAGAGATGTTTCAGTCAAGAACACATACCTGCAGCGAGCTGCGTCTTTCCGATGTGGGAAAGACCGTGACGCTGGTGGGATGGTATGAAAATATGCGTAAGGTCAGCAAGAATCTGGGCTTTCTGATTCTGCGGGATTTCTACGGGACGACCCAGGCCGTCATCGAGACGGAGGAGATGATGGCGAAGCTGTCCGGCGTGAACAATGAGTCTACGCTGTCCGTCACAGGCGTGGTGCGGGAGCGCTCCAGCAAGAACGCGAACCTGCCCACAGGCGAGATCGAGGTGGTTCCCACCGACATCCAGGTGCTGGGCCGCTGCCGCTACAACGAGCTGCCCTTTGAGATCAACCGCTCCAAGGAGGCGGATGAGAATACGAGATTAAAATACCGCTATCTCGACCTGAGAAACCCGGCGGTGAAGGACCGCATCATCCTGCGCTGCAATGTGGTGGCGGAGCTTCGAAAGAGCATGACAGAGCACGGCTTTCTGGAGATCACCACGCCGATTCTGACCTGCTCCTCCCCGGAGGGCGCAAGGGATTACCTGGTTCCCTCCCGGAACCATCCGGGCAAGTTCTACGCCCTGCCCCAGGCTCCCCAGCAGTTCAAGCAGCTCCTGATGACGGCAGGCTTTGACCGCTATTTCCAGATCGCGCCCTGCTTCCGGGATGAGGACGCCAGGGCAGACCGCTCCCCGGGAGAGTTCTACCAGCTGGATATGGAGATGGCCTTCGCCAGCCAGGACGACGTCTTCGCGGTTCTGGAGGACGTGCTTCCGCCCATCTTCGCGAAATACGGCGTGTACCAGACGGCTTCCAGCGCTCCCTTCCGGCGCATCTCCTACCATGACGCCATGGAGATCTACGGATCGGACAAGCCGGATCTGCGCATCGATCTGACCCTTCAGGACGCCACCGCCTGCATGGCGGACTGCGGCTTCGGCCCCTTTGAGGGACAGACCGTAAAGGCTGTGGTGTTCAGTGATTTCAAGGCCACCCGCAAGGTGATTGACAAGATCTGCGCCGACGTGGAGGTGCAGACTGGAAGCAAGGCTTACTGGTTCCGCCTGGATGAGAACGGCGAGCTGGTGGGCGGAATTTCCAAGTTCCTGGCAGACCGTAAGGACGCCGTTATCGAAGCCCTTTCCTTAAAGCCCGGCGATTTCGTGGGCCTGGCGGCAGGAAAGAAGCTGGCGGCCCAGAAGACCGCAGGCGTGCTGCGAAAAGTCCTTGGAAATACGGTGGAAGGCCATATGAAGAAGGAATGCTACGAATTCTGCTGGATCGTAGACTTCCCCATGTATGAGATCGGCGAGGAATCCGGCAAGCTGGAGTTCTGCCACAATCCCTTCTCCATGCCCCAGGGCGGCTTAAAGGATCTGGAGGAAAAGGATCCGCTGGAGATCTACGCTTACCAGTATGATCTGGTGTGCAACGGCGTGGAGCTGTCCTCCGGCGCGGTCCGGAACCACGACCCGGAGATCATGGTGAAGGCCTTCGAGCTGGTGGGCCTTGGCGAGGACGACGTGAAGGCCAAGTTCCCGGCCATGTACAACGCCTTCTGCTACGGAGCGCCGCCCCACGCAGGCATCGCTCCCGGCGTGGACCGCATGGTGATGCTGATCGCGGGCGAGGAAAGCATCCGCGAGATTATCCCCTTCCCCATGAACAAGACGGCCCAGGACGTGATGATGGGAGCGCCGGCGGAGGTGGATCCCAAGCAGCTTGAGGATGTGCATATCCAGGTGGTTATGCCGGAGAAGGAAGCATAAAATCCTTCAGGAACATTTGACGAATACCTGTCGGTGTGCTAAACTTAGATACAGGTTTGAAAATGTATGGATGCTATTCTGGCATCCGCTATAAGGTAGGTAAAGGAGTGCGCGCCCGGGAGGGCGTGAAAGAGGGAATCAGGTGAGATGCCTGAGCGATCCGGTCACTGTATGCAGAAGGATTTGTCCAGTATGCCATTGCGCAGCGTAAGGTTACGCAAAAATGCGTGAGAAGGCGGACAAAGGAAGGCGTGGAAAAGGCTCTGGAGAAGACGGCCAGAAGAAAGCCTGGAGCGCTGGAGGCTGCGAGCCAGGAAACCTGCTCTTTTGCAGCGGCTGGACAGGCTTCCGAGAAAAGCAGTTCCGTGAAGAATCGATCATCAAGGAGGGATCTGTCGTAGACAGATCCCTTTTGTTATTCAAATTAAAATGATTTCTTCCGTGGATAAGAACGGGATCCTGGCGGCTGGGAGAAAACACAGGAGACATAAGCGCATGAACACAGAGCAGTTTTCAAGAACGGAGCTTCTTTTGGGCGGCGGGGCCATGGAAATCCTGAAAGACGCCCGGGTGGCGGTCTTCGGAATCGGCGGCGTAGGCGGCTATGTGGCGGAGGCCCTGGCCCGAAGCGGCGTCGGCACGCTGATTCTGACAGATAAGGATAAGATCTGCCTGTCGAACCTGAACCGGCAGATTATCGCGCTTCACAGCACCCTTGGGCGGTATAAGACAGAGGTGATGCGGGAGCGGATCCTGGATATCAATCCGGAGGCCAGGGTCATCACCCACGAATGCTTTTACCTGCCGGAGACGAAGGGAGCGTTTGATTTTTCCTCCTATTCCTATGTGGTGGACGCAGTGGATACGGTGACGGCGAAGCTTTCCCTGGTGGAGGAGGCAGAAAAAGCAGGCGTGCCCATCATCAGCAGCATGGGAGCCGGGAATAAGCTGAACCCGTTTTTATTTGAGACGGCGGACATCTATGAGACCTCTGTGTGCCCCTTGGCCCGGGTCATGCGGCGGGAACTGCGAAAAAGAGGAATTCGTCATCTGAAGGTGGTGTACTCCAAGGAAGAGCCCTTGAAGCCTCTGAAGGAGGCGGACGGGCCGGGTTCCACGGCCTTCGTGCCGTCGGCGGCGGGGCTTCTAATCGCGTCCGAGGTGATCCGGGACCTGACCGGGGACGCGGTGAGAAAGGCGCGCGCAGAGCGGGAATAAGGTTACCATTCACAGCCGCTATCCTTCCTGAATCGGCTGTGAATAGTAACGGAATAAGAGATCAAAAGACGAGAAAAAGGGAGAGCAGGACATGAAAGGAAGGTTATATGGAATCGGCGTGGGTCCGGGAGACCCGGAGCTTCTGACGCTGAAGGCAAAGAGGATTCTGGAGGCGGCGGATGTGATCGCGGTGCCGGTGAAGGAAGCAGGAGAAAAGAGTACGGCTCTGGAAATCATCCGTCCGGTAGTTTGTCTGGATCATAAGGAACTGCTGGAGGTCGTGTTCCGGATGGCGAGGGATAAGGAAGAGCGGAAGCGCTGCCGGGAAGCCGCCGGGAAGCAGCTGACGGACATCCTGGATACGGGAAAGACCGTGGCCATGATTACGCTGGGCGATGTGGCGGTCTACAGCACCTACATGTACGTGAACCAGTACGTGGCAGAGCGTGGGTATGAGACGGAGATTATTCCGGGAATTCCTTCGTTTTGCAGCGGGGCGGCGGCGGCGGGCCTGCCTCTCATGGAGGGAAATGAATCCCTGGTCATCGTGCCTTCTGTCAGGGCGGGAAAGGCCCTGGAGGACGCCATCGCGGGCTTTGACAATGTGGTGGTGATGAAGGCCGGCGGCAGCATCGCCCGCATCGGAGAGCTGCTCGATCAGTACGGGCGGCCAAGAGAGTGCGCGACCGTCTTAAGCTGTGTCGGCATGAAAGACGAATACATCGGTCCGCTGGACCCGGAGCGGGAATACAGCTATTTTACGACCGTTATGATAAAAAGAGAGAAGAGGTAAAGAGATATGGTATCATTTATCGGGGCGGGCCCGGGAGATCCGGAGCTTCTGACCATCAAGGGAAAGAAACTGATCGACAGCGCGGACGTGATCATCTACGCGGGTTCTCTGGTGAATCCGCAGGTACTGGCGGACGCCAAGCCAGGCGCGGCCATTTACAACAGCGCGGGCATGACGCTGGAGGAGGTGCTGGCGGTCATGAAGGATGCCGAGGAAAAGGGCCTCAAGATAGTCCGGGTACATACCGGGGATCCGGCGGTGTTCGGAGCGCACCGGGAGCAGATGGACGCCCTGGAGCGCATGGGAATCGCGTATGAGGTCATTCCCGGCGTCAGCTCGTTTCTGGCGACGGCGGCGGTGCTGAAAAAGGAATATACCCTGCCGGGCGTGAGCCAGACGGTGATCCTGACCCGGATGGAGGGGCGCACCCCCATGCCGGAGGGCGAAAAGCTTAAGGATCTGGCGAAGCACCACGCCACCATGGTGATTTTCTTAAGCGTGGGCATGATGGACGAGCTGACCGCCACCCTGCGGGAGGAATACCGGCCGGAGACCCCTGTGGCCGTGGTCTATAAGGCCACCTGGGAGGACCAGAAGATTGTGCGGGGCACTCTCCTGGACATTGCGGACAAGGTACGCGAGGCGGGCATCCGAAAGACGGCCCTCACGGTGGTGGGCGATTTCTTGGGAGACGAATACGAGCTGTCGAAGCTTTATGATAAGACCTTTACGCACGAGTTCAGAAAGGGAGTAGACGCGTCATGAGTATCCGGCTTGTCAGCATCAGCCATAAGACGGCCCCGCTGGAGATCCGGGAGCTGTTCGCTTTTACGAAGGAGCAGCAGGAGGAGCTGATGCGGGCGCTGATTTCCGAAGGAAGGGCGGCGGAGAGCGTCGTTATCGCTACCTGCAACCGGACGGAGATCTACACTTATTATGAGGCAGGAGAGGGGCAGAGAAAGAATCTCTTCACGCTCCAGCAGCAGCTGATTTTGCGGGAGGCGGGAGCGGGAAGCCGGCAGGACGTGGCGGATTATCTGCGGTTTTATCAGGATGAGAAGGCGGTAAATCACCTGTTTTCCGTGGCGGCGGGGCTGGATTCCATGGTAGTGGGTGAGGATCAGATCCTCGGCCAGGTCAAGAAGGCCCAGGAACAGGCCCAGGAGGCAGGGACTGCCGGCAAGTATCTGAACACCCTGTTCCGCTACGCGATCACCTGCTCCAAAAAGATTAAGACGGAGACCGATTTGTCCAAGACGGCGGTGTCCACGGCGACCCTGGCGGTCAAGGCGGCGGACGAGGCCCTGGGCGGCCTGGCGGGAAAGCATGTGATGGTCATCGGCGGCACCGGTCAGATCGGAGGCATCGTTCTGAAGAATCTGTACAGCATGAAGGGGCTGCATATCTACAGCACCATCCGCAATGTGACCCTGACCCACGACGCCCACATGAAGAGCGAATCCAATACCTTGATTGATTATAAGGAACGGTATGAGTACCTGGATCAGATGGACGTGGTGATCAGCGCCACAGCCAGCCCGCATTATACGCTGACCTGCGCCCGGGTGAAGGAAAAGCTCGTGACGGACAAGCCCCGGGTCTTTGTGGATCTGGCGGTGCCGGTGGATATCGAGGAGAGCATCGCGGGGCTGCCGCGGACGTTCTTTTACAACATGGATGATTTCGAGGAGCTGGCCCGGGCCAACAACCAGGCGAAAAAGCAGGCGGTCCGCCAGGCCGGCGAGATTCTCGAGGAATATCAGAAGGATTTTATGTGCTGGATGATCTTCCAGCAGGCGGTGCCGCAGCTTCAGGCGGTCAAGGCCTGGATGGAGGAGGAAGCGGAGAAAAAGGGGCTTGGCCGGGCCATTGACAAGCTCTTTTACCGGATCCGGGAAAACGCGGAGCCGGAAGAGCTGAGAGCTTTTTTCCGTTGTATCCGGCCGGAGGAAGCAGGAGGAAAATAGGATGGGGAAATTATACGTGGTGGGCTTCGGCCCGGGCGGCTATGAGCATATGACCGTCAAATGCGTCGAGGTGATTAAGGAGGCAGACATCGTCACAGGGTACACGACCTACGTGGAGATGCTGAAGGAATTCTTTCCGGACAAAAAATATCTGGCGACGCCGATGATGCAGGAGGTCAAGCGCTGCCGGATGGCGGTGGAGGAGGCTATGAAGGATCAGACCGTGGCGATGGTAAGCTCCGGAGACAGCGGCATCTACGGCATGGCAGGCATCATTTACCAGGTGGCGGAGGAAATGGGCGCGGATATCGAGATCGAGACGGTACCGGGCGTGACGGCGGCCAGCGCGGCAGCCTCCGTCCTGGGAGCGCCGCTGATGCATGATTTCGCGGTTATCAGCTTAAGCGATCTGATGACGCCCCTGGATTTAATTATGAAGCGGGTGGACTGCGCGGGACAGAGCGATTTCATCGTCTGCCTGTACAATCCCAAGAGCAAAAAGCGTACCGGCTATGTGGAGCAGGCGGCGGACATCCTGATGAAATACCGGGCTCCGAAGACTCCGGTGGGAATCGTGCGCCATGCGGGCCGCAAGGGGGAGAGCAGCCAGATTACCACTCTCGGGGAGCTTAAAAACGCGGAGATCGATATGTTCAGCGTGGTGCTGATTGGAAATTCCCAGACCTATGTGAGCGGGGGACGCATGATCACGCCCCGGGGCTACGTGCTGGAAAAGTAAGGAGAGGCTATGAAAATTCGGATAGGAACCAGAAAAAGCAGGCTGGCCCTGATTCAGACGGATCTGGTGCGGCAGAGCATCGAAGCGGCGTTTCCGGAGGCGGAGATCGAGATCGTGGAGATGTCCACGAAGGGGGACGAGCTTCTGGACCGCTCCCTGACCTCCTTCGGGGGAAAGGGCGTATTTACCAGGGAGCTGGAGGAGGCTCTTTTGCGGGAGGAGATCGATCTGGCCGTGCACAGTGCCAAGGATATGCCCATGGAGTTCCCGGAGGGCCTGGGGATCGGCGCCGTGCTTTCCCGGGCGGACGCAAGGGATGTGCTGGTCACAAGAGATGGAACGGCTGCCGCAGAGCTTGCGCCGGGCAGCGTTGTGGGAACCAGCTCCCTGCGCCGGGAGCTGCAGATCAAGGCGTTGAATCCTCTGGTGCAGGTAAGGCTTCTGCGGGGGAATGTGCAGACGCGGCTGCGAAAGCTGAAGGAAGGCCAGTATGACGCGATTCTTCTGGCTGCGGCGGGCTTAGAGCGCCTTGGATTGACAGAGGAGGAGGGCGTCTGCCTGGAATACCTGGATCCGGAGACCTTTCTTCCGGCGGCAGGCCAGGGGATCCTGGCGGTGGAAGCCAAGGAGGGCAGGCTCTCTGAGGTGCTGCAGGCCATCCACTGCCCCGAGGCGGCCCTGGAGCTTATGGCGGAACGGGCGTTCTTAAAGGCTATCGGCGGAAGCTGCAACGCGCCTGCGGCGGCCTTAAGCCGCCTGGAGGGCGGAGCGCTTCATATGAAAGTGCTGTTCGCCCCGGATGGGGAGCGGATCCGAAAAGCAGAGGGAATCTGCGCCCTGACAGAGAAGCCTGAAGAAGGCAAAGCGGCGCAGGCAGGGAATCCGGACGGGGACGCCTGTGAAAAAGCCCGCGCCCTGGGAGAAAGCCTGGCCCGGCGGGTCAAGCAGGGAAAGGTCTGGCTTCTGGGGGCAGGCCCCGGAGACACCGGGCTCCTTACGGTAAAGGCCCTGGAGTGCATCCGTAAGGCCGACGTGCTGGTCTACGACAATCTGGCCTCCGCGGCGGTCTTAAATGAAGCAAAGAGAGACGCGGAGCTGATCTACGCGGGCAAGCGGGCGGATAAGCACCATCTGCGCCAGTTTGAGACGAACGCCCTTCTGGTGGAGAAGGCGCTGGAGGGAAAGAACGTGGCCCGGGTCAAGGGCGGCGACCCCTTTATCTTCGGGCGCGGCGGCGAGGAAGCCCAGGAGCTTCGCAAAGCCGGCGTGGAATTTGAAATCATTCCCGGCGTATCCTCCTCTTACGCGGCCCCTGCCTACGCGGGGATCCCCGTCACCCACCGGGATTACGCCTCCTCCTTCCACGTGATTACCGGGCATGAGAGCGCGGACAAGGAAGGAACCGTGCTGGATTACAAAACGCTGGCGAAGGAGGAGGGAACCCTGGTGTTCCTGATGGGGCTTCGCAATCTGCCCCATATCGCTTCTCAGCTGATGGAGCACGGTAAGGATCCGAAGACCCCTGCGGCTGTGGTTCAGGAGGGGACGACGGGACATCAGAGGGAAGCCTTCGGCTGCCTGGAAAATATCGCGCAGAAGGCCAGGGAGGCAGGGATCCAGACGCCTGCGCTCACCGTCATCGGCGGCGTGGCAGAGCTTGGAAGAGAGCTTTCCTGGTCTGGCGGGAAACCGCTGTCCGGAGCGCGGGTGCTGCTGACAGGCACCCCGGCCATGTGCGGGAAGCAGAAAAGCGTGCTGGAGGAGGACGGCGCGGAGGCGCTTTCCTTCAGCCTGATTTACACGGAGGAGCTGGAGACGCCGGAGCTTGAGAAAGAGCTGGAGGCAGGAGGCTGCACCTGGGCGGTCTTCACCAGCCGGAACGGCGTGGAGCTGTTCCAAAAAGCGCTCAGAAGGCTCCGGATCGATCTTCGCAGGCTCTCGTCCCTGCGCTTCGCGGTGATTGGAGAGGGAACGAAGGCGGCGCTTTCGGAGGCTGGGATCTATGCGGATTTTGTGCCCTCCCGGTATTCCAGCGCGGACCTGGCGGCCGAGTGGATCCCCACGCTGACGGCGGCGGATAAGGTGCTGCTGCTGCGGGCCCAGGAAGCTTCCTCTGAGCTTCCGGACGCCCTTTCGGAGGCTGGGATTTCCTATCGGGATCTTCCTCTCTACCGGACAGTCCGGGATGAAAGAAAGGCAGAGGAGCTGAACCGTCTTCTGCCAGAGGCAGACTACGTTACCTTCGCCAGCGCCTCGGCGGTGAAGGCCTTCGCGGCCATGGTTCCGGAGCCGGAAAAAATGGAGGCAAAGGCCGTCTGCATCGGCCCGGTGACAGAAAGAGCCGCGAAAAAGGCAGGAATTCCCGTCTATGCCAGCGCCGTAACCTATACGGCGGAAGGGATGCGGGATGTGCTGAGGAAGGACAGAAAATATGGAAGAGTATAAAGAGGGCCCCGCCTTTCTCCATGGAGGGGATCTGGAGGGGGCGGCGGAAAAAAGCGGGCGATCCGCGTCAGAGCTTCTTGATTTTTCGGCGAATATCAATCCGCTGGGGATGCCTCCCGGCGTCCGGGAGGCCGCCGCAGAAAGCCTTGACCGGGCGGTCTTTTACCCGGACCCCTTCTGCAGGCGGCTGCGGGCCGCCCTGGCAGAGTATACGGGCTGGAAGGAGGATTACATCCTCTGCGGGAACGGCGGCGCGGATCTGATTTACCGCCTGGTGTACGCCCTCGGCCCGAAAAAGGCCCTTGTGACCGCCCCGGCCTTCGCGGAATACGAGGAGGCCCTGAACGCCGTCGGCGCGGACATCGTGTTTCACGGGCTGGGGGAAGGCTTCGGGCTTACGGAGGCCGTGCTGGAAAAGCTGACGCGGGATCTGGATCTGATGTTCCTGTGCAACCCCAATAACCCCACGGGCCTTTTGACGGATAAAAGTCTTCTTCGCGGGATTCTGGAAAGGGCGCGTAAGCTGGATATCTGGGTCTGTCTGGACGAATGCTTCCTGGAATTTGTTCCGGATCCCAAAACTTATTCCGTCTCCGATCTCCTGGAGGAGTACCCGAAGCTCGTGATCCTCAAATCCTTTACCAAGCTTTACGCCATGCCGGGCCTGCGGCTGGGCTATGTGCTGTCTTCCGACACCTGGCTTTTGAAATGGATGCGGAAGGCCGGGCAGCCCTGGGCGGTATCGGAGCCGGCCCAGGCGGCGGGGATCGCGGCGCTTTTGGCGGAGCGGGACGGCTTCCGGGAAAGGACGGCGGCCTTTGTGGCAGAGGAGCGGGCTTATCTGAAGAAGGGGCTGGAGGAGCTGGGCTTCCTCGTCCTGGACGGACAGGCCAATTACCTGTGCTTCCGGGCTCCGGGAGAGGAAAAGCTGACAGACAGGCTGCTTTCAGAAGGCATCCTTCTTCGTTCCTGCGCCAATTACCGGGGAATGGGAAGGGACTATTACCGGGCGGCAGTCCGCGCCCGGAAGGAAAATGAACGGCTGCTGGCGGCCCTTGGAAAGGTGTGCGGAAAATATGAGTGAAACGAAACGCAAAGCAAAGGTCATTATGGTACAGGGAACCATGTCCAACGCTGGGAAAAGCTTCCTGGTGGCAGGGCTTTGCCGTGTATTTATGCAGGACGGGTACCGGACGGCGCCTTTTAAGTCCCAGAACATGGCTCTCAACTCCTATATCACAAAGGACGGGCTGGAGATCGGCCGGGCCCAGGCCATGCAGGCGGAGGCGGCGGGAATCGAGCCCACCGTGGAGATGAACCCGATCCTGTTAAAGCCCACCAGCAATGTGGGAAGCCAGGTGATCGTAAACGGCGAGGTCCTGGGCAATATGAAGGCTATGGACTATTACGCGAATAAAACCCGGCTGATCCCCGAGATCGAGAAGGCCTTCCAGAAGCTGTCCGACGAGTACGACGTCATCGTGATCGAGGGGGCGGGCAGCCCGGCGGAGATCAATCTGAAGGAAAACGACATCGTAAATATGGGCATGGCCCGGATCGCGAAGGCTCCGGTGCTGCTCTGCGGCGACATCGACCGGGGCGGCGTCTTCGCGTCCCTGTACGGCACGGTGAAGCTTCTCACGGAAGAAGAGCAGGCCATGATCAAAGGCCTTGTCATCAACAAATTCCGGGGCGACGTGGAGATCCTAAGGCCCGGTCTTTCGATGATCGAGGAGAAAACCGGGATTCCGGTGGTGGGCGTGGTGCCCATGACGCCCCTGGATCTCGACGATGAGGACAGCCTTTCGGACCGCCTGACCCACACGGGGAAAAAGGGCGGCATCGATCTGGCGGTGATCCGCCTGCCCCACATTTCCAATTTCACGGATTTCAACGTCTTCGAGCGCATGGAGGGAGTGTCTCTTCGCTATGTGGGAAGCACAGAGGAGCTGGGCGTCCCGGATCTGATCTTCCTTCCGGGCACCAAGAATACCATGGACGACCTGGCCTGGCTGCGGGAATCCGGCCTGGAGGCGGCGGTCCTCAGGTGCTCCGCCCAGAAGATCCCGGTGGTGGGAATCTGCGGCGGCTACCAGATGCTGGGAGAGCTTCTGGAGGATCCGGACGGGGTGGAGCACGGAGGAACCATGCGGGGCATGGGGCTTCTCCACACGAAAACCGTATTTTCCAAAGCAAAAACCAGAACCCAGATTCAGGGACAGGTGACAGACGCCGGGCGCTGCGGCGAAACCTTTCAGGAATTCGCCGGGAAAACCGTGCAGGGCTACGAGATCCACATGGGCCGGACCGAAAAGACAGGCCCCTGCCGGGAAATGATCCTGCTGGAGGACGGACGTCTGGACGGCCTTTCCAACCCGGAGGGAACCGTATTTGGCACCTATCTCCACGGCATTTTCGATTACGGGGATCTGGCGGCCATGGCGGTCAGCCGCCTGATGCGCAGGAAAGGCATCGACCCGAAAAACTGGCATTTTGATCCCGAAGAGCATAAACGCCGGGAATATGACAGGCTGGCGGCCCTGGTGCGAAGCTCGCTGGATATGAAACGAATTTATGAGATATTAGAGGCAGGGATATAGCATGTTAGAAAAGATAGAAATCGTAAAACCCATGGAAATCGAAAAGAGGAGCATGGAGATCATCACAAAGGAGCTTCAGGGGCGCACCTGGCCGGAGCCGGAGTTCTCGGTGGTGAAGCGCTGCATCCACACCTCGGCGGATTTTGACTACGCGGATAATCTCTGCTTCTCCGAGCGCGCGGTGCAGACAGGAATCGACGCGCTGAATGCGGGAGCTTCCATCGTGACGGATACGAAGATGGCGGCCTCCGGCATCAGCAAAAAGCGTATGGCGGAGTGCGGCGGGGAAGTCTACTGCTTTATGTCCGACCTGGATGTGGCCAGGGCCGCGAAGGAGCGGGGCTGCACCCGGGCGGCAGTCTGCATGGAAAAGGCCGCAGAGCTGAAAGAAACTCTTATCATCGCGGTGGGCAACGCGCCCACGGCCCTGATCCGCCTCTATGAGCTGATTCAGGAGGGCAGGATCCGCCCGGCCCTGATCATCGGCGCCCCGGTGGGTTTCGTAAACGTGGTGGAGGCAAAGGAACTGATTATGACGGCAGGCGTGCCTTATATCGTCCCGAGAGGGCGGAAGGGCGGCAGCAATATCGCGGCAGCCATCTGCAACGCCATGCTGTACCAGGGAGGTAGATAAATCATGAAACTGGAAGAGTACATCGGACAGATCCGCCCCTTCGACCAGAAGGCTGCGGACGCAGCCTGGGACTGGTGGGATTCCCTCTGCAAGCCCCTGCGCGGCATGGGGATGCTGGAGGAGATGATCGTCCAGCTGGCGGGGATCTACGGGACAGAAAAAATCGACAGCCTAAACCCCGTGGTGGTCATCATGGGTGCGGACAACGGCGTGGTAGCCGAGGGCGTCAGCCAGACCGGAAGCGAGGTGACCGCCCAGGTGCTGGAAAACATGGGAGATCGCATCTCTTCCGTCTGCATCATGTCCCGGGTGGAGGGACTCGAGGTCATCCCGGTAAATATCGGCATGTTTACCGACGGAAAGCATCCCCGGATCTGGAACCGCCCGGTGCGCTACGGCACCGGAAATATCGCGAAGGAGCCTGCCATGACAAGAGAGGAGGCAGATCGCGCCATTGTCACCGGAATTGAGGTGGTAAAGGAGCTCTGCGGACAGGGGTACCGTATGATCATCACCGGGGAAATGGGAATCGGCAACACGACGCCCAGCTCCGCCATCGCCTCCGTCCTGCTTTCCAAAGACCCGGCCGAGGTGACCGGACGGGGAGCCGGTCTTTCCAGCCAGGCCCTGGAGCATAAGATCGAAGTGATCCGCCAGGCCATCGCCATAAACCAGCCGGACAAAGACGACATTCTCGATGTGGTCTCCAAGGTGGGAAGCCTGGACATCGCAGGCATGATCGGCTGCTATATCGGCGGGGCTGTCATGGGCGTACCCGTCCTCATCGACGGCTTCATCTCCTCTATCGCGGCCTACTGCGCGGCAAAGCTTTGCCCCGCCTGCAGGCCCTACATGGTGGCGACCCACTGCTCCGCCGAGCCCGCAGGCCAGATGATGCTGGACGCCCTGGGCATGAAAGCGCCGATCCAGGCAGGCATGCACCTGGGCGAGGGCACCGGGGCCGTGACCGCCTACAGCCTGTACAAATACGCCCTGGCGCTGTACAATGGGCTGCCAAGCTTTCGGGAGGCGAAGGTGGAGCAGTACCAGCATCTTGCATGAGCTTTCTGGATCCTGTGTCCGTCCCTTTTCGTACATCTGTGTGCCCGGAGACGGACTAAAAAGCAGTCCGCCCCGGAGCACACATCTGCCGCAAAGAGGCCGTACACATGGATTCCAGAAAGCTCCACGTAAGATCGCTGGCGTAAGGCTCCTTCAGGCCGTTTATGAATGCAGGCATCACGGAAGTGCAGGTAAGCGGCGGGCCAGGGGAAGAGGATATTTTGTCGGATTTGCCGGAGGCCAAAGAGAGAATGCACTTTGCCGAGTCTGCCGGAGAGTTGGGGATAAAGGGATAATACGAAGATGAAAATTCATGAATTTGGGAGCCGTGATCTGCCCCATGTGATGCTGATTCACGGAGGCGGGAACGCCTGGTGGAATTTTCTGCGGCAGGCGAGGGCTTTGTCGGAGCGCTACCATGTGATACTGCCGACCCTGGACGGGCATGGAGAAGAGTATAAGATACCCTATCGTTCAACGGAAAAGAGTGCCGATAAGCTTTTGAAATACCTGGACGATTGCTGTAATGGACGCCTTTTTGCCCTGTGCGGGGTCTCTCTTGGAGGGCAGATTGTCATGGAGCTTCTGGCGCGCAGGCCGGATTTGGCAGAGAAAGCGGTCATAGACGGAAGCCTGTGCTATCCGAAACCGGGGCTGGCAGATTTTTGCATCCTGACGGTGCGCCTTTTTGGAAGGCTGATGTTCAGTGAAAAAGCCTGCCGCTTTCAGCTAAAGCTGATGGATCGCTGGCTGCCGGAAAAGATGCGCTACCCGGCGGAAATCCGGGCCTATTATCTCCAGGACATGCCCAGACTTCCAAGGGAAACCCTGTACACAATGTATCGGACTTATATGGCGTACCATCTGAAGGAAGGCATAAGGGAAAGCCATGTGGAAGTCCTGTACTGCTATGGGGAGAAGGAAATGAAGTGCGTGAAGAAATCCGCGCGGCTCTTCCAGTCGCTTCATCCCTCCTGCCGCATATACGAGGCAAAGGGCTATGGACACGGATACCTCTCCGCCTATCTCCCCGGCGAGTGGCTGCAGATAGTCGTTCCATTTTTAGAATCCCATTTCTAGAAGAACGTCAGCCATTCAAAGGGCCGGTGGGGCCGGGGCGAACCGCCCCAGTCCCACCGGCACGGAAGTAGAGGTCAGATGAAATGAGACAGCGGCCAGGGAAAACGTACAGCATGTGTCTCTATGGAGCGAATCCTTTCCTGCAGGGAACCCTTTGAGGACGCCGGTGCTTAGGCGGCCGGGGCGGTCTTTCCCCGGGCGCCTTACGCATCCGCTGCGTCCAAGAGGAGCGAAAGCGAGTTCCCTGCAGGAATGGATTTGCGGCTCCTGCGGGGAGGAAAGTGCGATATGGACAATTATGTGTATAAAAACAACAAAAAAATGCGTATGGGCTATACCACTGGCTCCTGCGCGGCCGCGGCCGCAAAGGCCGCGGCCTGGATGCTTCTTGGGGGCGGCGTGCCGCCGGAGGTGGAGCTGATGACGCCGAAGGGCATTGCCCTTCGGCTGGAGGTGCTGGATCCGAAGCTTACGGCGGGGGAGGCCTCCTGCGCGATCCGAAAGGACGCCGGGGATGACCCGGATGTGACGGATGGACTGAAGGTTTACGCGGCGGTTAGGAGGACGGAAGGGGCAGGCGTACAGATCGACGGCGGCGCAGGCGTGGGCCGCGTGACGCGGCCCGGGCTGGAGCAGCCTGTGGGGGCGGCGGCCATCAACAAGGTCCCCAGGCAGATGATCCGCGAGGGCGTGGAGGAGGTCTGCGGAAGGTTTGGATATGGGGGCGGAATCTCTGTAACCATTTCCATTCCCGGCGGGGAAGAGCTGGCGGCGAAGACCTTCAATCCCCGCCTGGGCATCGAGGGCGGAATCTCCGTGCTGGGGACCAGCGGGATCGTGGAGCCCATGAGTGAAGAGGCGCTGATCGAGACGATCCGGATCGACATCAAAATGCAGCTGGCCGGGGGCAGGAAGTATCTGGTTCTGGTCCCAGGCAATTACGGGTTGGATTACCTGAACGAATTTCACCCGCAGCTTCTGAAAACCTCCGTGAAGTACAGCAATTTTCTGGGTGACGCCATCGACGCGGCGGTGGAATACGGGGCGAAAGGGATTCTGCTGGCAGGCCATATCGGGAAGCTGGTGAAGCTGGCCGGAGGCATCATGAACACCCATTCCCGGAACGCGGACAGCCGGATGGAGATCCTGACGGCCCACGCGGCGGTGCTGGGGGCAGACCAGGAGACGGCGAGGGCCCTGATGGACTGCATTACGACGGACGAGGCGCTGGAGATCCTGAAAAGAAAAGGGCTTCTGGAGGGCGTGATGGAGCGCCTGCTGAAGCGGATGGAGTTCTATGTGGATCACAGAAGCGGCCACAGTTTGGAGAGAGGAATCCTGGTCTTTTCCCAGAGGGAGGGAACCCTGGGAGAGTCGGGGGATGCCCGGCGGATCCTTTCCTGCCTGCAGGAGGAGCTGGGAAAGCTGTAAGAGGAGCTGGGAAAGGAGACTGTGGCAAGGTGAGACAGGAAGAGCCAGGCGGCAAAGGCCGGCTGGCGGAAGTCAGAGAAAGGAGAGCGGCGGGCGCATGAGCCAGGAGAACCGGATGGAAGAGAAAAAATACGCGGTGATTGCCTTTACGAGGGCGGGCAGCCGGCATGCGCTCCGCATTGCCAGGGCGCTTGAGGAACGGGGAGCCGTCTGCGCGGCTTATGGAAAGGGAAAGGAGGCCGGGCAGTGGGGCGTCCGCCCGGTGGAGGAGCCTCTTGGGGAGTGGACCAGGCGGGCCTTTCAGGAGTGCGCCGGGCTGATTTTTATCGGAGCGGCCGGGATCGCGGTCCGGGCTGTCGCCCCCTTTGTGGTGAGCAAGGCTTCGGATCCGGCGGTACTCTGCATGGATGAGCAGGGGCGCTTTGTGATTTCCCTCCTGTCCGGCCACCTGGGAGGGGCCAATGAGCTGACAAGAGAGATCGCGGCCCTGACAGGAGCCGTCCCAGTCATCACCACGGCCACGGACGCGGGGGGCCGTTTTTCCGTAGACGACTTTGCCCGCCGGGAGAACCTGTATCTGGATGATTTGAAGCTGGCAAAGGAGGTGGCGGCGGCGGTGCTGGAGGAGCGGACCATCGGCCTTTACAGTGATTTTGAATGGTGCGGCCAGATCCCGCCGGAGCTTTCCATGCAGAAAAAAGGAGAGCTTGGCATCAGCATTTCCCTGGATGAGGCGTACAACCCCTTTCCCAGGACCCTTCATCTGGTGCCCCGGATCACGGTTCTTGGGATCGGCTGCAGGCGGGGCGCGTCGGCGGAGCAGATCGAGGCGGCGGTGAAACGGGTGCTGGATCAGAACCAGATTTCCATGAACAGCCTGGCCAGGGCGGCCTCCATCGACGTGAAAAAGGAGGAGCCTGGCCTTCTGGAATTCTGCAGGCGGCGGCAGATCCCGCTTCTGACCTATACGGCGGAGGAGCTTTTGTCCGTGGAGCCGGAGGAGGAGCTTGTGGAATCGGAGTTTGTGAGGCAGACAGTGGGCGTGGGAAACGTGTGCGAGCGCAGCGCCCTTTTGGCTTCCGGCAGAAAACGGCTTCTGCAGGGGAAGACGGCAGGGGACGGGGTGACGGTGGCCCTGGCGCTGGAAGAATATACGGTGAATTTCGGGTAGATGTGAGAAAAGGAAGAGACAGGATGAAGCAGGTAATCGTATTTGCAGGGACGACAGAGGGAAGAATTCTCGGAGAATGGCTGGCGGCGGAGGGAGTAGAGACGCTCTGCTGCGTGGCCACGGAATATGGAAGGGAGCTGATGAAGCCGGAGCCTGGGCTAAAGGTGCTGGAGGGACGGCTTTCGGAGGAGGAGATGGAAGAGCTTTTCAGGAAGGAGGGCAGTCCTCTGGTTCTGGACGCCACCCATCCTTACGCCTCCGTGGTTTCTGAAAATATTCATGAGGCCTGCAGGAAGGCGGACTGCAGATACTTGCGCCTCATCCGCTCCTCTGCCAGCCTGGAGGGGGAAGAAAGCATTCAGGTGACAGGAAGCGTGGAGGAGGCGGTGGACTGGCTTTCCAGGCGGGAGGGCAGAATCCTGGTCACGACCGGAAGCAAGGAGCTTTCAAAATTTACGGCCCTTCCGGATTACCAGGAGCGCGTGACGGCCAGGGTCCTGGCGTCCCCGGAGGTGGTGCGCCAGTGCGTGGAGCTTGGGTTCCCGGGCCGGAACCTGATCTGTATGCAGGGGCCCTTTTCAAAGGAAATGAACCTGGCCATGCTGCGCCAGACCGGGGCGGCCTATCTGGTGACGAAGGAATCCGGCCGGGCCGGGGGCTTTCCGGAGAAGCTGGCGGCCGCGAAGGAGGCGGGCGTCCAGGTGGTTCTGATCCGCCGCCCTGCGGAGCAGGAAGGGGTGTCCGTGGAAGAGGGAGTGCGCTTTCTGAGAAAGGAATTTTCCCTGGAGAGGGGGCCGGTATTCCCTGGAATGGAAGAGGAAAAGCTTCCTGAAAGGAAGGGGGAGCGGTGTGCTTTCCTGGTGGGAATCGGCATGGGCGTCCTGGAAAATATGACGGGCGAGGCCCTGGCGGCCTTCCGGCAGGCGGACTGCATCCTGGGATCGGGCCGGATGCTGGATTCCTTCCGGGACTGGGGCGTTCCGCTTTTTGACGCCTATGATCCGGGGAAGATGCTGGATTTTGTGAAGGGGCATCCTGCGTACCGTAAGATCGCGGTGGCCCTTTCCGGGGATGTGGGCTTCTACAGCGGGGCGAAGCGGCTTTTGGAGGCCTTTGAGGCGGAAGGGATCCGGACAGAGCTGATTCCCGGCATTTCCTCGGCGGCTTATTTTTGCAGCAGGCTGAAAATCGCCTGGGAGGACGTGAAGCTGATGAGCGTCCACGGGCGCAGCCAGAACCTGATCGCGGCGGTGAGGCGGCATTTTCGGACCTTTACCCTGCTGGGCGGGAAGGATAACGTGCAGTCCCTCTGTGAAAGGCTTCTGGAGTACGGGCTTGGGGGCGCGACGCTGTATATCGGCGAACGGCTTCATTATCCGCAGGAGCGGATCACGAAGGGAAGACCGGAGGAGCTGAGGGAAAAGAGCTTCGACGGCCTCTGCGTGGCTCTGATTGAAAACCCGGATTTTTGCAATGCGGTTCCAGGCTGTATTCCAGATGAGGAATTTATCCGGGGAGAGGCCCCTATGACCAAGTGCGAGGTCCGGGGGCTGTCCGTGGAAAAGCTGGGCCTTTCGGCGGATTCGGCCGTCTGGGATGTGGGAGCCGGCACGGGCTCTGTGACGGTGGAGCTGGCGCTTCGGGCTTATGAGGGCCAGGTCTGGGCCATCGAGAGAAAGCCGGAGGCGGCAGGCTTAATCGGGCAGAACTGCCGGAGGTTCGGCGCCGCGAACGTGCAGGTCGTCGAAGGGAAGGCCCCGGAGGCCCTGGAGGATCTGCCTGCGCCCACCCATGTGTTTATCGGCGGCTCCTCCGGAAATCTGCGGGAGATCCTGGAGCTGTGCCTTAAGAAAAATCCGGCGGTGCGGGTGGTGGTGAACGCCGTCACCCTGGAGACGGTGGGCGAGGCGAACGCCTGCTTTAAAGAGCTGCCGTTTACGGAGGTGGAGATCGTACAGCTGCAGGTGTCCCGGGCGAGGGCCGCAGGCCCCTACCGGCTGATGACGGGGCAGAACCCGGTCTACATTTTTTCTGCCCGGGGAAAGGAAGGAGAGAGGGAATGAGGCTTCCAAGAATCATGCTGGCGGCCCCTGCCAGCGGCAGCGGAAAGACTCTGGTGACCTGCGGGATCCTGCAGGCCCTGGTGAACCGGGGGCTTCGGGTGGCTTCCTTTAAATGCGGGCCGGATTATATCGATCCCATGTTCCACAGCCGGGTCATCGGCGCCCGCTCCGGCAATCTGGACACCTTTTTTACGGACGGGGAGACGACCCGCTATCTCTTTGGGCGGGCGGCCTCGGAAGCGGATATTTCTATTATTGAGGGTGTGATGGGCTATTTCGACGGCCTGGGCGGCATCTCGGAACAGGCTTCCTCCTCGGACGTGGCCCGAACCCTGGACGCTCCGGTGGTTCTGGTGGTGAACTGCCGTGGTATGAGCCTGTCGGTGCTGGCCCTGATTCAGGGCTTTGTGGAGTACCAGAAGCCGGGGCAGATCCGGGGCGTGATCTTAAATCAGCTTCCCGCCTCCCTCTACCCGGATCTGAAAGCGCGGATTGAGGAAGGGCTTCCGGTGCGGGTGCTGGGATACGTACCGAAGGCAGAGGATCTGGTGCTGGAGAGCCGGCACCTGGGGCTGGTGCTGCCAGGCGAGATCGAAAGGCTGAGGGAAAAGCTTCAGAAGCTGGCGGCCCTTCTGGAGGAGACGCTTGACCTGGAGGGGCTGATTTCCATGGCCCGGGAGGCGCCGGAGCTTCTGTACCGGGAGCCAGTGCTTCCGAGGGTGCAGGAGAAGCTTCCGGGACACGGGAAAATTTTGAAACGCGGGCAGATCCGGATCGGCGTGGCCCAGGACGAGGCGTTCTGCTTCACCTACCGGGACAATCTGCAGCTTCTCCAGGATCTGGGGGCGGAGCTTGTGCCTTTTTCGCCCCTTGCGGATGCGGGCCTGCCGGAGAACCTGCAGGGGCTTATCTTAAGCGGCGGCTATCCGGAGCTTCACGCGGCCCGGCTGGCGGAGAATGCTTCCATGCGGGAGGCCGTGCGGGAGGCTGTACAGGGCGGCCTTCCCTGCATCGCGGAGTGCGGCGGCTTCCTTTATCTTCACCGGACGCTGGAGGGGGAGGACGGGAAGGAAT
>CALWQJ010000034.1 GCA_944383645.1 uncultured Merdimonas sp.
CCCGCGATCTTGCCGATGGCCGCCTCGTGGATCAGGCTGGCGTCCAGATTGTTGGCGTCCAGAGAGGGAATGGCCGATACATGGCCCTCGTCCATCAGAATCGCGTCGCATTCCGTATGTCCGTAGCACTTGTTGTTGCCGCAGATCTTGGAATTGAAGACCTGGCTGGAGCTTCCCTTCGCCACGGAACGGGAGACCACGTTGGCCGTGGAATCCACGCCGTTCAGGTCTACCTGGAAATTCGTCTCCGCATACTGCTTTCCGTGAGTCATAATCTTCTCTTTGATGATCAGGGTCGCCCCGTCGCCAAGCCTGGCGCTGGTGTCCCGGATGGTGGAGTCTACGCCCTTGATCTGGGTCGTCTCCATCTCCATATAGCTGCCCTCGTCCATCTCAATCACAGTGGTCGGGTTCAAAATCCGCTCTCCGGCTCCGTCGCCCTCCCCGTAATGCTTTTCCACATACTTTACCTTCGCGTTTTTTCCGATATGGAAGGTGTGGATGCCGTCGTGCTCTGTGGTGTCGTCGCCGCCGCAGTGGATGCCGCAGCCTGCCACGATGGTCACATCGGCGTCCTCTCCGATATAGAAATCATTGTATACCAGATCCTTTAAGCCGCTCTGGCTGACAATCACCGGAATATGCACGCTCTCGTTCTTTGTGCCCGGCTTGATGATGATATCGATGCCCGGCTTGTCCGCCTTGCTGACGATATCGATATTCGCGGTCGTATTTCTTCCGGCCAGCGCCCCGTTGGAACGGATGTTATAGGCGCCTTCCGGCACGCTGTGGAGATCCGCGATCTTCTCCAGCATGTGCATCTGCAGCTGATCTATTTTCTGTGCCATAATCTTATCCTCTTTTCTCCTGTCCGGCTGTAGCCCAGGGTATCTGAACCCGCCTTAAACTACCTTGTCCATCAGTGTGCTGCATGCTTCCGAGGAAGTCAGAAGCTTGGGCAGCACCTCGTCCCTGGTGCCCTGCTCCGTCACCCTTCCATCCGCGATGACCACAATGCGGTCCGCGATGTTCAGGATTCTCTCCTGATGGGAAATAATCACGATAGAGCCCTCAATCTTTCTGCGCATCTCCTCAAAGACGCGGATCAGGTTGTTGAAGCTCCAAAGGTCGATCCCTGCCTCCGGCTCGTCAAAGATGGACAGCTTCGTTCCCCGGGCCAGCACCATGGCGATCTCGATGCGCTTCAGCTCGCCGCCGGACAGGGAGGCGTTCACCTCGCGGTTGATATAGTCGCGGGCGCAGAGCCCCACCTCCGACATATACTGGCAGGCCGCGTCCAGGGAAAGCTTCTCCCCATGGGCCAGGTTCAGAAGATCCACCACCGTCAGCCCCTTGAAGCGGACCGGCTGCTGGAACGCGAAGCTGATTCCCTTTCTGGCGCGCTCCGTGATGGACAGATCCGTGATGTCCTCGCCGTCCAGCAGAATCCTGCCGGACGTGGGCTTCACGATTCCCGTGATAATCTTGGCCATCGTGGACTTCCCGCCGCCGTTCGGCCCCGTAATTACCGTAAATTCATCATCTATTTTCAAACTGACATCTCTCAGAATGTCGATATCCTGAGAATCCTCTGTGACCTGATAACAGATATCCTGCAATTCAAGCATATTCTCTTACGCCTCCTGTGTATCATTTTATGGGAAAATGCTCTGGAAATAAAATTCCCCCAGTTCCTGCCCCATCAGTAGATCATAGCAGTCCGTGAAATCTTTGGCAAGCCCTATTTTAATAAAATTTACCGGATAAAACCCCAATGTTACACCAAAAGCCAGGCTTTTTATAAACCTGGCTCTTACTTTATACCACAAAATACTGCCGCACCAATCACTCAGTGCGGCAGTATTTCTGCATTATAAATGGAGCATACGGGACTTGAACCCGTGGCCTCCACACTGCCAGTGTGGCGCGCTCCCAACTGCGCTAATGCCCCGTGCTTTTATACTATAACAGGACATTTCAAAAAAATCAAGACAAAATTTTCAAAACTTCCAGAAAAATATATCCAGTTTTTTCCAGTATATCAGGCATTCTGTTCATTCTTTTTTCATTCTTCCAGAATCAGCTCCGGCCGGAATTTCAGATAGTCCGACGAAACCAGCTTATACTCGATTCCGTTTACATATCCCTTGAAGCTGTCGTCGAACCGATCGCGCCCATGGCAGTGGGAATAGATGACTTTGGACGCTCCGTATTCCTCCGCCATCCGCGTAAAGGGGCTTTCCATCTCCCCGATGCTGGTGGGCGGATAGTGAAGGAACATCAGGTACCGCCCGAAGCCCGCGGCCCTTGCGGCCTCGAAAGACGTCCGCAGCCGCGCAAGCTCCCGCTTCATCAGTTTTTCAAAGTGATCGGGCGCGTCCCAGCCCTCGTAGCAGTAGCCCTTGGTTCCCACCAGGGCATAGTCCTCATACGGATAAAAGTTGTTCTGCAGAAACTGCAGACGCCCCGCAAACAGCTCGTTCAGACGCTCCGTCTTTTGGGCCTCCCAGAACATGTCATGGTTGCCCCGGAGCAGGATCTTTCGCCCTGGCAGGTTCTCGATAAATTTCAGGTCCTCCGCGCACTCCTGCAGATTTCTTCCCCAGGAATGATCCCCCGTGAGGACCACCGTATCTTCTGGCCGCACCCTCCGGCGCCAGTATTTTTCTATCTTTTTTTCATGGTTTTTCCATCCCCGGCCAAACAGCTCCATGGGCTTATCCACGGAAAAGGCCAGGTGGAGATCTCCAATTGCGTATAAACTCATTTTCCACGCTCCATCCATTTTGCTTTATAAAAAGTATACCCCCGGCCGCATTCCGACGCAATCCCTTCCGTGTTTTTCCGGATGCAAAAAATCCCCGCCGTTCGCTCCGGCGGGGATTTACTAAAGGGGAGGATATAAGTAATTCGTTTCTCTTTTGTCTAATCCTAGTATAGCCCGAATCCTGCCCTTTATACAGAAATTTTCAAATTTTCTTCCCTTTTAGAAAAAAATGTGCTACTCTCAGTCTGTGCAGTATTTCTGCCGTCTGCGGCAGGCGCACCCGGCGCCCTGCCCTTTTCTCACGCTATGAAAGGAATGAACTTATGTCCCGAAAAATCAAACGCATCGTCGCCCTGCTGGGCGTCATCATCCTTGTGGGCCTGTACCTGGCCACCCTGATCCTGGCCTTTGTGGATCCCACGGAAGCCAAAAACTGGCTGAAGGCCGCCGTCGTATGCACAATCATCATCCCGGTATTCTTCTACGCCTATCTGCTCATCTACCGGAACCTGAAGAAGTAGCTCCCGGTTCTTTCTTTTCCTCCAGCACTGTATCGAAGCGGTAAGCGGAGAGAAGCAGGCCTGCCAGCACGGCGCTTCCGGTAATGCTGATGGTCCCTTCTGCCACAAAGGGAAGATTCGGAAAGCCGCCGAACTGGAACCCCAAGCCCTCCAACAGGTATACCGCCGTCTGGAGGGCGAATAAAAGCCCGGCAGAAAAGGATACCAGGCGGCCCAGACCGTTCCGGATCCGAAAGGCCGTCCACAGGGCCAGCGCCGGAAGCGCAGCCACGAGCAGCATAAGAGCCAGGGCCGGCACCCAGCCATATCGGAGGATCCACCAGGAGGCCCGGTAATTCTCCATATAATGCTGGGGCAGAATATCCCGAAGCGCCGGCTCATCCAGATGCTGCATTCTGGTTTCCACATGCCTCTCCAGCGAATCAAATACCGAAGCTGTCTCTCTTCCATCATTCCAATTTCCTGGTCCATCCTCATAGTACCATCGGGCTGTGCCGTACCGCACCAGCTCCTCGTCGGTAAGGTCTATTTTCCCAAAGGCACAGGCCCGGCCGAGAAGCTCCCGAATCAGCACATTATTATAAGAATCATCCCAGGCGGTTGTGACGGAAGCGCGGGCGTCCGGATTCACGCACAGCTCCAGATTCTCCTTCACTCTGTCCCACTTGGGCGCCGCCCAGAGCGCCAGCAGGACGCAGAAGCTTA
The DNA here is from genome assembly GCA_944383645.1 of uncultured Merdimonas sp. Taxonomy (GTDB): domain Bacteria; phylum Bacillota; class Clostridia; order Lachnospirales; family Lachnospiraceae; genus Laedolimicola. Next base: position 3,994 of record CALWQJ010000034.1, read on the forward strand.
ATACAGACAGGGCCATTCCCCTGCCCTTTGGAATCCGGAACTCTCCCCTGGCAGAGAGATACAGCGAGATTCCCAGACAGGCCAAAAGCAGGAGCAGAACCGGAATATAGGTGCTTTCTGACCAGAAATTTCTGCCGGACAGAAGAACCAGAAAGATCTGCCAGAAGAACAAAAGCAGAAGTCCCCGGTATCCATCCTTTCTCCTCCTGTAAAGCAGGAGCGCCCCCACCGGAACGGCCAGCTGGACGGCTCCCACAAAAATGGACGAATTGAATATAGCCCACAGAAGCCGGTGCACAAAATATGGGACATTCGGCGCAATTTTATCCAGCACGCCCGGAAACAGCCCTGACAGAATCCAGAAGCCTCCGACCGCCGCCAGGGCCGCGATCGACACGATACACACGCCCTTCGTATGCTTCAGCAGGAAAGGATATCCAAAGCGCGCGGTCACAAACAGCGCCAGAAGTCCCCAGAAATAATATTTGAAATAGAGGACATCGGATATCGTATCAGCCAGCGTCCAGGAAATCCCCAGCCGCAGCATTTCCCCCGCAAAGCCTGTCAGCATCAGCGCCAGGATCACAAAGAGCAGGGGTTTCGCCGTCCGCAGCCGGTGGCTCTGGTTCAGCTCCAGCCCCACCACGTCCGGGGCTCCCATATCCCGGATGGCCCTCCGGCAGGCCTCCTCCCCGTCCAGCCCGTACTCCTGATAGAACTCCATCCTGTCCTCAATATGTGCCCGCAGCTCCTCGTTGACCGAGTCGAGACCGAGCTTACAGGAAATCTGATCATCCACATCCCGCAGGAAATTTTCTACCGCATCACAGGTTTCAGAAGGCAAAGGAAGCACCTCCCTCCAGCACAGCCCGCACGGCTTTCTCGCAGGTTTCCCACTCCTCTCTCTTTTTCCCGAGGGTTCTCTGTCCCTTCTTCGTCAGATGGTAATACTTCCGCGTCCGCCCGTTTTCCGCTGTCTTCTCATAGCTCTCCACCGCGCCCTCTTCCTCCAGCGCGTGGAGCACCGGATACATGGTCCCCTCCTTCAGGCAAAATACGTTATCGCTTCGCGCCTCCAGCCGCCGGATCATCTGGTATCCATACAGGTCTTCCTCCTCCAGGAGCTTCAAAAGCAGCATCGAGGTGCTGGCCGCCATCATCTTTCTGTCCATGTTCATTCCTCCGTTTCCTGGCGATATACCTAGGTATTCTATGTATTTAGAATACATCGGAGTTCTATGTATGTCAAGCAGAAGTTCCCTGGTTCCTGCCATAAAAAAGCAGGCACGGAGACGTAAACCACCGCTTCCGTCTCATGCCTGCTTTTAGCACTTCTTATTCTTTTGCTTTTATTCTCCGACTCCCAGTTTCTCAAGCTCTTCCTTCGCCTGCTCCAGGTTCCGGAAATGGATCCCGTGGATGCCAAGCCGCTCTGCCGCCTCAATATTTTTCAAGGTGTCGTCAATGAAAACAGCCTTCTCCGGCTCGATCCGGTAGCGCTCCAGCAGAAGGCGGAATGCTGCCGGATCCGGCTTAATCACATGCTCCTGGTAGGAAAGAATATAGCCATCCATCAAGTCCAGAAAATCCAGCTTATCTTTCCGCTGATCGTAGATATGTTTGGACCAGTTGGAAAGAGCAAAGACACGAAATCCCCGGCTCTTTAAATCCTGCACCCAGGGAAGCGCGTAATCTAGCTTCCACACGCATTCGCCCAGGTTCTCGTAGATCTGGCGGATCTCTTTCTCGTACTCCGGCGCGTTCGAAATGAAATCCCGAATCTCTTCCTCTTCCGTCAGGAGTCCTTTATCATGTTCTACCCAGTCAGGACTTAAAAAAACTGCCTGTTCCACAGCCCGGTACGCCTCTTCCTCCGGCGCGATGCCGCGCAGGTATTTCTCCCAGCCATAACCGGCTAATACCTTTCCGATATCAAAAATTACTGTATTTATCATAATCTGACCTGTATTACTTTCTGCAGACCGGATTACCCGCAGATATTATTTTCTGTAAATAATATCGTCGCGGCCCGGTCCGTTGGACACCATCGTAATCGGGCACTCGATGTGCTTCTCTACAAACTCAATATACTTCCGGCAGTTCTCCGGCAGCTCCTCATATTTCCTGATTCCACGGATATCGCACTTCCAGCCGGGCAGCACCTCGTACACTGGCTTTGCCTTCTCCAGCAGATGGGTCGTCGGGAAGTCCGTGGTCACCTGGCCGTCGATCTCATAGCCTACGCAGACCGGGATCTCGTCCAGATAGCCCAGCACATCCAGCACGGTGAAGGCCACGTCTGTGGCGCCCTGAATGCGGCAGCCGTATTTGGAAGCCACGCAGTCGAACCAGCCCATTCTTCTGGGGCGGCCCGTGGTCGCGCCGTACTCTCCGCCGTCTCCGCCTCTGCGTCTCAGCTCGTCGGCCTCCTCGCCAAAGATCTCGCTTACGAAAGCGCCCGCGCCCACCGCGCTGGAGTAAGCCTTGCACACGGTGATGATCTGCTTGATCTCATAAGGCGGGATTCCCGCGCCGATTGCGCCGTAAGCCGCCAGCGTGGAGGAAGACGTCACCATCGGATAGATGCCGTGATCCGGATCCTTCATGGAGCCAAGCTGGCCCTCCAGCAGGATATTTTTGCCCTCGTGGATGGCGTCCCAGAGATACTTGGACACGTCGCACACGTAAGGAGCCACCATCTCCTTGTACTCCATCAGCTCCTCGTAAAGCTTGTCCGGGTCAAGAGCCGGCTTGTGGTAGAGATTCTCAAGGAGAATATTCTTCTGCACGCAGACATTGGCGATCTTGTCCCGCAGATAGCTCTCGTCCGCGAAAAGCTCACTGACCTGGAAGCCGATCTTCGCGTATTTATCGGAATAGAAGGGAGCGATGCCCGACTTGGTGGAGCCAAAGGACTTTCCGCCCAGACGCTCCTCCTCGCACTGATCAAACAGGATATGATAGGACATCACCATCTGCGCGCGGTCAGACACCAGGATCTTCGGCGCCGGAACGCCCTGATCCACAATGCTCTGAATCTCCCGGAACAGAACCGGAATATTCAGCGCCACGCCGTTTCCGATGATGCTGGTGGTGTGGTTGTAGAACACGCCGGACGGCAGTGTGTGCAGCGCAAACTTTCCATAATTATTTACGATGGTGTGGCCTGCGTTGGCTCCGCCCTGAAACCGGACGATAATATCGGACTCCTGGGCGAGCATATCCGTAATCTTGCCTTTTCCCTCATCTCCCCAGTTTGCTCCTACGATTGCTTTTACCATAACCTGTAATCCCTCCATTGGCTTTTCGGCACAGCGGCCGCCCGAAAAGGCGAAAGCCGCCCGCCTGCGTACAGGCATGCGGCCGCCCGCGCCGTGTAAATTCACTCAAACGCCTTTAGTATACATGTTTTTCCCGCAAAAGTAAATCCATTTTATGCTTATTTCTTCGCTTTTCCAAGATAAGCGGCCTTGACATCCTCATTTTCCAGAAGCTCGGCCCCCGTACCGGTCAGCGTGATGCGGCCCGTCTCCATGACGTAGCCAAGATCAGCCGCCTTCAGGGCCATATTCGCGTTCTGCTCCACCAGAAGGATGGTCACGCCCTGCTGGTTGATCTCCCGGATGATGTCGAACACGCCCTTTACAATCAGGGGCGCCAGACCCAGAGAGGGCTCGTCCATCATGATCAGGGCCGGCCTGGACATCAGCGCCCGGCCGATAGCCAGCATCTGCTGCTCGCCGCCGGACAGGGTTCCTGCCAGCTGCCAGGAGCGCTCCTTCAGCCTCGGGAACAGGTCATGGACCCATTTTAAGTCCTCCTCCAGGGAGTCCTTTCTCATGTACGCTCCGATTTTCAGATTCTCCAGAACCGTCATGTCCGGGAACACCCGCCGTCCCTCGGGAACCAGCGTGATGCCCTTGGCTACAATCTGATCCGTGGGCAGGCCGGAAAGCTCCTGCCCCTCAAACTGGACGCTTCCGCTCTCCGGCCTCACCAGGCCCACGATGGAGCGTAAGGTGGAGCTCTTTCCAGCTCCGTTGGCCCCGATCAGCGTCACGACCTGGCCTCTGGGGACGCAGAAGCTGATATCCTTCACGGCCTTGATTCCGCCGTAGGACACGTTCAAATCTTTGATTTCAAGAATATTCTCACTCATCCTGCGCACCTCCCAGATATGCTTCGATAACACGCGGGTTACTGCGGATCTCCTCTGAATTTCCCTCAGCGATAGATTTTCCGAAATCCAGCACATAGATGCGGTCTGAGATCTCCATAACCAGATCCATGTGATGCTCGATCATAAAAATCGTAAGGCCGAACTCATCCCGGATGCGTCCGATAAACTCCGTCAGCTCCAGCGTCTCCTGGGGATTCATGCCGGCCGCCGGCTCATCCAGAAGAAGCAGCTCCGGCTGGGTCGCCAGGGCCCTTGCGATCTCCAGGTGCCTCTGCTTTCCGTAGGGAAGGGAGGTGGCCAGCTCGTCCCGCACATCCGTCAGATCCACGATCTTCAGAAGCTCCTCCGCCTCCTCCCGCATTCTGGCTTCCTCCTTCGCGTTCAGACGGAAGGTGGCCGTAAACACATTGCTGGTACGCCGCAGGTGCTTCGCGATCAGAATATTTTCAAATACCGTCTGGCTCTTGAAGAGACGGATATTCTGGAAGGTACGGGCGATGCCCAGAGCCGTGATTTTGTCCGGCGTGGGCGCCAGCACCTTGTGTCCCGTGTACATCACCGGATTTTCTCCCCGGTAAAGCTTTTTCATCTTGCCCTGGGGATGGTTCTCGATAATCTTGCTTCCTTTATAGTAGACCGCTCCGTTGGTGGGAGCGTATACGCCGGTAATCACGTTGAAGGCTGTGGTCTTGCCGGCGCCGTTCGGTCCGATGAGAGAGACGATCTCTCCCTGATTCACCTCCAGGTTCAGGTTGTCCACAGCGATGACGCCGCCAAACTGCATGGTTACATTTTCGACTTTTAAGACATTTTCCTTACTCATGGGAGGAGCCTCCTTCTACAGCCTGTTTTTTCTTAAAATGCTTCTGAAAAAACCTCCGGGCGCCTTCTATGGAAAATTCCCGGTCGCCCATCAGCCCCTTCCGGTAGAAAAGGACAATCGCCATGATGATCACGGAAAATACGACCTTGCGGAAGCCGGGACGCATGAAGCTTAAATGGAAATCTCCAATGTAGAGATTCGAGTTGTCCAGGAAACGCAGCCACCACTCCGAGCAGGCGATAAAAAGGAAGGAACCGATGCAGCTGCCCGTGACAGATCCGATGCCGCCGATGACCACGATCAGCAGGATCTCATAGGTCATGGCCGACTTGAACATGGAGGCCTGGATCGTCGTCTGGTACATGGCCAGAAGACCGCCGGAGACGCCCGCGAAGAAGGAGCTGATCACGAAGGCCAGCTGCTTGTGGTGCGCCAGGTTGATGCCCATGGCCTCCGCCGCGATCTCATCGTCGCGGATAGCCTTGAAGGCCCGTCCGTAGGTGGAATTGATCAGCAGCACAATCAGGCCGATGCAGATGCCTGCCACGATAAAAGGATAGAGCACCGACTGGAAGGTCGGGAAGTTCCGCAGCAGGTTGGAGCCGTTGGTCAGAGGGCCCAGCTTGTCCCACTGGAAGACCGCGCGGATGATCTCCGCGAAGCCCAGGGTGGCAATCGCCAGATAATCGCTTTTCAGGCGCAGAACCGGAAGGCCGATCAGGAAAGCGAACACCGCCGCCACGACGCCGCCCGCGATCAGGGCCAGCGGCACCGGAATCGCGAACTGGACGATTCCGCCGTCAAAATACTGGTATACGCTGGCCCGGGATTCCACCGGAATCGTCAGGATCGCGTAGGTATAGGCGCCAAGCAGCATAAAGCCCGCCTGGCCCAGGGAAAAGAGTCCCGTAAAGCCGTTCAGGAGGTTCATGGATACCGCTACCAGCGCGTAGATAGCGCCCTTTTTCAGTACCATGAAAAGCATGGAGCTGGAGGGAACGACCTGCTCCAGGATAAACAGGAGGAGAAGAAGCGCGGCGATCAGGCCCACATTCCAGATAATTTTCGTCTGTTTTTTCATGTTCCGCCGCCTCCTTATACCTTATCAATCGCCTTCTCACCGAAAAGTCCCGTGGGCTTCGCGATGAGAATCACAATCAGGAGGGCAAAGGTGAACGCGTCGGAAAAGGTCGTCCAGCCCACGCCCTTGATGATATTTTCACAGATACCGATGATAAACGCGCCGATGACAGCTCCCGGTATGGAGCCGATCCCGCCGAACACAGCCGCCACAAAGGCCTTCAGGCCCGGCATCGCGCCTGCCGTCGGCGTCACGCCCGTGTAGTTCGTAAAGTACAGCATGCTGCCGACTGCCGCCAGAAAGCTGCCGATGACAAAGGTCATGCTGATGACCGAATTGATTTTGATTCCCATCAGCTGCGAGGTCTCAAAGTCCCGGGAAGCCGCCCGCATAGCCATACCGACCTTGGTATACTTAATCAGCAGTCCCAGGACAACCACCAGGATAATGGTCAGGACCGGCGTCACCAGGGTCACCCGCTTCGTGGTGGCGCCCAGAATCGTCACCGTGTCGCTGAGCCAGGGAATCGCCGGATACTGCTGGGAAAGTCCGCCCGTAATGTACAGGGCCAGATTCTGCAGCAGATAGGACACGCCGATGGCTGAAATCATCACCGACATACGGGGCGCACTCCGAAGCGGCTTATAGGCCGCCCGCTCCACCAGAAAGCCCAGGGCCACCGTAGCCACAACCACCAGCAGCAGAGCCAGAGGCATGGGCATCACCGTCACCGCGTACACCATAATCAGGCCGGCCACCATAAAAATGTCGCCGTGGGCAAAATTAATCAGCCTCAATATTCCGTAAACCATCGTGTAGCCGATGGCGATCAGGGCGTACTGCCCGCCCACTGAGATACCTGCCATCAGATAAGGCAGGTTTTTTGTTATCCATTCCATACATAACCTCCAAAGACATGTATATGGCGGGAGTCCTTCTGGCCCCCGCCATAAAATTCAGCATCGCTGATATCAGCCGTCTGAACGCTTTTCTTCTGCAGCCTTACTCTGCAACGCTCTGTTCAGCTACGAAGTCCCATGCGCCCGTCTCTGTGTTCGCATGCTTGATATAAGCCGCGTCACGGTTCGCATCGCCGATCTCGTTGAAAGAAATATCTCCGCTCACGCCCGTGTAGGTCACATCCCAGAGAGCCTCGTTCACTGCCGCCGGATCCGTGGAGCCTGCAGCCTTCAGAGCCTCCAGAGCTACGTAGTAAGCGTCATATCCCATAACGGTCAGTCCGGAAACCGTATCGTCTCCGCCGTTGTTCGCCTTGGCGGTCGCGTCGCTGTTGATCCATTCCTTGATGCCGGCGTCAAATTCCGGATTGCCGCCCTCCTGATAGAAGGTGGACACATAGATATCTACGTTCTTGCCCTCCGCCGCGTTCAGGATGACGTTGGAATCCCAGGTGTCGCCTGCAAGAAGCGGAATCTCCAGTCCCTGGGAAGCCGCCTGCTCAATCAGCAGAGCTGCCACCTCTGTGGAAGACGGTGCGAAGAATACCTCTGCTCCCTCGTTCTTTGCGGAAGTAATATAGGACGTAAAATCACTGTTGCCTTCCTGGAAGGTCTCTTCAATCACCTCTCCGCCGAGCGCCTCGAAGGCCTCCGTGAAGTAGTGGCCAAGTCCGGTGGAGTAATCGTCGCCCAGCTTCGTCAGCACATAAGCCTTCTTTGCTCCGAAATTATCGCTGGAAAAATTCGCAAGCACGGTTCCCTGGAAGGGATCCAGGAAGCAGATACGGAAGTAATGGGTATTACCCTCTGTGATCTGCGGATTCGTACAGGTCACGCCGATAACCGGAATGCCTGCCTCTTTAAAGGTATCAGAACCGGCGATGGATACGCCGGAGCCATAGGAACCAAGAACAACGGACGCGCCGGCGCTCACCAGGGTAGCCGCCGCAGAAGGCGCCTTGTCGTTCGAGGACTCATTGTCTACGATATTCAGCTGCACCGTATATTCCTTGCCGCCGATCTCCACGGTCGGAGTCACATAATTCGCGTACTGGATACCCAGAGTCTCCTGCTTTCCGCCTGCGCCGTTGTCGCCGGACGCCGGCTCAAATACGCCAATCGTAACCACATCACCGCTGGCTGCCTCTGTTCCGTCCGCCGCTGCCTCCGGCTTCTTCTCACAGCCTGCCAGCAGCGTACTGAGCATCGCCGCCGCAAGCAGCACCGATAATACACGCTTCTTCATAATAATTTCCCTCCTGTAAATCGCGCCTCCTGCATGCTTCGTATATGTACGTTCATCAAAGACATTTGTGCGCGCTATTGATACGCGGTTTAGTATAACACTTTTATCCGGATATTTCAAGCAGGAAATATTTTTTGTAAAAAAAGGCAGAACACTCCGCGCCCCCGGCGCAAAGCATCCTGCTTTTTATCTTGTCTGTATGCTGTTTTCCGCAGACCTTTCTTACAGAGCGATCTTTCCGCTCTCCTTGCCGTTGATCACATAGTAAGCCGCCATATCCTCAGGCTTTACATAGAGATCCAGGCTCTTGATGGAAGACGCGCGGTGTCCGAGCGCCACCCAGTTCTCCGTCACCTTCGCAACCAGGTCAGATGTCAGGAACTCATTTCCTGCGAACTGTACGTATATATTCTGTGTCACAGCGGGCTTCTCAGCCTTCACGGTCTTCTTCGCCGCTGTCTTTTTCGCGGGCTCCTTCTTCGCGGCGGTCTTCTTTGCCGGCTCTGCCTTTGCAGGCTTCTCAGTCTTCGCGGCCGCCTCGGCCTTTGCCTCTGTCTTTACCTCCGCCTTCTTATCCACGGTCTTCTCTGCGGGTTTCTCAGCCTTTACAGGCGCTTCTGTCTTAACCGGATCGCTTGCCACTGCGGTCTCTGCTGCCTTCTTCGTGGTCGCTGCTGCTTTCTTTACAGTCATAATAATCCTCCTCAAATTCACACCGGACCCTCTTCCTCCAGTCCGGGCCAGCGGCAGAGAACAATCTGATGATCTCTGAAGCTGTGCAGTACAATGATACTCTTTTGACAGGCCTATTATAGTGCATTTTCCCAGTTAATGCAAGAATGTTCTTGTTTTTATACAGAAGCCCTTTCCCTCAGAGTTATTATTCTCAGCCCTCAGCCTGCTGCAGCGCGTGAATGAAAAGTCCGCTCCGAAGCTTCGGCTCAAACCAGGTGGATTTGGGCGGCATCAGCCTTCCCTCGTCGGCCACGGCAAAAAGCTCGCCGATCGAGGTGGGATACATGGCGAAGGCGGCCTTCATGTCTGTATGTACCCGGCGCTCCAGCTCGGAAAGCCCCCGGATTCCGCCTACGAAATCAATACGCTTGTCCGTCTTCGGATCCTGGATGCCAAGCACCGGCCCCAGCACCAGATTCTGCAGGAGAGAGACGTCGAGTCCCTCCACCGGATCGCTGTCCGCGTACCGGGCTTTCAGGGTGAGAAGGTACCACTGCTCCTCCAGGAACAGGGCGATCTCCCCCTTCCTGCCGGGATGGACCGCTTCCGGCAGCTTCCGGATCTCAAAGAATTCTCCCAGCTTTTCCAGGAATTTCTCCGGAGAAAGGCCGTTCAGATCCTTCACCACCCGGTTGTAATCCATAATCAGAAGCTCGTCGTCCGGAAAGATGACGGAGAGAAAATAGTTAAACTCCTCCTCTCCCGTATAGCCGGGGTGCTCCTCCCGGCGTTTTACGCCTACGCGGACCGCCGAAGCCGCCCGGTGGTGTCCGTCCGCGATGTACAGAGCGTCCATGTCCGCAAAGGCCTGGCGGATCGCCTGAAGCTCTGCCGGGCCGCTGATCTTCCAGCTCCTGTGGCGGATGCCGTCCTCGGAGACAAAATCAAACAGCGGTTCTTTCTGCTTTTCCCGCTCCACCAGTTTTTTTAAATCCTCCCTGCCGCGGTAGGCGAGGAAGATGGGGCCTGTCTGCGCGCCGCAGACATCCACATGGCGCACCCGGTCCTCCTCCTTTTCCCGGCGGGTATTCTCATGCTTTTTGATTCGGTTTTCCAGATAATCGTCCACCGAAGCGCAGGCCACGATGCCCGTCTGGCTGCGTCCGTTCATCGTCAGCTCATAGAGGTAATAGCAGGGCTGTTCGTCCTGCACAAAGTCCCCGTTCGCCACCATGCCCCAGAGCAGCTCCTTCGCCTTTTCATAGACGCGGCTGTCGTAGAGATCCATATCCTCCGGGAGCTGCGTCTCCGCGCGGTCGATGCGTAAGAAGCTTAAGGGTCTGTCCTTTACTGCCTCTCTCGCCTCCGCGCGGCTGTAGACGTCGTACGGAAGGGCCGCGATGTCTGCCTCTTTCCCCTTCGCGGGCCGGATTGCGGGAAAGGGCCGGATGTCCGCCATCAGCAGATCACCCTGACCTTCAGCACGCCGTCGATGGCCTCCAGGCGGCTGACAAGCCTCGGACTCGCCGCGGTCTCCAGGTCAAACATGGAGTACGCGTAATCGCCGCGGCTCTTGTTCGTCATGTTTCCGATATTATAGTTTTCCTCTCCCAGAATCGTCGTAAACTGGCTCAGCATGTTTTTCACATTCTTGTGGCAGACGGCAATCCGGGCCGGGTACGCGGGAACGCCCATGTCGCAGGCCGGATAATTCACGGAATTGCGGATATTGCCATACTCCAGGAATTCCCGGAGCTCCTTGACCGCCATGCGCGCGCAGTTCTCCTCCGCCTCCTCTGTGGAAGCTCCCAGATGGGGCAGCACGATGGTTCCCTTGGCTCCAGCTGTCACCGGGTTGGGGAAATCGCTGACGTACCGTTTGATCTTGCCCTTCTTCAGAGCCAGCACTACGGCGTCCTCATCCACCAGAAGATCCCGGGCGAAATTTAAGAGCACCACGCCGTCCTTCATCTTGTCGATGGCTTCCGTGTTGATCATTTTCCGCGTGCTGTCAAGAAGCGGAACGTGAACCGTGATATAATCGCACTCTTTATAAATCTCGTCTACGTTGGTGATGTGCCGAATGCTCCGGGATAGGTTCCAGGCCGCCTCCACGGAGATATAGGGATCGTATCCCAGAACCTCCATGCCCAGATGCACCGCTGCGTTCGCCACCTTCACGCCGATGGCGCCCAGGCCGATGATGCCCAGCTTCTTGCCTTCAATCTCGTGGCCGGCGAACTGTTTTTTCTGCTTCTCTGTCAGGGAGGAGATCTCCTCGTTCATGCGCTCAGACTGCACCCAGTTCGCGCCGCCGATGATATCTCTGGAGGCCAGCAGAAGGCCTGCCAGCACCAGCTCCTTCACGGCGTTGGCGTTCGCTCCCGGCGTGTTGAAGACCACGATGCCCTCCTCCGCACATTTTCCCAGGGGAATATTATTGACGCCTGCTCCCGCCCGGGCAATGGCCTTCAGGTTCTTCGGAAATTCTGTGTCGTGAAGGGCGGCGCTTCGCACCACCAGGGCGTCCGCCTCCTCCATCTCCTCCACCTGCGCGTAGTCGCGGCTGAACTCGTCAAGGCCGGTCTTGGCAATCTGGTTCATGCATTTATAATGATACATGGCTTAATTCTCCTCCTCAAATTTCTTCATAAATTCCACAAGCGCCTTTACGCCCTCCAGAGGCATCGCGTTATAGATGCTGGCGCGCATGCCGCCTACGCTCCGGTGGCCCTTCAGGTTCACCAGGCCTGCGGCCTCTGCCTCCTTCACAAACTTCGCGTCCAGCTCCTTATCGCCGGTCACGAAGGGGACATTCATTAGGGAGCGGTCTTCCTTACGCACCGTGCCCTTAAAGAGACGGCTGCCATCCAGGAAATCATAAAGAACGGCTGCCTTCTCCTCGTTTCTGGCCTTCATGACCGCAAGGCCGCCCTGCTTCTTCAGCCACTTGAAAACCTTGCCGCACATGTAGATGCCATAGCAGTTCGGCGTATTGTAGAGAGAATTGGCATCCGCATGAATCTTATATTTCAGATAGGTCGGCGTATAGGGCAGGGTATCCTCCGTGATCAGATCCTCCCGGATGATCACGATGGCCAGGCCGGCCGGACCTACATTCTTCTGCACGCCGCCGTACAGAAGGCCGTACCGGGTCACATCCACCGGCTCGGAAAGGAAGCAGGAGGAGACGTCGGACACCAGGATCTTGCCCTTGGTATTCGGCAGCGTATGGAATTTGGTTCCGTAAATGGTGTTGTTCTCGCAGATATAGACATAGTCTGCGTCCGGGCTGATAGGAAGATCGGAACAGTCCGGAATATAGGAAAAGGTCTGATCCTCGGAGGAAGCCACCGCGTTGGCCTTTCCGTAGATCTGGGCCTCCTTGAAGGCTTTTTTCGCCCACTGGCCGGTGATGATATAATCCGCCACGCGGTTTTTCATCAGGTTCATGGGAACCGCGGCGAACTGCACATGCGCGCCGCCCTGCATGAACAGGATCTTATAGTTGTCCGGGATCTGCATCAGATCCTTCAGATCCTGCTCCGCCTCGTCCAGAATGTTTTCAAACACCTTCGAGCGGTGGGACATCTCCATCACGGACATGCCGCAGCCCCGGTAATCCAGCATTTCATCGGCTGCCTCCCGCAGCACCTCCTCCGGCAGAACGCCGGGACCTGCCGAAAAATTATAGACTCGACTCATTTTTCATTTCCTCCTCTTTTTCACGCCCCGCAGCTTCCTGGCGGGGTATCAGGCTTCTCTCAGTAATACAGCACCACCGGAGTGCCAGAATCCATCGTCTCGAAAATCACCTTCATGGCCGCCGGCGGCGTGTTCACGCAGCCGTGGGAGCCATTGGTCAGATAGACCGTCCCGCCGAATTCCCGTCTCCAGCTGGCGTCATGGATTCCGTAATTCCCGTAAAAGGGCATCCAGTATTTCACAGGCGTAGCGTAATTGTCCCCCCGCAGCACCGCGTTCCGGTCCTTATACTGGATCTGGGCCACGATGGCGGGCGTTCCGTAATGCCGGCTGATATTTCCGGTCACCACATCCGTGTCAATGACCAGCGCCCCGTCCTTGTAGGCCCACATATGCTGGGCCCCCATATCCACCTCGATATAGGTGTCTCCAATGTCGTTATTCGCTCCCCAGTCCTTTCCCTCCCGGGACCAGACCGGTTCTCTAGCTATGGTCTCGCCCTTTTCCACAGAGGCCAGAAGCGCTGCCGCCTCCGCCTCCTGGTCGATCTGCCAGCCGTAATTGCCACCGCTTACGGTGATGATGCCCCGCAGCGTGCTGTCAAATTCCCGCTCCCTCTTATAGGTATCTCTTCTGTCTGCCAGCCCCGCCACCCAGGTCTTCACCGCTTCCTCGTCGATGGAGGCCTCGTAGCCGTCAAGGCGGATGAAGCCGGACACCACAGAAGCGTCCACCACCTCGGTCTGCGGACCGAATTCATAGGTCACCTCCGCAGCAAGCCAGTGATCGAGCTTCTCTGTAAGCTCTGTGACTTCCGCGGAGGACGCCGTCACCGAAGGCGCTTCGTAGCAGCCCGCCTCTTCCAGATCGAGCGCCGGGGCAAGCTCCCCGGCCGCCGCGCGGACCGCGTTCTGAAGCGCCTCTTCTTTTATCCTGGAGCCCTGCTGCTCCGGATGAAGCTCATAGCCCTCAGCCGTCAGCTCCACCCAGGCATCCTTTGGGCTCTCTCCCTCCCGCACGCAGGAGAGAGCGGCCAGAGTATCCTTCCATGTATCGTCGTCAAACGTGATATCCGGCGCAATCTGATAAGCGTCCTGCTGCCAGAACATCCTGGGCCAGAGGAAACCGTTCTGGATCCTCTTATACTTTCTTACGCTGTCCGTCTCCGAAAAGCTCATTCCCAGCTGCTCCGCCGTCAGGATTTCTTCGGATCCGCCCCGTTCCAGAAGCTTCAGCTCATAGCCCTCAGCCTGGGCAAGAATCAGGCTGTTCGCTTCCCGGACCGTCAAAAGATCCGCGCCTTCTCCATTCACTGTGGTTCCCGGGAAAAAATGCTCCATAAAATAGATGGAAACCACCAGATATGCCAGAAATATCCCCGCCAGCACCCAGAGGTACCAGCGCATCCGTCTCAACATTGCAGTCTCTCCATTGTCCGTGAATTATTTATTTTCCTTTATCATATCGTCCGCGTCAAAGGTCGCCTCCAGCGGAGCGCCTGCCGGCATCATCGGAAATACCTTGTCGTCGCTGTCGATGACGCAGTCGATGACCACCGGGCGTCCAAGGGCGATGGCCTTCTCCAGGGCCGGAGCCACCTCCTCGCGCTTCGTGACGCGCATGCCCACCGCTCCGAGGGCCTCTGCCAGCTTCACGAAATCCACCTGATCGTTCAGCACCGTGGCGGAATAGCGCTTTCCATAGAACAGTGTCTGCCACTGGCGCACCATACCCAGCACATGGTTGTTCAACACCAGCTGAATCACCGGGATATTATAGCGGGCCGCTGTGGCGATCTCATTCATGTTCATACGGAAGCAGCCGTCGCCGGCCACATTGACCACCAGCTTATCCGGACGTCCCAGCTTCGCGCCAAGGCTGGCGCCAAGGCCGTACCCCATGGTTCCCAGGCCTCCTGAGGTCAGGAAGGTCCGGGGCTCCCTGTATTTATAATACTGGGCGGCCCACATCTGGTTCTGTCCCACCTCTGTCACAATCAGGGCTTCCCCCTTTGTGATGCGGTACAGCTCCTGCAGGACATAAGGGCCTGTCAGGCGATCCCCGTCATATTTCAGCGGATAGCGGTTCTTGAGAGCCTCCACCTCTGCCAGCCAGGCCGGATGCTCCTTCTCGTCCACCCTCGGATTCAGCTCCTGCAGCACAGACTTTACGTCGCCGATAATGCTGTGATCCACGATCACGTTTTTGTTAATCTCCGCCGGGTCGATCTCGATCTGGAGAATCTGCGCCCTTGTGGCGAAGCGGCTGGTATCTCCCGTCACACGGTCGCTGAACCTGGCGCCGATGGCAATCAGGAGATCGCAGTGGGACACGCCGAAATTGGAGGCTTTGGTGCCATGCATGCCCAACATGCCTGTATACAGCGGATCCTCGCCCGGGAAGGCGCCCTTTCCCATCAGGGAATCGCAGACCGGAGCCTGGATCTTATGCGCCAGCTCTTCGATCTCCCGAGACGCTCCGGAAATCACCGCGCCGCCGCCCACGAAAATAAAGGGACGCTTCGCGGCCTGAATCATCGCTGCCGCCTTCTCCAGATCCTCCTCCCGGATCGTCTCTGTCTGGCGTACAACTGCCTCCGGCTCCTTTCTCTCATACTCCGTCTTCGCGCCCGTCACGTTCTTGGTGATGTCTACCAGCACCGGACCCGGGCGGCCGCTGCGGGCGATATGAAAGGCTCTGCGGAGCACCGGAGCCAGCATTTCTACTTCCTTTACTATAAAATTATGCTTTGTCACCGGCATGGTGATTCCGGCAATATCTACCTCCTGGAAGGAGTCTCTTCCAAGAAGGCTCTTTCCTACGTTCGCCGTGATCGCCACCACCGGAACAGAATCCATATAGGCCGTGGCGATTCCCGTCACAAGATTCGTAGCGCCCGGTCCGGAGGTCGCCATGCAGACGCCGACCTTTCCTGTGGCGCGGGCGTAGCCGTCCGCTGCGTGGGACGCACCCTGCTCATGAGAGGTCAGGATATGGCGGATCTCCCCGCTGTGCTTGTAAAGCGCGTCATAGACATCCAGAATCGCTCCTCCCGGATAGCCGAACACAGTATCCACGCCCTGTTCCTTCAGGCATTCGATTACAATCTCTGCTCCTGTAAGCTGCATAGTTCATCTCCCCATTCTATTTTTAATTCCCGCGGGCAGCGCGCCGGGCGGACACAGCTGTGTGTCCGCCTGACAGCCGCCGCGGGGGTCTTGCTTCCAAAGCTTTAGATCTCCAGGATCGCTCCCCGGTTGCCGGAGGTCACCATCTTGGCGTAACGCGCAAGATATCCCGTCGTCACCCTCGGCTCTCTCGGCTGCCATTTCTCCTTTCTGGCTGCCAGCTCCTCGTCGGATACCAGAAGCTCCAGCTTATTGTTCGGAATATCGATGAGGATCCTGTCTCCCTCTTCCACCAGGGCGATCGGTCCGCCCACAGCCGCTTCCGGAGATACGTGGCCGATGGAAGCTCCTCTGGAGGCTCCGCTGAAACGGCCGTCTGTAATCAGGGCTACCGTGGAGCCAAGTCCCATGCCCGCAATAGCGGAGGTGGGATTCAGCATCTCGCGCATACCCGGGCCGCCTTTGGGTCCTTCGTAGCGGATGACCACCACATCGCCTTCCACGATCTTTCCGCCTGTGATGGCCGCGATGGCATCCTCCTCGCAATCAAAGACGCGGGCCGGTCCCTCATGCACCATCATCTCCGGCACTACGGCAGAGCGCTTCACCACAGCCGTATCCGGAGCCAGATTGCCCTTCAGGACGGCGATTCCGCCGATCTCGCTGTAGGGATTATCGATAGGACGGATGACCTCCGGGTTCTTATTGACGCAGCCTGCGATATTTTCCGCCACCGTCTTTCCGGTGACTGTCATCAGGTCTGTATACAGAAGCCCCTTCTTGTTCAGCTCGTTCATCACAGCATAGACGCCGCCTGCCTCGTTCAGATCCTCGATGTAGGTGGGGCCTGCCGGAGCCAGATGGCAGAGGTTCGGGGTCTTCGCGCTCATCTCATTGGCGATCTCCATGTTCAGCTCCACGCCTGCCTCATGGGCGATAGCCGGAAGGTGCAGCATGCTGTTCGTAGAGCAGCCAAGCGCCATATCTACGGTCAGAGCGTTCAGGAAGGCCTTCTCGGTCATAATGTCTCTCGGACGGATGTTCTTTTTCAGAAGCTCCATCACCTGCATGCCGGCGTGCTTCGCCAGCTTGATCCGCTCAGAATAGACCGCCGGGATCGTGCCGTTGCCGCGAAGGCCCATGCCCAGAGCCTCTGTCAGGCAGTTCATGCTGTTGGCCGTGTACATGCCGGAGCAGGATCCGCAGGTCGGACATACCTTCTCCTCAAACTCACGTACTTCCTCGTCCGTCATGGTTCCCGCCGCATGGGCTCCCACCGCCTCAAACATGCTGGAAAGGCTGCGCTTCTGTCCCTTTACATGGCCTGCCAGCATGGGGCCGCCACTGACGAATACCGTCGGGATATTGATGCGGGCCGCCGCCATCAGAAGGCCCGGCACATTTTTGTCGCAGTTCGGGATCATCACCAGGGCGTCAAACTGATGGGCCATGGCCATCGCCTCGGTGGAATCCGCGATCAGGTCGCGGGTTACCAGGGAATACTTCATTCCCACATGACCCATGGCGATACCGTCGCAGACTGCGATGGCCGGGAATACGATGGGGGTTCCGCCTGCCATCGCTACGCCCATTTTTACCGCTTCCACGATTTTGTCCAGGTTCATATGTCCGGGAACAATCTCATTGTAAGAGCTTACGATTCCTACCAGAGGCCGGTCGAGCTCCTCCTGGGTCATGCCCAGGGCGTTGAACAGGCTTCTGTGGGGAGCCTGCTGGATTCCTTTTGTTACTGCGTCACTTCTCATAACTTTATATCCTCCTCTTCCATCATTCACTTTATTTCCCGCGGGGTATTTGACTTAAATTCTCTCCGCGATCAGATCGCCCATCTTCTGTGTGCCCACTCTTGTGCAGCCCTCCGACATAATGTCTCCGGTGCGGTACCCTTCCGTCAGCACCTGCTGGACGGCTGCCTCGATGGCGTCCGCCTCTTTATCCAGGTCGAAGCTGTAGCGCAGCAGCATGGCCGCCGACAGCACCGTGGCAATGGGATTGGCGATATCCTGGCCCGCGATATCCGGGGCGGAGCCGCCGCTGGGCTCGTACAGGCCGAATTTCGTATCGTTTAAGCTGGCGCTGGCAAGCATTCCGATGGAGCCTGTCACCATGCTGGCCTCGTCCGAGAGGATGTCGCCAAACATATTCTCCGTCAGGATCACGTCAAACTGAGAGGGATCCTTTACCAGCTGCATCGCGCAGTTGTCCACCAGCATATGGGACAGCTCGATGTCCGGATAGTCCTTTGCCACTTCCTCCACGATCTTTCTCCAGAGACGGGAGGAATCCAGCACGTTGGCCTTGTCTACGCTGCAGACCTTCTTCCTGCGCTTGCCCGCGATGTCGAAGGCCTTCTTCGCGATACGCCGGATCTCGTTCTCATTGTAAACCAGGGTATCCACAGCCGTCAGCACGCCGTCTATCTCCTCCGTTTTGCGCTCTCCGAAATAGAGACCGCCGGTCAGCTCACGCATAATCATCATATCGAAGCCCTTCTCACTGATGGACTCCCTTAAGGGGCAGGCATGGCGCAGCTCCTTATAAAGAATGGCCGGGCGCAGGTTGGCGAACAGGCCCAGGGATTTCCGAAGCTTCAGAAGTCCCGCCTCCGGGCGGCGGTCCGGCGGAAGCTGGTACCAGGGGGAGGTCGCCGCGTTGCCGCCGATGGAACCCATCAGCACTGCGTCCGCAGCCTTCGCCGCCGCGATCGTCTCGTCTGTCAGGGGCACGCCGTGCACATCTATGGAGGCTCCGCCCATCAGAAGCTCTGTATACTCTATTTCATGGCCAAATTTCCGGGCTGTCTGATCCAGGGCTTTACGCGCCTCCCGGACAATCTCCGGCCCGATCCCGTCGCCGGGAATCACTGCCAGCTTCAATTTCATTCTCACATCATCCCTTCTTTTTTCATAAAATTACATATTATTAATACTATAGACCAAAAACCTCTTTTTTTCAACCTGGAGATCAGGTTTTAGAAAGCTTTTAACATTTTACCATGGCAAAGCGAGAAAGTAAACTGTTTTATGGTCCGGCTTTGGCTTGCGCCCGCCTCCTCAGGTGTAGTAAAATAAAGATACAGCAGGAAGGGAGGCGCATTGCATGGAATGGAAACCGCTGCCGATAGGCGTCGATAATTTTGAAAACCTGATTACAAAGGGCTATTACTTTATAGATAAGACCTTGTTTATCCGGGATCTCCTGGATATGAAAGGGGAAGTGAACCTGTTCACCCGGCCGCGCCGTTTTGGGAAGACCCTGAACATGAGCATGCTCCGGTATTTCTTTGAGTTTGGCGAGGACAACAAAGAATTGTTCGCCGGCACAAAAATCATGTCTGCCGGGGAAAAATACCGGAACGCTATGGGACAGTTCCCGGTCATCAGCCTTTCTTTGAAGTCCATGAAGCAGGCAGATTA
>CALWQJ010000035.1 GCA_944383645.1 uncultured Merdimonas sp.
GCGATGGCCGCCCTGGCCAGGATAATGGCCTTCTCTGTGGCCTCCTCCACATTTTTATGTATCCAGGAGCAGTGCTCACGGATATTCGCGATCTCCACCAGGTAGGGATTTAAGCCCGCGCGCTGCGCCGCCTGGCGGAATGTATTCTCATGCATCCTGGGAGAGCAGGAACAGACGACAATGCCTGTGAGCTGTTTCTCCTGTATGGCTTCCCGGACTTTCAGCTGTCCGGCCTCGGAGCACATATACGGATAGTCCTCCGCGTGAACCACACCTGGCTCCTTCGCCGCCGCTTCCACGACCCGTTTTACATCCACTGTGGCCGCAATATTCGTACCGCAGTGGCATACAAATACTCCTATTCTATGCACGTTCTCTCACCTCCTGCTCCTCCTACTTACTGTATTTGCGAAAAGACGCCGCCAGAAGCTGCTGGGGCAGTTCTTCGTCAAGAAGCTCCGGCACCTCGTCGGGACTTAAGTAATTTCCGCCCCGCTGGCGGATGACCATCAGCCTCGCCGCCTCGATAAGCTTCGCCGGCTTCACATCCCTGGGACAGCGCTCCACGCAGGCAAAGCAGGAAAGGCATTTCCAGAGACTCTTCGATTCCATCAGGGCGCTTACGTTCCCGCTCTCCACATAGGAGACAAACTGATGGGGCCGGATGTCCATCTCCTCATAAGCCGGACAGGAAGCGGAGCATTTGCCGCACTTCATGCACTTTCTGGTGTTGACGCCGCTGATCTCGTGAATCATGGCGGCCTTTGCCTCTTCCGTGCTAAACATCCGCCTCTCCCCCTTCCGCCTTATTGTCTTTTTCCTGCTCCGGCTTTCCTTCTCCGGCAGCACTCTCCGGCAGCAGGCCCAGGGCCTCCGCCAGGATCTCCGTCAGGTACGTCACCGGCGCCTTCTTCGCCGCTCCACTATGCCGCAGATTATAAAGGCACAAAGGACAGGCAGTAATCAGCTCTTCCGCTCCGTGATCGATCGCGGACTCCATCACCTTATCCACCATTTTCCCTGCCAGCGGCTTATCCTTCAGAGAGATATAACCGCCGCAGCACTCATTCCGGAAGGGATAAATCACCGGCTCTGCCCCCAGCGCCCGGATGAAATCCTCCATGATCGAGGGATTCTCCGGATCGTCAAAGGCCATCACAGAGCTTGGACGAAGCAGCATACAGCCGTAATACGCGCCGATTTTACGGCCGGCTAGGGGACGCGCCACCTTTTCCCTTAACGTATCAAAACCCACCCGGTCCCGCAGCACTTCCAGAAAATGAAGCACCTTCGTCTCTCCCAGGTAGGGCTCGTCGAACTTCAGATAATTATTTGCCCTGGTACGGATGTCCTCCACATGCCG
The DNA here is from genome assembly GCA_944383645.1 of uncultured Merdimonas sp. Classification (GTDB taxonomy): domain Bacteria; phylum Bacillota; class Clostridia; order Lachnospirales; family Lachnospiraceae; genus Laedolimicola. The sequence continues at coordinate 1,364 of CALWQJ010000035.1, forward strand.
CATATCATCATTGACCCGCTTGATCACATGATGACAGGCGGAACAGAGGGTTACCAGATCCTGCCCTTTTTCCTTCGCGTCGTTTAAAGCACGCACAGCGGACAGCTTCGTGGCGATCTCGTCTGAGGCCAGGGGATACACTGCTCCGCAGCACTGCCACTCTTCGATCTCCTGGAGCGTAAAGCCCAGAGCCTCTGCCGACATTCTGGCGTATCGATCCAGGTCCTGCGCCTTATTCTTCAGCGTGCATCCCGGATAATAGCTGTACACCATTTGACTACCTCCTTTGTTTGATAAATTTCTATCAATTTTTAACATTGTATCATATCGTGATTTTTTTAACAACTCTTTTTTGCAAAAAATCTGTGGGTTTATTTGTGATTTTCCAGTAATATATCAGTTTTCTTGTTGAGTTATTTTACTTTTTCTATAATTCCTAGTAGTTTTCTAGGAGTTAGAAATGCCTTCTCCTGTGCCTTTTCCCTGACTATGTTAATTTGTTATCTATATTGTCTCTCTTTTAACAGAGATTCTGCATAAAAACATGAATTTGTATGTATATTTCAAAAAATTAAAGCAAACACAAAAAGAGCCGGCGTATCAACGCCGGCCCGTAAAAAACGTAAACCTATTCTACTATGCAATTAGTCATTCGCTACCACATCAGCGATGAAGTCACGCAGTACCTTTGCAGAATGCTTAATCTGCTCCAGCTCTTCCTCTGTCATGGAAATCTTCAGAGTCTTCGCGATACCCTCGCTGTTCACTACGCAGGGAAGGCTGATGGTAGAGCCTGCCAGCTCGCCGTAGCTCTCGTCCAGCACATGAGCGACCGGAAGAACCGTATTCTGATTCTTCAGGATGGACTCAACGATACGGAACGCAGACATGGCGATGCCGTCGAAGGTCGCGCCCTTCAGGGAGATGACATCCGCACCTGCGGTACGCGCCTTGGTCGCAATCTCGTTCTTTACGTCTTCTTTTTCCTTCTCATCATCCGGAAGGAAGTGGTCAATCGGCTCTCCTGCCACGTTCACACTGCTCCATACAGGAACCTGGGTATCGCCGTGCTCGCCCAGAATATAGCCCTGGATATCGCGGATATCCACCTTGCAGCGGCGGCTCAGGAGGTAACGGAAACGTGCGGTATCCAGAGAAGTACCGGTTCCGATAACGCGCTCGGCCGGAAGTCCCGTCTCCTTCTGGATCAGGTAGGTATTTACGTCTACCGGGTTGGACACAACGATAATCAGCGGGTTCTTCGCGTACTGCATGATGTTCCGCGCGATATCTCTGGCGATACCGGTGTTCACCTTCGCCAGATCAAGACGGGTCTGTCCCTCCTTGCGGGCTACGCCTGCGGTCACGATGATGATCTTCGCGTCCGCGCACTCCTCATAGCCGCCCTGCTTGATGCGGACCTGGCTGTAGAACGCAGTACCATGGGAAATATCAAGAGCAGCGCCCTTCGCCTTCTTCTCATTTACATCGATCAGCACGATCTCGCCTACCTGCGCGCGGAGCATCAGGGTGTAGCAGATAGTCTCTCCTACGTTACCAGCGCCGATTACAACGATTTTGTTTGATGTCTCACTGTTCATTACTGTTACCTCTCTCTCGTTTACGTGATATATTTTGATAATTTTTCAGCAATCCACTGTATTATAGCACGTCGTTAAAGTAGTAACAAGCCCTAAAATAAAGTTTTGTATTTTTTTACGTACACTTAACTGAAAAAGAGCTCACAGCTTTTCACGCAAGACCTCCACCTTACACTCATGGCGCTTCTGCGGATCATTCTTATCATAGGCGATCCCAACTGCCAGAATACGCCCCGTATATTCCGGTTTTCCGCTGATTTTTCCCTCGAAGCGCAGCGCATACCGGCGGTCCTTTATCTGGCGGACTGCCTCTTTTGCCGGATGATTGACCTTTAGTTCAATAATGATGGCGTCATCATCCCGTCTGTAAGGATAAAAAATATAATCCACATAGCCAAGCCCTGCTTTATCCTCCCGCTCAATCCGATAATAATCTATAGCCTGCAGATAAACCCAGCGTATGATCGATGCCAGCTCTGCCTCATTGCTATATACCTGAAGCGGACTTTCGGTATGATGGACAAATTCCAGAATCTCTTCCATCGTCTTCGTATCTCCTGCTTTGGTCGCCCTCAGCATCCGCCCCGATTCTCTGGTCATACGATATACATTTCCCAGAGACTGCTCTTTCTGAACCATATCAGAAAACTTATCCAGCAGCTCCTTATTCGGGATCGAGACACAGCCATTTTCATAGTTCAGGAATCCGTATACCACCATGGCGGAAAAAATCTCATCCCGCGTTTTCAATTCCATAGAGGTCGCCGCATATTCACGCACCTTCGCCGGAACCGGAATATCCGCGATCATCAGTCCCACATCGTCCTTCACGGCGTCCACATTAGCCCCTATATAGTAGAAAAGCTCATCATAGGGGCCGGAACTGGTCCAGTAATTTCCCAGGTTGTTATTGTTCAATGCCAGCACCACGGAACGGGGATTGTACACCCGCTCTCCCGCCTTCGTATGATAGCCGTCATACCAGTAGCGCAGGCCTTCCCGTGTGACATTCCTGGGATGAATGTCCTGAGCCATATAGGTTTCGTAAAGCGCGTCCACCTCACTGTCCACAAAGCCAAAATAGTCCGCATATCTTTCTTCCGAAGCCATCGTATACTCGCAGAACATGTTAAGCTCCGATCCGCTGGAATACTTGGCGATAGGAAGAATTCCTGTCATATAAGCCATTTCCACATAGGGCTGATCCTTCAGAAGAACGCTTAAAAATTTCGTAAAATTCCTTTTGTCCCCATCTGTGGCAAAATCCTGATGATAGATGAAATCCCACTCATCAAAGACAAAAATAAACTCCGCGTCTTTTTCCGTCTCATAAATCACGTTCAGCGCGTCCCAGACCGCATCGTCCTTTGTAAACCCGGCGTCCGGATACGCCGTCCGCAGATCTCCAAGCAGCCTCTTTTTGATTCGGGAAATATACTGCTCATAAGTCCTGCACTCATCCGGAACCTCATTGAAGGAAATATAGATCACATTGTGGCGGTTCAGATGTTCTTCGAACCTGGCGCTCTTTCCTATTTCAAGCCCCTGAAAGGCTTCCCGGCTGGGTTCTCCCTTTCCAAAATAAGACGCGATCATACTGGCCATCACCGTCTTTCCAAAACGGCGCGGCCGGGTAATGCAGATGTACCGGATGTCTCTGCCGCCTGCCGTCTCATCCCCATCTTCCGCCATCCTCTGTTCTACTACCGGGATCAGCTCGTCAAGAATCGCCGTCTTGTCCACAAAGTACCGGGACTGCGCCGTCCTTCGGAATACAGAGCCTGATTTTCTGCTGTTCAGATAGACGCCCATAGCGATACGCTCCTTCCATGAAAATCTGATTTCATTTTAGCATGGGGGATATCTTGTGGCAAGGATTTCAACATTAGATACAGAATGCGGCGTAAAGAGGAACAATCTTTTTATTATCTTCAAAGCCGAAGTTCTTTGCAGAGAGCTTGATCGCATAGGCAGGCTTGTAGGTTTCCATATAGACTCTTAAACTCTTTGCCCGTGTGTTATCAGCAGACTTAACCTCGATAGGAATAAGCTGACCGTCACGCTGAATGATAAAATCAATCTCAGCCCCGCGCTCAGACTCCCAATAATAGGTCTTATACCCGTTGATGGTAAGCTGCACATTGACATAATTTTCGGCCATACCGCCCTTGAAGTCATTGAGCTCCTCGACCATATAGAGAACATCGTTTGCCGCTAAATCTTTCTTTGCGCAGAGCAGCCCTAAGTCGGAAACATAAATCTTGAACGCGTTAATATCACGATAGTTTTCCAAAGGCTTCCTGATTTGTTCCACCTTATACACCTGTGAAACGATGCCAGACAGACAGAGCCATTCAATGGCGTTTTCAAACTCGGACGCACGACCGCCTTTTTTAATCAGCTTATATTGGAAACGGGTATTTTTCCTGGAAAGCTGTACGGTGATGCTGTCATAAGCCAGCCTTGTTTTCTTGATTTCATTCAGATTGTTATACTTGCTCATATCATTGAGATAGCTCGCCAAAATCGTATCCTGTGTGTGCCGTACTAAGATATAATCCTTTGTTTCCACAAACTGCAGGACACATTCGGGCATACCGCCGACAATAAGATATTGACAGTAAAGCTGCATTGCCGCATCGTGCAGAGCAGAGGGCAAAGGTGTATCCTCTGCAAAGCATTTCTTAATCTGCTCTACAAGAACACTCTCACCGCAGGCTGCCATAAATTCCTCCATATCCATAGGGTAGAGAGTTTTCATATCCACCTTGCCCACAGGAAAAGAGAACTTCGCCCTGTTCACCGCAACGCCTAACAGACTTCCCGCCACAATGATATGATAATCAGGTGCATCCTCACAAAAGTATTTCAGAGAAGTCAACGCCCTCTCACAGAGCTGCACCTCGTCAAAGACAATCAGCGTCTTTTCCCGCACAATGGTCTGCCCTGCGATATGGGATAAAATCGGTATCAGATAATCGGGGCTGATATTTTCCTCAAAAGTTTCATTCAGCCTGGGGTTGGTTTCAAAATTAAAATACGCCACATTTTCATAGTGCGTGCGTCCGAACTCCAGAATGGAATAGGTTTTTCCGACCTGCCTTGCTCCCTGTAAAATAAGAGGTTTTCGGTGTTCGTTATCTTTCCACGCTTCTAAAAAACTCATAATTTTTCGATACATAATCAGACCTCCCTTAAGGTGCTGATCATAGTATACCGCATATTCATGTAAATATCAACGAAATATAATCAAATTTTCACATTAAAATACACGAATATTTTTGAGTGCACCTGGTTTTTTGACACGAATAGCGCTGCAGCTAATCTTCCGCATAGCTGACGATTCCATCAATGATATCTGCTCCCTCAAACCGTTCCGCAACCGCTCCATCCTGAAGGATTACTAATGCGGGGACCTGCGTGACGCCATATTTGTCCAAGATTTCGTTTAACCGCCCGGGATGCTTCTCTTTGTCAGAAGCCGTGTCATAGCTGCGCAGCCGGAGGCCCGTATCCAGAAGAACATGGTACAGCTCACTGGTTACTTCCGCGCTTTCTACGCTGCCTTTTCGCATGATGTATAAGATCTGTTCCCCTGATTTGTTCCCGGCAGACTCCAGCTCACCCAGCGAAATCGTATCGCCGATACATCGAAGCACCTCGGCGTACGGCTTCTGATGGCTGTACACTCTGGCCGCTATCGCAACGCACAGGACAGTTGAAAAAGCAAATAACACGGTATAGCATTTTTCGGCCAACGCATAGGAGCGATTTGAATCATACATCTGTATTCCGACAAGTACCAGACCGATCACTCCCATTACAAAAGGTACAATGACAACGATCCAGACGCCCGTCCTGTCAATCCACGGGAACTCCCTGTGGTCCATCGCAAACCGGTCAAGCATCATTCCCTGGTTTCCGGCCAGCTTTAACCCCACATAAAAGGTCAAATACAATATCGCCAGAATAAACAATACCTTTATCGTTTTTTTCATACTGCCCTCCTCCGTATCTGCCGCGCCTTCGCGGCTTTGAAAACACTTTTCTCTTCCTGCCCACATTCTCTGTAAAAAACAGTACGTTTTCATGTCAAAATTGGCCTTTCATTTCCAAAATCAAAAAACACCGGCTGTCTTTAAGAGGATAAATACAGCAGCACCTTCACCCGAAACGTATCCTTTTCTGCAGAGATTTCCATTATCCCCTGATATTTTTCAACTATCTTTTTCACGTTATTTAACCCTATCCCATGCAGCTCTTTATCTGCCTTTGTAGTAAGGAATCTGCCCTGTACGATTTCCGTCCTCCCGTCGCTGCTGTTTTCTATTTCGATACGCAGCGTATTTTTCTGAAACGAAATATTCACGCTCAGCTGCTTCTTCCGGCTCTGCTTCGCTCCCTCTATGGCATTCTCCAGAAGATTTCCCAGGATCACATTCAAATCAAAAGAAAATTTCAGGCTTTCCGGAAGCTGAACGTCGACCGCTACAGAGTTCAGCTCTGCTTTCGCCTGCCGCAGCATATAGTTTAAGATGCTTTCCGCTTCCTGATTTCCGGAAGCCGCGATTTCCTTCGGATTCGCTGCGAATTCCTGCATATCGTCGATATAATTCTGGATTTCCCGGGTCCTATCCTTCTTCGCCATCAGCCTGATCTCATTCATATGGTGCTTCATATCGTGACGCAGGGCTTTTACCTTCTCACTGCTTTCCTCCAATAGCTGCATCTGATCCGAATAGCTCTCCAGCTGCCGCCGCAGGGAAGCATTCTCCTGTCTTTCCCATAGCGCTTCGGACAACACATAATACAAATAGAACACTAAAAAATCCATCAGAAGAAAGCCAAGATTTATAATAATCAGCCCCATATCTGTAACACTGTCCGCATATATCAGAAAGATATTGACGGCAACGCTGCCAAGCGGCACCAGCAGCAATACCGCATGATGCATGCTGCCGGTATTTCTTTTTTTATGATTCTTTCTGCCAGCAGTTCAAAAACAAGGCTGAGCAGCACAGACACCATCTGCAGGATCTGGTTAAGCGTCTTTCCCCCTTCATAATCTGCAAATAATGCCATTAGGATATATTCACATGCCATGCCGATAACCGCATAGGAAACGACTGCAAAGCATATGGATTTGGCAGATTTGGTATAGAAAAATGCAAGAAAACTCAGCCCCGCCAAATTGCACAGCAAATTCACCCAGGATAAAGGAAGCAGCAGATACAGCGCCGTATTCACCGCATAAAAAATCCCATAAACAGACAACAGCGTCCCCCGGGAGACCCTGGGCTCTCCCAGAAGCACTTTCATAAAGCGGCCGATCACATACATCCGGAACAAATTCGACGCCGCGCACAGAATCACGTCTGTCATATCTCTTCCCCTCCCCGCAGAAGCCGCTCCCGCACCTGCTTCCGGTACTTTTTGCTGATGCTTAAGATCGTTCCGTCCGTCAGCTCCACCTCCTCATAGGCATAGCGGGCCACAAAAAGCGTGTGCACCAGATAGGACTGATGGATTTTCAGGAAATCTTTCGGAAGCGTCTTTTCCAGCTCCCGGAGCTTCCCGTAAAACTCCTTTTCCCCCTGTGTCGTCACGATGCGGATTTTTCTTCCCTCGCTGACAAAATACCGGATATCTCCGTAGGGGATATAATAATAGTCTCTGCCGCTCTGATACGCGAATTTCGTCTCATTTCTCCCCAGGATTTTCACCGCCAGGTCAAGGACCTCGTCCACCTGCTCCTGCCGGATGGGCTTCACCAGAAAATCCAGCGGCTGAGTCTTAAAAAGGCTCCAGGCGTAGGAGGCCTTTCCCGATATATACACGATCTGAAGCCGCCTGTCCTCCAGGCGGTTCCGGATGAAGCTCCCGGCCTCGATGCCTGTCATCTGCCAGAGCTCAATGTCCAAAAACAGCACGTCCAGCGGATTTCCCTCCTGCCGCTTCCACCGTAGCATAAACGCAGGATTTTATCAAGTGAATGCTGTCAAAAGCAGAATCTTCTCATTTTTGACAAAAATTTATTCTTTGGCGCCGCGCCTTACAAATCCGTAAGGTTGCCGGCTGTTTGTACATATATAAATTTTTTGCGTTCTGATATCCCAAAATGTGCGCTGACAGGCCGGAAATTCCCCATTTTTCAGGGAAATACCATCTGAATTGTATATATTAGGAAATTTTCAGTCTGTCATGTCCAAAATTCCGCAGATTCTTGGATATACGCGGCGCATTTTTCTGTATATGGAAAATGCAAGGATTATGTCTTCTTTTTTTCGCTCCTATACCTGCTTTTTACACAGGAATTGTATACTACGGAAGAATTTATTTCTATATGTATAAACGCAAAAGGTGAAACCTAAAGGAAAGCCCGGCGTAATTGCTCACGCGGATGGCATACGTGTAAAATCTGTTGAACCAGCCAGCCCGAACTGCTGCGGGAATAAATTTATAAATACACTGCCATCCGCTGACAGGCCTGCTTATCTCCTGAATTCCCGGTGGAAGGTCTCTGTGCTGTAATCCTGCATATGGGTACGTACCTCCGTATACCGGTGATAGCAGACGCCGAACTTCGGAAGCTTCAAAAGCCTGGCCGCGTCATAAATCGCGAACAGCAAATCCTCCGGCATCCAGCGCTCCACGCCCGTTTCCTCTTCCACTATAATGCAGGAGTCGTCCTCCTCGTCCTCTATATTCTCATCCTTCGGAAGATACAGGAATTCCTTTCCCGTTTCCTTACGCAGAATCTGGCAGACGACGGCGTCGGTTTCATTCGTCTCCGTGTACCTGTCCTCAAAATCCTTAAAAATCTCATCCAGATCCGCGCCAGGCTCCAGCGCCGCCTGATACATGGCCGCATTCTCCTTCGTAGTGGTAAAGGCAGCGGCGTGGGCTATCAGGAAAGACGCCACGGGCAGCTCACAGCAGTGCCAATTTCCATCTCGCCGCAGTTACGCAAAAAAGAGCTATCAGGAAATAGATAGTCTCTTGTTTGGCACTATCTATTTCCCGAAAGCCCCTCTCATGCAAACTCTTTCAATCTTGTCATTAAATCATTTTTTCCCGGCTGAAACAACTCCGAAAGCTGTCGATATAAAGCATACAGTTCTTGGTATTTTTTAACGTTTTCGGTAACTGGTCGAAAAATCCTTTTCTGCTTTTCTTTCATGCAGTACGCTGCCTCTTGGATCGTCAAATGACCTCCCTGTTCCTTTCCCGCAGCTACTGCTGCGTACATCGCGGCTCCGAGAGCCGAAATATATTCCGTAGCCGACACACGGATTTCACAACCCAGAACATCCGCACAAATCTGCATCAGAAGATCATTTTTCACTGGAATTCCCCCGCAGGCATAGATTTCACGTATATTAGCCCCAGCCTGATTAAACGCCTCCAGAATTCTTTTTGTTCCAAAAGCCGTTGCCTCCAGAAGCGCCCGGTAGATTTCTTCCGGCTTTGTCGACAGCGTATAGCCAACCATAACGCCTCGCCTGCCACTGTCCATATAAGGAGTCTTATTACCATTCCACCATTCCAGCGCCAGCATTCCTCCCGCTCCCGGGTTTAAAATCTGTGCTTTTTTCTCCAGATATCGGTATATATCCTCCCTCTCCCGTTCAGCAGCACTCGCATATTCAGCAGAAATGCATTTTTCTATAAACCACTGATAGGTGTCTCCTGCTGCCGCAATTCCGGATTCCCAGGCATAATGCCCAGATACAACCGCATCTCTTACGTTTCCATAGACACCCTCACCCATATAAGGAATGTCTTCCAAGATTACCTGGACCGTGGATGTTCCTATAGCAAGCATCATCTGCCCTGGCTTCGTAATTCCACATCCTGGAACCGCAGCATGAGCGTCTATGATTCCGGCACTGACCGCTGTCCGATCCGTCAGTCCCAGCCGCGCAGCCCATTCAGGCAAAAGATATCCGATACACTCTCCCGGATAGTAAATTTCACCCGACAGCTTCGTCTCGGTTAAATCTTCTAACAGCGGATGAAGAATTCGAAATGACTGGCTCAGACCATAGCCTTCCTCTTTATTCCACATCGCCTTGTAGGAGGCCATACTCGCAGAACGCGCTCTCGTTCCTGTCAATATCTGTCCCAGCCAATCTCCTGCCTCCAGAATCTGATCTGCGCTGTGATAGACCTCGTAATCCTCATTTAATATCTCCAAAATCTTTGGCAAAAGCAGTTCAGAAGATAATTTCACATGAAGCTGCTGTTCTATGTAATCAGCTTCACGCCAGGCAGCATGGTGTTTCCAAAGCTTCGCATAGGCATGAGGTCTCGACACAAATTTCTCAATCATACACAAAGGCTTTTTCTCAGCATCCACAGGAAGAATTGTACATGACGTAAAATCGATAGCCAGCCCAATTACCTGCTCCTTTTCCACTTTCGATTTTTTCATAACGGCTCTAACCGTTTTTTCCATCACTTCTATGTAATCCTGCGGATGCTGAAGCGCCCAGTCCGCTCCCAGTTTTGTTCCATCTGGAAGAAATTGATCCATAACACGGTGCGGATAGCAGGCTTCTGATCCTGCAGCCACCCTCCCTGTCTCTGTTTCTACCAGAACAGCTCGCCCTGAGCTCGTACCAAAATCCAATCCGATTGTGTATTTTTTCTCCATCATCCATGCTTCACAATCTTTTTAACAGATTGTCAATCCTCCATCTACCACTAAGTTATGTCCATTTATCATCTGCGCTCCGTCGCCCGCCAGAAAAACTGCCGCAGCGGCAATCTCATCCATTTCTCCAAAACGTCCCAGGGGAATCCGCTCAAGTCGTTTTTTAGCCCTCTCTCCTTTCCAATACTCTCTGGACATTGGTGTCATAACCACAGTCGGAGAAATCGCATTGCAGGTAATTCCATATTTTCCCCATTCCAACGCCAAAGATTTCGTCACTGACAGAAGACCTGCCTTACTGGCGGAATAAGCCACATGATTGGGAACTGCAAGCAGACCCGCATCGGAAGCAATATTAATAATCCGTCCGCCATTACCGGTCGCAATCATCTTTCTGCCCACTGTCTGCATCATAAAAAACGCTGATTCCAGATTTACCAGGAGTACGTGCGAAAATTCCTCCATAGAAATCTCTTCTGCTGGAATTCCGGATCCAATTCCTGCTGCATTACAGAGAATATCTATTTTTCCAAACTCCTTCTCAATCTCATCTACGATCTGTGCCGTTCTCTCCCAGTCTGTGAGATCAAGAATCTTTCCGGTTACACTTTTTCCTGTTTGACGCGCAATCTCCTCTGTCTGTGGATTTCTCCCTAAAATCACCACATCGGCTCCATTTTCCGAAAACATTTTCGCCATAGCATTCCCGATTCCGCTAGTTCCACCGGTAATCACCGCGCTCTTTCCCTCCAGACTGCAAGGGAACTGAAATTCTTTGTAACTGCTCATATATCATGCATCCTTTATCTCTAATTTAAAAACTGATCTACATTGTCCTGTGTTACCAAAATAAAGGAAATCATAGTTTCGCTGTCTACAGACTCGCCCTTGGCCAGCTTTACCGCCGCATCGAGAGCCCCCTCTGCCTGTCCCTGACAATCTTGATACACGGTTGCATCAAGCTGTCCGTCTTTCACAGATGCAAGGGCATCCGCAATCGCATCAACTCCCACTACTACGATGCCTTCCTTCCGATTGTTCTGCACCAGAGCATTCAAGGCTCCCATAGCCATCTCGTCATTTTGGCAAAAAACTGCGTTAATATCGTCTCCATAAGCCTGAAGCCAGTTTTCCATCAGCGCCATTGCCTCCGCTCTGTCCCAGTCCGCCGTCTGCTCATCCAAAAGAGTCAGACCTTCGTACTGTTCCAGGACCTCCTTGGCACCTTCTGTACGTTTCACCTCAGCTGTCTGTCCTGCATGGCCGTGCATCATCAGCACATTTCCTTCTCCACCCAACTGCTCCGCAATATAATTCATGGCGATTTCAGCCGCTTCTATATCATCACTGCCCACATAGGCATCCGGTTCTGATGTAGTTAGAGAATTAACGTTCACAATCGGAATTCCGGCCTCCTTAGCCTTGTCTACGCAGGGTGAACTCGCCTCCTGCTCTTGGGGCTGCAGGATAATCGCATCCACCTGCTGTCCAATAAAACTCTCCACCTGCTGTACCTGTCTGGCTGCGTCACCCTGGGCATCCACAATATTCAGCTCGACACCGCCTATTTCCTCTGCTTTCTCTTCAAGATAATCCTTCAAACCAATACTAAACTCCGTCTGGAAATTCATCAGAGTCACACCAATTCTAATTGGCTCCTGTATTTCCTCCGAATCCGTTTGTCCCTCTACAGACGTATTTTCTTCCGCTACTGTCTCTTTTGACCCACACGCCGCCAGTCCGGCTGCCATACAGCCCGCCATAAAAATTACCAGCCATTTTTTCATTCTCTCTTTCATACCCTTATCTCCTTTTCTTTTTTATATACTACTGCCGCTTTTTATTCCGGTCCAAAAGCACAGCGGCAATAATAATCAATCCTTTTACAATCTGTTGCCAGTAGGAGGATACTCCCATAAGATCCAGTCCATTAGCGATCACTCCGATGATTAACGCACCAATCACCGTACCTGTGATGCTGCCCGTTCCTCCCGCCAAACTTGTTCCTCCGACTACTGCAGCCGCGATCGCATCCAGCTCATAGCCCTCTCCCGAATTTGGCTGGCCAGTGATAATCTTAGAAGCTAGGATAATACCCGCGAGACCTGCACACCCTCCGCTTACAAGATGCACAAACATTTTAATCTGATTGGGATTAATTCCACTTGCTTCTGCTGCATACATATTTCCACCCACAGCAAAAGTATATCTCCCAACACGCAGTTTCATCAGAACGACGTAGGCTACAGCGGCCACAGCAACAAAAATAATAACTGGAATGGGAACACCTAGAAGATTCTTATTTCCCAAATAACCAAATTCAGCCGGCAGTCCAGAAATAGGCCGTCCTCCGGAAATCAGCAGTGCCACTCCTCGAATAATTGTCATCATTCCCAAAGTAACGATATAGGGAGCCAGTTTTCCCTTCGTAACCAGAAGACCTACAATCGCTCCCACCAAAACACCTGACAAAATTCCCATGAAAAACGACGGTATAATCGGAATCTCCCTCTGCGCACAAAGAGCAGCAGTCACGCCTGCCAGTCCGACGACAGAACCTATAGAAATATCAATACCTGCCGTAATCAGAACAAAGGTGACTCCTATAGCGAGGATTCCGTTGATTGATGCCTGATTCAGCACCAGAAGCAGATTCGCAGGCGTTAGAAACATTGGCTTCATAACGCTTAACAGAATACAGAGAAGGATAAACGCAATAAAAATAGCGTATTTTTCAAACACCTCTCTGTATGTTCTGCCCCTAATCTGAGTTTCTTTCATTTTCTGCTGCCCCCTTTACTCCTGCTTAAGCATAATCTTCTGCATAATGCTTTCCTGTGTGGCCTCCTGCCTCATCAACTCCCCCTTGATCCTTCCCTCGTGAACTATGATAATCCGATCGCTCATTCCAAGTATCTCTGGCATTTCCGAGGAAATCATAATGATTCCCTTTCCCGCTTTTGCGAGTCCAGAAATCATACGGTGAATCTCAGACTTGGCTCCCACATCTATTCCTCTTGTAGGTTCATCGAGAATAATAATTTCCGGACTGCTCAAAAGAGCCTTCGCCAGAACCACCTTCTGTTGATTCCCTCCGCTTAGATTTACTGCCTGCTGAAGTTGTGAAGGAGTCTTGATCGCAAATTTCTCAATTTGTTCCTCTGCCGTCTGTTTTTCCTTTTTCTTTTTAATAAACTGCAGACGGCAGTACTTCTTCAAATTTGTAAGCGTAATGTTTTCCCTGACTGTCATACCAAGCACTAGGCCTAAAAGCTTCCGATCCTCACTCACAAAACCAATTCCTTGGTTTATTGCAGCCTTCACAGAATTGATTTTTGCTTTTTTCCCATGAATGTAGACCTCTCCCGAAGTGATTTTATCAAGACCATACAGCGCTCTGACGATCTCTGTTCTTCCGGCTCCCATTAACCCCGCAAAGCCTAAGATCTCGCCTTTTCTGAGCGTAAAGCTAACATCCTCAAACCGTTGTCCGCTAAGGTGCTCTACTCGCAGCACCTCCTCCCCAATTCTGGCTTCTTCTTTCGGAAAAAGTTCGTTCACTTTTCTGCCGACCATCATAGAAATCAACTCATTTTCTTCCAGTTCCTCCGTCTTTTTTTCTCCGATGTATTTTCCATCACGTAATACTGTGACCCTGTCTGCAATCTCAAAAATCTCATCCATTTTATGTGAGATATAAATGATTGCTGCTCCCTGAGTCTTCAGTTTTCGTATCTGACGGAATAAAATCTGTACTTCCTCTGTAGTGATCGCCGATGTCGGCTCATCCATCACGATAATTTGTGCTTCATTAGAGATTGCCTTGGCAATCTCCACCATCTGCTGTTGAGCGACACTTAAGTCCATCATTTTAGCCTGAGCTGGAATCTGAACCTCCATATCTTTCAAAAGTCTCTCGGCCTGTCTCACCATTTCACTCTGATTCATCCACGCTTTCCATCTTCTGTGAGGCTCCTTTCCAAGAAAAATATTTTCCGCCACTGTAAGAGCAGGTACAAAATTCAGTTCCTGATGAATCATGGAAATTCCAAGTGCAATAGACGTTTTAATGCTTCGAATATCCACATCTCTGCCGTTTATCAGAATCTGTCCCCCGTCCATTTTAAGTTTTCCGCAAAGAATGTTCATTAGGGTGGATTTTCCCGCCCCATTCTCTCCCATTAATGCGTGAACCTCTCCCGCTCTAGCCTCCAGCTTTACGCAGTCCAATGCTCTGACGCCGGGAAACTCCTTGGAAATGTCCCGCATTTCCAGTACTGTTCTCCCTTCCAAAAAACAGCCCCCTTTCCTGTGTCCAGGCTTTCTTTATTCCTCCAGCATAAGCTGCTTCTCTTTCGGAATATTGTGCACAATACAGTCGTTTGCATACGTCCGTTCTGGCAAGGCAACGAGAACGCTCACAAACTCCTTCTCACAGGGGAAGGCCGCAAAGTGCCATACTCCGGGCTTCAGCGCTACCGCATACCCCGCAGGAAGCCTAAAAATTTCAAACTTATCATAGGGAGGTGCATCCATATCAGACACCTGGCCTACATGAATATAGACATCGCCGTCTAGCGGCATCAAAACCTCGCCGCACATTCTGTGTATCTCCGTCGTATCCACCACCACATCTCTTTTCTTCACATGAGATATAGAAAACCCCACTGGAGATGGAGAAGAATAGGAATATACGATGCGATCACAAAAAAATTCATGAATTTCAGGTCCTACAGAGACACCATCCGGTTCCACCATTTTTGCAAACGTTCCATACTTTGAAAACGCTTCCAGCGATAACTCTTTTGCCTTTACTTTTCTCATTGTTACTCTCCCTTCTTCTATCGTTTTCGATTTCATTTACTTAATCGTTTAAGTAAATGTTATCACAGTTCGGATTCTTTGTCAATATTCTATGCTTTGTCGTTTTTTCTAATTATTTTTACCTCTTTTTGTACATTTTTCACAATTTTCAGACTTATGCAAAAAGACAAAAAAAGAATACGAATCTTCCTGTTCCAATCCGTACTCTTCTCCCTTAGAAGCCTTCTAAGTAGTCTGCCGAATCACCAAAGTAGGTTTCAATATCTTCTGCTCTATTTCTGTAGTTTTTCCTTCTATCTGATAAATCAGATGCTTTGCGCTCTCCATGCCTATCGTATATTTTTTCTGGTTAATTGTCGTAAGTGGAATACTGAGATAGCGGGCCATCTCTATGTCATCATAACCCACAACCGCTGCCTTTTCTGGAATAAGTTTTCCCCTTTCACATAATGCAGAAATTGCTCCGATAGCCGAATAATCGCTATTCATGCACAGGGCAAATGGCTCCTTCTCCGCCTCTGTAATTTTCATCACAGAAGTATAGCTATCTCTGATATTACTGATTCCAAAACAGATTTTTTCTTCAGAAAACGCAAGTCCATAATCCTTCAACGCCTGCCTGTAACCCTCAAGACGCGTTAGATTCATAATTCCTTCCACCGTCCTGATATTACTGCTTCCAGTAATCAGGTAAATATTATGAAAGCCTCTCTGAATTAAATGCTCTGTAGCCAGATACTCTCCAACATAATCATCGTTAACGATAAAATTACGTTTCTCGCCCAGCGTTTTTTTTGCCTCCTCCTTGTAGGGGCCTCTGTAGGGATAGCGGGACATAAAAATTAGAGGAAGCGTAAGAAATTTATAATTTTCCAGACTGATGGGGATCGTAAGTATCCCCGCAACCTTCATAGAGATCATAGACTGAAGAACCTCTCTCTCAGTTTCCGGGTTCTCCTCTGTATTTGCCACCAAGACGATATACCCGTTCTCTTTGGCAGTCTCCTCGATCCCCTTGATTACCAGAGCATTGTAAGGATTACAGTTGTCAGGAATCAGAACCCCCAGAACCTTTGTCTGACCAGTTCTTAGAGATTTGGCAATGGCATTCGGACGATATCCCATCATTCGAGCGATGCTCTGGACCCGTTCGATGGTATCCTGTCCAATATCGCTTTTATTTTGTAGAGCCTTGGAAACAGCCGCCACAGAGACTCCCGCTCTCTCAGCGATATCTTTTAATGTGACTGTTTTCTTTCTCTCATTTTCCACCTGCTATTATCTCCTTAATAAAATACTCTGCATTTTCTTTCGCTTCAGACTCTAGAACAATACTGCTTCTGTGTACATAATAATTGTACCATAGAACCAGGATGGAAACAAATCTTTTCCTGACATTTCCAAGCAGTCCAAACAGATTTTTAAATTTCATCCTCTATTCAGACCGTAGGACCAGATATTTACCGATTCTTTTGGAATAAATTTAAAAACCGCAGCGAGGAAGCCTGTATAACTACAAAGTCATAACCGGCCAGCTTCTACTGCGGTCTGCTGTATGAGCGTTTTCATTATTCTGCACCTAACCGTGCATTCTCTTGATGACCTTCAGCCTTGTGAACTCCTCACGTTCCTTCTCTTCCAGCGCGTTCGCGATGTTCTTTGTCAGCATCTCGTACCGGGGAATCGTGATGTTCTTCAGCGCGTTGGCCCGCTTCTGTGCCTTCTTAATATTGGCCGCCAGCTGATAGGCGGAATTCTCCACCATAGACAGCTTGATGGTCAGATCCTTTACCTTCTCAAAGGCCACTCTGGCGATGTCCAGAGATTCCTTCGTACTGTAGAAGGCATAGACCGGAGTCCTCGTAGCCGCGTCGTAGCGCACCAGCGGGATCTCGGTTCCCATGATACTCCGCGTCTTGACCTCGATGCTGTTCTCCACTGGAACATTCCGGGCCACGTCCGACACATTGTTGATGCCCATCTCCATGTTGGCCCTCTGCAGGGCGGCATAGGCGTCCGTGAAGGTCGTACGGATCTCGGCCTGGATATCCTTGGCCTGATCCACCAGGCCCATCAGCTCCCGGATCAAGATGTTGCGCTTTTTATCCATCAGGTCGTAGCCCTGCCGGGCAAGCGTCAGGGAATTTTTCGCCGCTATCAAATTGCCTTTTGTAGGAACTGCACTGTTGTCCAATGTCACACCTCCTGATTTTCTGCGCGCTGGCGGAGTCGTTTTTCGCTGTATGTGTCTGGCAGACGTCCTCCGCTTTCTGTATCCTGTGTATGTCCCTTCCTGTACACCTGTCTGCCCGGTTCGGACTAAAGAGCAGTCCGCCCCGGATCATACAGCCGTTCAGGAAGAGGCCACACACCTGGATAACAGAAAGCGCCGGACGGCACAGTCTGACACACAGCCAAAAGCAAATCCGCACAGTAGCGCAGAAAGCTCCTCCGTCAGCCACAACAAGACCTTCCTATATCATCTGCCACGCTATATAGCTGACGTTACTCGTCTCTCCTACACACCTATCAAGAAGCACTCCGCGCTTTTCCGGGATACAAGAATTTTGTCTGGTGCATAACGCCTGAGACCATACAGCGGTTTTTCATCTGTCCAGTGTTACAGCCTCTTCCTGAACGCATGTCTGATTCCGGCGGACAGCTTTTTCGTCCGACAGGAAGCAGACAGGTGTTCAGGAAGGGATGAACACGGACAGTGAAAAACCGCGTACTTCTCACTGCCGCTTATCACCAGACAAATTTTCTCCCGGAAAACGCGGATTAATTCTTATAATATTTATCGAGTATCTTCGTATCCACGCGGTCCAGCTCTTCTCTGGGCAGCATGCCAAGGAGCTCCCAGCCGATGTCCAGCGTCTCCTCGATGGTGCGGTTTTCCTCCGGGCCCTGGCCCACGAAGCGGGACTCAAAGGCCTTTCCGAATTCCAGGTATTTCTTGTCAATGGGCGACAGCTCGTCCTCGCCGATGACGGAAGCCAGGGCTCTGGCGTCTCCCACCTTCGCGTAGGAGGAGAAGAGCTGGTTGGCCAGATCCTGATGATCCTCGCGGGTGAAGCCCTCGCCGATGCCGTCCTTCATAAGTCTCGACAGGGACGGCAGCACGCTCACAGGCGGATAGATGGCCTGGCCGTGAAGCTCGCGGTCCAGTACGATCTGGCCTTCCGTGATGTAGCCTGTCAGGTCCGGGATCGGGTGGGTGATGTCGTCGTTGGGCATGGTCAGGATCGGGATCTGGGTCACAGAGCCCTTCACGCCCTCCACGATGCCAGCGCGCTCATAGAGGGCCGCCAGCTCGCTGTATAAGTAGCCCGGATAGCCCTTTCTCGAAGGAATCTCTCCCTTGGAGGAGGAGACCTCACGCATGGCCTCCGCGAAGGAGGTCATATCCGTCAGGATAACCAGGATGTGCATGTTGCACTCAAAGGCCAGGTATTCGGCGGCCGTCAGAGCCACCTTGGGCGTAATCAGACGCTCCACCACCGGGTCGTTGGCCAGGTTCAGGAACATGGCCACATGCTCGTAGGCGCCGCTCTCGTCGAAGGCACGGCGGAAGAAATCCGCCACGTCATGCTTGACGCCCATGGCGGCAAATACGATACCGAACTGCTCGTCAGAATCATCGCCCAGGGACGCCTGCTTCACCAGCTGGGCCGCCAGCTGATCGTGGGGCAGGCCGTTGCCGGAGAAAATCGGCAGCTTCTGGCCGCGGATCAGGGTGGTCAGGCCGTCGATGGCGGAAAAGCCCGTCCGGATATAATTGCGGGGGTATTCCCGCATGACCGGATTCAGCGGCTGGCCGTTCACATTCCGGTGGATGTCAGACACGATCTCGCCCAGGCCGTCGATGGGCTGTCCCAGACCGTTAAAGGTACGGCCCAGGATCTCCGGAGAAAGAGCGATCTCCATGGGATGGCCGGTCAGCTTCGTATGGGTGTTGCGAAGGGACATATTGTCCGTGCCGCCGAATACCTGAATGACCGCCTTGTCCTTATAACACTCAATGATACGCCCCAGCTCTTTCTTTTTTCCGTCTACCGTGATCTCCACAATCTCCTCATAGGATGCGTTCTGGACGCCTTCCAGGGCGATCAGAGGGCCATTGATTTCACTTAAGCCTAAATATTCAATTGCCATAGCTATTCCTCCCCTTATGCGTTCTTTTCCAGTACGTGATTATAGAAATCATCTATCGCTTTTTTATAATCGTCAAACATGTCCAGCCGGTCGTTGGGCACATCGTATTTGATGGCGATGACCTTCTCGAAGATATTCTCGGCCTTCAGCACGGACATGGGCATTCCCATGGTGATGAGAGCCTTAGACTTGTCATAGAGATAGAGGATCGTCTCCATCATCTTCATCTGCTTCTCCATGGGCACGCAGGTATCCTCCGGATGGAAGGCGTTCTGCTGCAGGAAGCCCAGACGCACGACCCTGGAAATCTCCAGCACCAGCTTCTGGTCGTCTGGAAGCACGTCGCTTCCGATCAGCTTTACAATCTCCATCAGGCTGCTCTCCTGGTTCAGGATTACCATCAGCCGGTTACGGCAGTCCATGAAGTCCTTCGCCACATGATCCTTGTACCAGGGCGCCAGGTCCGAGATGTACTCGCTGTAGCTGGTCAGCCAGTGGATGGCCGGATAATGGCGTGCGTAGGCCAGGGACTTGTCCAGTCCCCAAAAACAGCGCACGAAACGCTTCGTATTCTGGGTCACAGGCTCGGAGAAATCGCCTCCCTGGGGAGACACGGCTCCAATGATGGAGACGCTTCCCTCCGTGCCGTTCAAATTCATCATCATGCCGGCGCGCTCATAGAAGGCCGACAGGCGGGAGGCCAGGTAGGCCGGGAAGCCTTCCTCGGCAGGCATCTCCTCCAGACGGCCGGACAGCTCACGCAGGGCCTCCGCCCAGCGGGAGGTAGAATCCGCCATGATAGCCACGTCGTAGCCCATGTCGCGGTAATACTCCGCCAGGGTCACGCCGGTGTAAATGCTCGCCTCACGGGCCGCCACAGGCATGTTCGAGGTATTCGCGATCAGCACGGTTCGATCCATCAGGGGATTTCCGGTCCTTGGGTCTACCAGCTTGGAGAAGTCCTCCAGTACCTGGGTCATCTCGTTGCCGCGCTCTCCGCAGCCGATATAAATAATAATATCCGCGTCAGACCATTTCGCGATCTGATGCTGGGTCATGGTCTTTCCCGTACCGAAGCCGCCGGGGATGGCCGCCGTGCCGCCCTTCGCGATGGGGAACAGGGTATCCAGGATACGCTGTCCCGTAACCAGCGGCTTCGTGGCCGGATAGCGCTTTCTCGTGGGCCTGGGAATCCGGATGGGCCATTTCTGGGTCATGGTCAGCTCCTGCTCGGAGCCGTCCTCCAGCTGGATCACAGCGATCGTATCGCAGATGGTGTACTGCCCGTCCGGCATCACCTTGACCAGCGTTCCCTCCATGTCCGGGGGAACCATGACCTTATGGACGATGGCGTGAGTCTCCTGCACCTCGCAGAGGATCGTGCCGCCGCTTACGCGGTCGCCCGCCTTCACCGTCATATGCGCGTCCCAGAGCTTCGTCTTATCCAGAGAGTCCACGACGGTACCCCGGGTGATGTAAGCCCCTCCGGTCTTCGCGATCTCGCTTAAGGGACGCTCGATTCCGTCAAAAATATTGCTGAGAATTCCGGGAGCCAGCACGACGGAGATGGCGTCTCCGGTCGCCTCTACGATCTCGCCGGGCTTGATCCCGGTGGTCTCCTCGAATACCTGGACTGTCGTCCTCTCCCGCGTCAGGCCGATGACCTCGCCTACCAGCTTTTCCCGGCCCACATAGACCATCTCTGACATCTTAAAGCCTGTATTTCCCTCCAGGTAGATGACGGGGCCGTTGATTCCATAGATCACGCCTGTTCTATTCATGAGCCGCCCCTCCCTTTAACTGAAAGCTTTCCTTTGCTTCCTCCAGCTTGCTCTCAAAGGAATTGTCAATCAGGATATTTCTCGCAGGCAGAACCGCCCGGGTGCCGCCCAGGAAGGAATAGGTGCTGACCGTCACGGGAGCGCCTACCTCCGCCTCAATGCTGTACTGGTACTGGGCGTCGGAGGGGTCGATATAGAGGAGCACCTCCTCGCCTCCTGCAAATTCCCGGGCCTCCCGAAGCTGCTTTACCAGCATCTGATGGTATTCCCGCGTCTCAAAGAAGCGGGCCAGCCTGTCCTTGACCTCCACAAAGAGCTTCTCCTTCAGCTCCGACTGGCGTCTGCTCAAGGTCCTCTTAATCTCTATCTGTGCTTCGGAAAACTGCTTGTTATTCTGCCCTACCAGGCGCACGGTCTCCGTCTTGATCTCCAGATCCGCCTGGCGCTTTTTCTTTTCCTGATGCTCCTGAAAAATCTTTTCCAGAGCCTCCCGGTATTCACGAAGCATGGTGTTGCTTTTATTTCTTGCCTCTTCCATGGCATACATGGTAAAATGCTGCAGTTTTTCTTCTGTCGTCATCGCGTTCCACCTTCCTTCTTCCTGTTACAGTTTCACTCCTATCGCCTCATTGACATAAGAAGTGATAAAGTTCTC
>CALWQJ010000036.1 GCA_944383645.1 uncultured Merdimonas sp.
AACTTCGGAAGGTAAGCCTCCCAGTCCTCCAGAATCTTCCTGCCCTTGGCCGATCCCGTCTTTTCCACATGCTCTCTTATCAGCCCTTTTAACTCTTCCTGGTCTGCCCTCTGGATTACCTCTTCCATGGAAACCAGTTCTTTATTGATATTCCGGTACAGGGCGTTCTTTTCGTCCAGCACATAGGCTACGCCGCCGCTCATGCCGGCCGCAAAGTTCTTCCCTGTGGAACCTAAAATCACAGCCTTTCCTCCGGTCATGTACTCGCAGCCATGATCGCCGACGCCTTCCGCCACCACGGTGGCTCCGGAGTTGCGGACGCAGAACCGCTCTCCTGCCATTCCATTCACAAAAGCCTTGCCGCCGGTAGCCCCATAGAAAGCCACGTTTCCGATAATCATATTTTCTTCCGCAGGATAAGATGCCCCGTCGGGAGGCGCGATGATAAGCTGTCCCCCGGAAAGCCCTTTCCCGAAATAGTCATTGCTGTCGCCCCTAAGGGAAATAGTCAGTCCCTGGGGGATAAACGCGCCGAAGCTTTGCCCGCCGGTGCCGCTGCAGTGGATCCGGTAGGTATCCTCCGGCAGCCCTTCCGGGTAACGCCTGGTGATCTCCGAGCCAAAGATAGTGCCAAAGGTCCGATCCGTATTTTTCACCTGGACCTGCACCTCGCCAGGCTCGCCTTTCTCCAGCTTCCCGCCAAGCTTTGCCAGCAGCACTTTGACATCCAACGTCTTTTCCAGGCCGAAATCAAAGGTCCCGGCCACATTTTTCTGGTTCTGCCAGGGATGGCTCAGCACTGCCTGCAGATCGATCCGTCTTCCTCTGGGATTTTCCATCTCCTCCCTGGGTTTTAGGAGATCGCTTCGGCCCACCAGCTCATCCACCGTGCGCACGCCCAGCTTCGCCATGTATTCCCGCAGCTCCTGGGCGATAAATTCCATAAAATGAATCACGTACTCCGGTTTGCCGCGGAAGCATTTCCGAAGCTCCGGGTTCTGGGTCGCCACGCCCATGGGACAGGTGTCCTTGTTGCACACCCGCATCATCACACAGCCCAGGGCCACCAGGGGAGCGGTGGCAAAGCCAAACTCCTCAGCTCCCAGCATGGCGGCGATGGCCACGTCCCGGCCGCTCATCAGCTTGCCGTCCGTCTCGATACGGATCCTGCCGCGCAGGCCGTTTTTCAGAAGGGTCTGGTGGGTCTCCGAAAGGCCCAGCTCCCAGGGCAGGCCCGCGTTGTGGATGGAACTTCCGGGCGCCGCCCCGGTTCCGCCGTCGTAGCCGGAGATCAGCACGACCTGGGCCCCGGCCTTCGCCACGCCGGAGGCGATGGTCCCCACGCCGGCCTCGGAGACCAGCTTGACGGAAATCCGGGCGTCCCGGTTGGCGTTTTTCAGGTCGTAGATCAGCTGGGCCAGATCCTCGATGGAATAAATGTCATGATGGGGCGGCGGGGAGATCAGGCTGACGCCCGGCGTGGAGTAGCGGGTTCTGGCAATCCAGGGATAGACCTTCTTCCCCGGCAGGTGGCCGCCCTCTCCCGGCTTCGCGCCCTGGGCCATCTTGATCTGGATCTCGTCGGCGCTGACCAGATAGCGGCTGGTCACGCCAAATCTTCCGCTGGCTACCTGCTTGATGGCAGAGCAGCGGTTCTCCTTCGTCCCTTTCGTGGCCAGGCGTTCCGGCGCCTCGCCGCCCTCGCCGCTGTTGGATTTTCCATGGATGGCGTTCATGGCCAGGGCAAGGGTCTCGTGGGCCTCCTGGGAAATGGATCCGTAGGACATGGCGCCTGTCTTGAACCGGCGGACGATCGCCTCCACCGGCTCCACCTCCTCGAGAGGCACGCCCTCTTTTGGATAGACAAAGTCCAGGAGACTGCGAAGATACCCGGTCTCCTCCCGATCCACCAAAGAGGTATATTCTTTAAACATACCGTAATCGTTTTTCCATACCGACTGCTGGAGCAGATGGATGGTTTTCGGATTGTAGCGGTGATGCTCGCCCTGGCTTCGGAACTTGTGGCGGCCCATGCTTTCCAGGGCCAGATCCGTCCCCAGGCCCAGGGGATCGAAGGCCCTGCGGTGGAGCCGCTCCACGTCCTCCTGGATATCCTCCATGGTAATGCCCTCCACCCGGCTGACTGTGTTGGTGAAATACCGATCAATCACTTTCTTTGCGATTCCTACCGCCTCAAAAATCTGGGCGCCCTGGTAGGACTGGATGGTGGAAATTCCCATCTTGGAGGCAATCTTCACAATGCCGCTTAAGACGGCGCTGTCGTAATCCTGGACCGCCGCGTAGTAATCCTTTTCCAGAAGCCCGCTGTCGATCATCTCCCGGATGCTCTCATGGGCCAGATAGGGATTCACCGCGCAGGCGCCGTAGCCCAGAAGAGCGGCGAAATGGTGCACCTCTCTTGGCTCGCCCGACTCCAGAATCAGGGACAGGGAGGTACTTTTTTTCGTCCGCACCAGGTAATGGTGAACCGCAGAGACAGCCAGCAGGGACGGCAGGGCCACATGGGTCTCATCCACGCCCCGGTCTGTCAGGATCAGGATGGAAGCCCCCTCTTGATAGGCCTTATCCACCTCCAGGAAGAGCCGCTCCAGCGCCCGGTCAAAGGGCGTATTCTTATAGCAGACGATGGAGGCCTCCGCCACAGAGAAGCCGGGCACGTTCATATGCTTGATTTTCAGCAGATCCGTGTCGGAGAGGATCGGATTGTGCACCTTCAGCACCTGGCAGTTTTCCGGGCGCTCCAGGAGGATGTTTCCTTCCCTTCCGATGTACACGCTGGTGTCAGTGACAATCCTTTCCCGGGCCGCGTCGATGGGCGGGTTAGTCACCTGGGCGAAGCGCTGCTTAAAGTAATAAAACAGAGGCTGGCACTTTCCGGACAGGGCCGCCAGCGGCGTATCCACGCCCATGGAGGTGATGCCCTCCGAGCCGTTTAAGGCCATATTGTAAATGGAATCGTGATACTCCTCGTAGGCATAGCCGAAGGCCTTCCGAAGCCGCGCGCAGGTCTCTGGCGTATACTGCTCCACTCTCTGGTTGGGAATCTTCAGATCCTTTAGCTCGACCATGTGCTGATCCAGCCACTCCCCGTAGGGCTGCCTGCCCGCATAGTAAGCTTTCAGTTCCTCGTCCCGCACAAGCCTGTGGCGTACCGTATCGGCCACCAGAAGCTTGCCCGGATGGATCCGTCCCTTTTCCAGAATGTCCTCCTCCCGGATGCCCTTTAGGACTCCCGTCTCCGAGGCCAGGTACAGGCAGTTGTCCCGGGTCAAATAATAGCGGGAGGGGCGCAGGCCGTTGCGGTCCAGCACCGCTCCCATGATCTCCCCGTCACAGAAGAGAATGGACGCCGGGCCGTCCCAGGGCTCCATCATGGTGGCGTAATACTGGTGGAAATCCTTCTCCGCCTGGGTAATGGTATCGTTGTTGGCCCAGGGCTCCGGGATAGCCGCCATCACCGCCAGAGGCAGATCCATGCCGTTCATCATCAGGAACTCCAGGGCGTTGTCCAGCATGGCAGAATCCGATCCGCTGCGGTCCACCACCGGAAGAATTTTAGGAAGCTTTCCCGCAAAATAGGAAGAGGACATATTCTCCTCCCGGGCCAGCATCTTATCTACATTTCCCTGGATGGTATTGATCTCGCCGTTGTGGACAATCAGGCGGTTGGGGTGGGAACGCTCCCAGCTGGGCTCCGTGTTGGTGCTGAAGCGGGAGTGAACCATGGCGATGGCAGAAGCATAGTCCTTACTCTGCAGATCCCCATAGAAGGTCCGCAGCTGTCCCACCAGGAACATGCCCTTATAGACGATGGTCCGGCTGGACAGGGACACCACATAGGTGCCTGCGCTGCTCTGCTCGAATTCCCGGCGCACCACATAGAGGCGGCGGTCAAAGGGAAGGCCGCTTTCCGTATCCTTCGGCCTTGCCACAAAGGCCTGCTGGATATCCGGCATACAGGCTCTCGCCCTGCTGCCCAGCACCTCCGGGCATACCGGCACCTTCCGCCAGCCCAGGAAGGTGAGGCCCTCGCCCTTTACGATGGTCTCAAACATTTTCCGGGCCTCGTTCTTTTTCAGCTCGTTCTGGGGGAAGAAGAACATGCCGACGCCGTATTCCCCCTCGCCGCCGATCTCAATTCCTTCCTTCTGGCAGGCCTTCTTAAAAAAGCTGTGGGAAATCTGCAGCAGGATCCCCACGCCGTCTCCGGTCTTGCCCTCCGCGTCCTTTCCGGCCCGGTGCTCCAGGTTCTCCACGATCTCCAGAGCCTGGCTCACCACCTTATGGCTCTTCCTTCCGTCCAGATTCACCACAGCCCCGATGCCGCAGTTGTCGTGCTCCAGCGTGGGGCAGTACAATCCCTGATTTCCTTTCATAATCTTCCTCCTCACTTTTTTATCTCCCGGGAAGCGGCATTTTGCCGTCCCGTATTCTCCCGCGGTTCTTCTCTCAGCGGTTCTTTTACCAGCGGCTCTTCTGTCAGCAGCTTTTTTATCAGCGGTTCTTTTACCAGCAGCTCTTCTGTCAGCGGCAGGGATAGCGGCTGTCAAAGCAGGCCCTGCAAAGCTCCAGCTCCCCTGCCATCTCCTGAAGCCCCTCTGTCCGCAGATAGCCCAGAGAGTCCGCGCCGATAAGCTCCCGGATCTCCTCTTCCGTGTGCTCCGAGGCGATCAACTGCCTGCCGGAGGGCACGTCTGTGCCGTAATAGCAG
The DNA here is from genome assembly GCA_944383645.1 of uncultured Merdimonas sp. Classification (GTDB taxonomy): domain Bacteria; phylum Bacillota; class Clostridia; order Lachnospirales; family Lachnospiraceae; genus Laedolimicola. The sequence goes on from CALWQJ010000036.1 coordinate 4,733, forward strand.
GGATAGAGGAAGGGCGGCGCGCTGATCCGCACATGGACCTCCACCGCTCCCGCCTGCTTGAGCATCCGGATCAGGTTCGCCATGGTGGTTCCCCGGACAATGGAATCATCCACCAGCACGATGCGCTTTCCCCGGACCACCGGAGCGAGCACGCTCAGCTTCTGCCGCACGCCGGACTCCCGCTCCTTCTGGGTGGGCTTGATAAAGGTCCGCCCCACATAGCTGTTTTTATAAAAGGCCAGCTCAAAAGGAAGACCCGCCTCCGCCGCGTAGCCCCTGGCCGCCGTAAGCCCGGATTCCGGCACCCCTGTCACCAGATCAGCCTTCGCCGGGCAGGTTCTGGCCAGGATCCTTCCGGCCCGCAGCCTGGCGTCATAGACCCGCAGCCCGTCGATGGCGCTGTCCAGCCTGGCAAAATAAATATATTCAAACACACAGTGGGCATGCGGCCCCTTATGCCTCTTCTGAAGCTCCTTATTGGAGTAAATCTTGTCTCCCGCCACAGTGACAATCTCTCCCGGCTCCACATCCCGCAGAAATTCCGCTCCCACGGCGGCAAGAGCGCAGCTCTCTGAGGCCGCCACATAGGCCTCGCCCCTTTTTCCAATACACAGAGGCTTGATGCCCCACGGATCCCGCACCGCGATGAGCTTCCGGGGGCTTGCGATTACCAGAGCGTAGCCGCCCTTCAGCCTTTCCGCCGCCCGAAGCACCGCCTCCTCCACGCTTCCCGTATGCACCCGCTCCCTGGCAATGTGATAGGCGATCAGCTCCGAGTCCGTGGTCGTATGAAAGACGGCTCCCCCGTAGATCAGCTCTTCTTTCAGCTCCTCCGCATTGACCAGATTCCCGTTGTGCGCCAGGGCCAGCGTCCCCTTGATATAGTTCAGCACCAGAGGCTGGGCGTTTTCCCGCACCGACGCCCCGGTGGTGGAATAGCGGACATGGCCTACGCCCAGATTCCCGGGAAGGCTCCCCAGCGTCTCCTCCTTAAATACCTCGCTGACCAGCCCCAGATCCTTATGGCAGCGGATATTGCCCGCAGGCCCCGCCGTATCCGACACCGCGATCCCGCAGGCCTCCTGCCCCCGGTGCTGCAGGGCGCACAGCCCGTAATAGATATCGGCCGCCACGTCGCCGCCGCTCCTGTCATAGATGCCGAAGACGCCGCATTCCTCCTGAAGGCCCGTCTCTGCTGCTTCTTTTATTTCCGTATGGTCTGTCTGAATCCCTTCCGTCGCGTCCACCTCCAAACAAAAAGAGACAGAGAAGCCATCGTTATGACCTCTCTGCCATTTATATTTTTATTTTATACACCTTTTGCGGCCGTTTGTAAATAGCCTGAGCGAAAAAAATCAGGATATTGGTTCTCTGATATAGGCATTCATTTTTTCTGCGAACCCTTTTACGCTTTCCATGATAGCAGGATATGTAATCTCCCTTGCATATAAATTCTGTGTCTGATATCTTTTCCATAAATCCTGCAGGACGGTTGATTCTTCCAATGCCAGCAGAATTCGTTCCGTGTCCTGCAGAACGGACAAGGAATCTCTTTTCTTTGCTGTGGCAAGAACCGCCTGTTTTAGAAGGTTCCAGTCTGCATTTTCCCGGTATAGCCGGTACAGAAGGTGTAAATCATAAAAGTCTCTCGCCCGTGTATTTCCTACATTTCTCCGGATAATTGTTTCGTACTTTTCAGCCAGTATGGTTTCCTGTGTGTAGGCCTTCACCATTACCCGACGGTCATCAAACAGGAAAGGATAGGAAAATTGGATTTCTTTTGGTGTAATTTCATCACCGGTTGTTATATCAATCTTCATAGGTATTTTCATTTTCCCATAAGCGGCTTGGATGGAGGCACGGAAATTTTCGTATTCATCATCCTCTCGGATTGGCGTTAAGTCTAAAAGCTGAAATTCAATTCCGTCATCCACGGGCTGATTCAGAATCTCGCTGATTGCTTTTCGTATATTCTGTTCATCCATTGGTAAGCCTTTTACGGTTGTGTCCATATCCATTGTCGTCCGTTCCGCTACGCCGAGGATAGCGGAAATCAACAGCCCGCCTTTTAAAATAAATCTGTCCTTGTACGGCGAAGCAGAAAGACGCTCGATGATACGTTCAAACATAAAAATCTGCAGGACTTCCTGTGCATGGATTCCTTTCTTCTTTGCCAGATTACGGATAGCCCCTTTTAGTTGTTCTGGTGTTTTAATCATAATATCTCCATATACTCTTGTACTTTTTCCTCAATGTGGAATTTCTTGGCATATTCCATCAATCGGATGTTGTCACGCTCTTTGAAAGAAAAATAACCTTTCACCGCCTGGCTAAAAACCTGTGGGTCTGTCTGTTTGCGGCCCCGTATGATATCACAGATACACCGCTCTCTGTCATAGACGATGATTTTCCCGCCTTGCGGTGAGGTCATCTCCATCATTCCAATGCTCCATAAGGACGGCTTAATCCGGTGGAACTCTACATGAAATAATTCTTCCTTCAGATAAAACACATTATAGGTCTTTGGCACTGTCATGGAAATCATCTGTGGGAACCGATCAGACAAGCCGTGAAAATATAATGCTGTTCCATAAGAGAAAACCCCTTTTTTACATCTGCTCTGCAGCAATGCAAATTCGTCATTGATACTGTCCGCAAAGGAATAGATTCCCCGGCTTTCCCGAATCAAGCTGCCTTCATCCAGATATTTTTTAAGCTGCTCCCGGCGAATCCCTGCATTGGTCACGTCTTTTGTATATAGATAACCATTTTCCCTGGTAAGTTTTTTCAAAGAATCTAAATCGGCCATAACATCACCTCTCTTGCTATAACTTGACACTATTGTAGCATATAGTATCAAGTTTGTACACATATCTGATAGTTTTATTATGGCCGATTCTGCGTATTTATATCTGTTAAATCTGGACGAAAAATACCGAGAGCGTTTCCGCTATGCTGGAACGTCTGGAATCTTCAGGCCATACCGTGAATTTCAAAGCTGCCAAGAAATCCTATTCATACAGAAATTCCAGCGGATAATCCTCCGCGAGCTTATCGCCCCGGCTGTTCCTCTCCATCAGGTTAATCACCCGGAGCATCAGCCTGCGGTTCTCTGGCATCCCGCCCGGAAAAGCGACAAAAGCGTTTTCATAAATGCGTTCATCCCTGCTCCTCCCAGTATTTCTCGATCTCCTTTAGTTCCTCCGCGGAAAGCCGATCCTCCTGCAGGAGCGTAGATACCAGTCCCCGCACATTTCCTCCGAAAATCCGGTCCAGGAAATGGTTCGTCTGCACAGCCTGATACTCCTGCTCCGTGACCAGCGCCGCGTACTCATTGCGTCTTCCAATCTTATTCGTCTTCAGATACCCCTTTTCCACAAGCCTGGAAAGCAGCGTCAGCACCGTATTCTTTTTCCATTCATTCTGCTCCTTTTCCAGCTCCTCCATGATGAAGGAATAGAGGGCCGTCCCACCGTTTCCCCAGATAATCCTCATCAAGACCAGTTCCGATTCTGAAATCTGCTGCATTTTTTCTTCCTCCCTGCTCCCAGAGATCCGCATAGAATGCCTTCATCTTATATTAACACTTTGTAGGCTAATTTTATATTAACAATATGTAGGCTAAATGTCAACCTATATTTTCATTGCCCTGGAACCTTCCTAATATTTGTTTTTCTGGCACAGTCTTTGAGCATCTTTGGACATATAGCAGAAAAACCAGCTGCGATATACAATTTTTCAAAAAAACAGCTTGATTTTCCACGAAATCGGCGTGTATAATACCTTCTTTTTCCATATACAAAAAAATCTGCCGTGTATATCCAATAATCCGGCTGATTTTGGATATCAGGGCAGAAAAAAATTGTATATGTACAACGCGGGCAGCGCCAGTGTACTCAGGGACAATGCAATCCCCCTTAGCGCCAGGCACACCAACAGAGCGGGAGCAGCCCCTTGGACTGCTCCCGAAAAATCTGCGCGATTATCTGTTTTCTTTTCTAAAACTCCGCCTCAATCCACGGATTCCGCACCGTATCGAAGGCTCCCTTGTCGGCGGCCTCGGCATAAGCCGGATCCATCGGGATCCGTCCCAGCACCTTCAGGCCCTCCTCTCCGGCGATCTCGTCCAGATGGCTCTGGCCGAAGGGATAGAGCTTCTTTCCGCAGTCCGGGCACTGGAGATAGGAATAATTCTCCACGACGCCCTTGACCGGAATCTTCATCTGCTCCGCCATGCTCACGGCCTTCTTTACGATCATCTGCACCAGATCCTGGGGCGAGGTCACGACAACGATCTCGTTCACCGGCAGGGACTGGAAGACGGTCAGCGGCACGTCTCCGGTTCCGGGCGGCATGTCCACCAGAAGGTAATCCACATCACCCCAGATAACGTCGGTCCAGAACTGCTTTACGATATTGGCAATGATGGGGCCGCGCCAGATAACGGGCGTATCCTCCGCCGGAAGCAGGAGGTTCATGGACATCAGCTTGATCCTGTTCCTGGTGACGCGGGGCTCGATCCCTGCGTCGCTGGCCTCGGCCGGGCCATGGATACCGTACATACGGGGAATGGACGGCCCTGTGATATCCGCGTCCAGAATTCCCACCTGATAGCCCTTTGCCGCCAGCTCATTTGCGATGGAGGCGGTCACCATGGACTTTCCTACGCCGCCCTTGCCGCTGACCACGCCGATCACCCGGCGGATGCAGCTGTACGCATTGGCGTCCACCTGGAAGCTTGCGGGCTTCTTCTCCCGGCTTGGGCAGCCCTCGCAGCTCTTCTTATCACAGCTTGTATTGCTGCATTCTCTCTCACTCATTTTTCTTTTACCTCACTTTTATTTTATTTTGCCCTTCCTTTGGAAGAATTATTAAAACCGCTTTCTCCAGGTCTGGGGAGCCATCAGCATCAGAAGCGGCAGGATCTCCAGCCGCCCAAGCAGCATGTCCAGGCTTAGAACCAGCTTGGAAAAGCAGGAATAAGCGGAAAAATTCTGTACCGGGCCCACGCCGGAAAGGCCGGGTCCTACGTTGTTCAGCGTCGTCAGCACCGCCGTAAAATTCGTGGTGAAATCAAAATTATCCACGGAAATCAGCAGCACCGAGAGGGCCAGAATGGCCACATAGCAGCTCATATAGACATAGACGCCCCGGGTGCTGTCCTCCGTCAGCCGCTTTCCGTCCAGCCGCACCACATTGACCGACTTTGGATGGAGGATCTGCCGGATTTCCTTCGTCACCGTCCGGGCCAGGATGATGATCCGCGACACCTTGATGCCGCCGCCCGTGCTTCCGGCGCAGGCTCCGATGGCCATGATAATCAGCAGGATGGTCTTGGAAAACTCCGGCCACAGGTCAAAATTCGCGGTCACAAAGCCCGTCGTCGTGATGATAGAGGCCACCTGGAAGCTGGCGTAGCGGAAGGCCTTGAATACGGAGCCGTAAAGGTGCAGGATATTTCCCGTAATCAGCGCGATAGCGGCCGCCACAATGCCCAGATAAGCCCGCAGCTCCTCACTCTTCCACACGGATTTGAACTCCCGCAGCAGCATCAGGTAATACAGGCTGAAATTCACGCCGAACATCAGCATGAAAACGGTAATCACGCCGTCGATATAGGCGCTGTCATAAAAGGCCACGTTCGCGTTCCGGTTGTCGAAGCCTCCGGTTCCGGCCGTGCTGAAAGTGTGCACCAGCGCGTCGTACAGGTTCATGCCGCCGGCCAGCAGGAAGAGAACCTCCAGGACCGATAGCCCCAGATACATGCCATAGAGGAGCCGCGCTGTAGAGCGGGCCTTCGGCACCAGCTTGTCGCAGGTGGGCCCCGGCATCTCCGCCTTCATCAGAAACATGGAATTCTTCGGGCTTAAGGGCAGGATCGTCATGACGAACACCAGCACGCCCATGCCCCCGATCCAGTGGGTAAAGCAGCGCCAGAAATTCATGCCCATGGGCAGGGCCTCGATATCCGTCAGAATCGTGGAGCCTGTGGTCGTAAAGCCCGAGACCACCTCAAAAAAAGCGTCGTGGTATTTCGGGATGCAGCCGGAAATCACGAAAGGCAGGGCCCCAAAGGCCGACCAAAGCAGCCAGGCCAGCGCCACAACGACGAAGCCCTCCTTTGCGTAGATCGAGGTGTCCTCCGGCTTTCTGGAAAGCAGAAGCGAAAGGACCAGAAGCGCCGCCGTCACAATCAGAAAATATACGCCGCTGCTCTCCTGATAGAGCAGCGACACGAAAGCAGGAATCAGCAGCAGGACGCCCTCCATCAGCAGCATTTTTCCCACGATAAATTTTATCATTCTGTAATTCATAAAAATATCTGTCCCTCTGAAACCGTAATCCTTCTTTTGTAAGCCTAACGCAGAATGTCCTTCAGATCCTCCAGGCCCTGGGCCATGGACACCACGATGACGTTATCGCCCGCCTCCAGGGTATCGTTTCCTCCCGGAATGATGATCTGGTTCTTTCTCACGATACAGGCCACCAGATGGTTTTCCTTCAGCGTCAGATCCTTAAGGGGAATGCCCGTATACCGGGTCTTTTCCCGGATCACAAAGCCCAGGGCCTCGATCTTTCCTCCCACCAGCTTGTAGACGGTCTCCACGTTGGCGCTTCCCATGGAATTTTTCATGGCGCGCACATAGCCGGTGATCAGATTGGCCGTGACGTTCTTGGCGGAAACCACGCTCTCCATGCCCAGCTGCTCCACCATATTTTCCAGCCCTTCGTCGTTGACCTTCGTGACGATTTTGGACACGCCCCGCATCTTGGCGTACATGGACATGATGATGTTTTCCTCGTCCATGCCGGTCAGAGCCACAAAGGCGTCCGCCTTCTCGATCTCCTCTTCCTCCAGAAGCTCATGCTGGGTGGCGTTTCCATGGATGATCGTAGCTTTGGGCAGCAGCTCGGAAAGCTCCAGGCAGCGGGCTTCGTTTTGCTCCACGATCTTCACGTGCATCCCGATAGCCAGGAGCTGCCGGGCCAGGTAATAGGCCACCCTTCCGCCTCCGCAGATCATCACGTTCTTCGCCTGGCTCCGCATGGAATTCGTCAGGCGGAAAAATTTCTCAATCTCCTTATGGGACGCCGCGATATGAATCTTGTCCCCGGCCTCCAGCACGAAATTTCCATCCGGGATATACACTTTCGCGCCCCGCTGCACGGCGCAGATCAGCATCTTGATCTGATACTTCTTATACAGGCCGCTTAAGGGAATCCCCACGATAGCGCTCTTTTCCGTCAACAGCACCTCGGCCAGCTCCACCCGGCCCTTGGCGAAGACCTCCATCTTCGCTGCAGACGGGAAGATCAGCACCCGGGCGATCTCCCCCGCCAGGGCGAACTCCGGGTTGACCGCCATGCTCAGTCTTAAGTCGTCCCGCAGAAGGTGCATCTGCTCCGCGTACACGGGGTTGCGCACTCTCGCGATGGTCTGCTTCGCCCCCAGCCTTCTGGCCAGCAGGCAGCAGAACAGATTCATCTCGTCCGTAGACGTGCAGGCGATGACCAGATCCGCTCCCGGCACGCCCGCCCTTTTCTGTACCTCCGCGTTTCCTCCGTCTCCCGGCACGCAGGAGACGTCCATTTCATTGACTGTATCCGCCAGCTTTTTTTCACACTGATCGATCAGCGTGACATTATAATTTTCCCCGGACAGCTGCGTCGCCAGCTTGTGCCCCACTTTTCCGTCTCCGATGATTACAATGTCCACTCTTACTCCCCCTGTCTCTTATCGAAAACGATTTGTCTCAAAGTGCTCCATGGTTTTCAGGCAGTTCAAAATCTGCCTGTATTTCTCTTTTGTAGTTCCCTTTCCCAGAACGACGTCCAGGGACACCGCGATGCTCTCCAGCAGTTGATCGTCCGCGTACGCCTCCCAGGACTGGAACAGCTCCAGCTTATCCTCATAGGTCTCTGCGTCCAGGAAGCGCAGGAGCAGAGGATTCGTCTCCGTCGGCTCCTCAATCCGCTCAAACCGGTACTGCTGCTCCGCGTCCGGATACTTCTGCCGGTCCACCTCGCCCGCGAATTCCTCATAGTCCCGGACCCAGAGCTCCTCGTCTCCGTACAGGGCCTGGTAGACCACCACCGGCTTTTCTGTATCCGCGTCCTTCGCGATTCCCGTCACGTGATAAAGACCGCCCTTGAAATGGCGGTAATACTCTCCTGCTTTTATCTCTCTCATTTTCATACCTTCTTAATCTTTTTTTCCTCCAGTCTCCGGTATACCCATTCCCGCAGCAGAGTATACAGCACAGAGACAATGGGAATGAAAATCAGCATGCCCACAAGCCCCATCAGGCTGCCGCCCACTGTGACGGCCACCAGCACCCAGATGGAAGGAAGGCCTACGGAATTCCCCACCACATGGGGATAAATCAGGTTGCCCTCGATCTGCTGCAGCACCAGGAACAGGATGACAAAGGCCAGCGCCTGCATGGGATTTACCACCAGAATCAGAAAGGCCCCTATGGCGCAGCCAATAAAGGCTCCGAATATGGGAATCAGAGCCGTGACAGCCACCAGAATGCCCACCAGGAGCGCGTAGGGGAAGCGCAAAACGCTCATCACCACGAAAAACATGGTTCCCAGAATCACGGCCTCCAGGCACTGGCCCGTAATGAAATTTGTAAAAGTCCGGTAGCTTAAGGAACAGATGTAGAGCGCACGCTCAGCGTGTCTCTCTGGCAGCAGCGCCCGCAGAAGCTTGCGCGCCTGCACGCTCAGCTTCTCCTTCTGCACCAGGACGTAGCAGGCGAATACCACAGCCACCACAAAGGTATATACCGCGTTGATGATTCCCCGGGCAGCCGTCATCATGGATGCCACCACCCCTTCTGCGCCGTTCTGGAGCATATTTAAGGCCGTCTGCACCATGGTCTCCCAGTTGACCTCCTGGCTGTTCAGCCACTCTGTCACCTGCTCATTGTTCCGGAAAATGTCCTCCAGCCATTCCTGGGCCTTCGGAATCGCCGCCTCTATCTGCACTGCCAGGCTTTTTACCGTGGAGCTCAACTCCGGCACCACCACGAAGATCACAAGCACGATCACCGCCAGCACCAGCACGACCGCCAGAAGCAGGCTCAAGGGCCGGGCCAGCTTTCTCTTCCATTTTTCCTTCCGCTCCGTCCCGAACAGCGTCCGTTCCAGGAAGGACATGGGAACATTCAGAAAAAAGGCGACAGCCCCGCCGAACATGAACGGGAAAAAGATCGCCACCGCCACGTCCAGCGTCCCGATCACCACGTCCAGCCGCTGGATGCCCACCAGCAGCAGCACGGTAAAGGCGATGAGGAACATCAGCTTTTTCATCGTTTCCCGGTTCAAATCCATGCGCTCACTCCTTCATGCTGTCCCGCAGACGCCATCCCCGCCGCTGGCAGTTCTTTCGCGTCTTTCATATCCTCTCTAGTGAGCATAATCCACCTGCTGGAAAGTGTCAAGTGCCTGCCGGAAATATTTCTGCGGACCAGGCGGCTGCGGCCCGTCCCGCCTTCCGAATCCCGCAGCTCACACCTCTCCCGGCAGCACGGACACATCGTTTTTTATCGTAGAAAGCACATAGAGGGTCTTCGTCCAGGCTACGCCCTCCATGGCCTTGATGTCCTCATGGATCAGCTCCAGGCTTCGGGAAGAATCCGTCACGATTTTCAGGAGATAATCCACATCTCCGGCGATATAATAGCATTCGGAGATGTTCGGGTGCGCGGATGCCGCTCTCGCGAAGGCTTCCCCGCATCTGGGGTTTTCCAGGCGGACCGATACGAAAACGGTCAGATCATTTCCCAGCTTCTTCTCATCCAAAACAACTGTATACTGCCGGATCAGCCCCTTCGCCTCCAGCTTCCGTATCCGTTCTATGACCGCTGACACAGACAGATTGATGGTCTGGCTGATCATCGAAGCCGTCTGCCTCGAATTCTCTTTCAGACATTTCAGAATGCTCAGATCAATACAGTCCATACTCCGATACCTCCCATTTGCCCGCCGCCCTGCAGGAACCCTTTCGTCCCGTCCGCGGCTTCGACGTTTTCCAAAAAACGTGAAAGGCAGCCTGCTTACGCAAACTGCCTTTGTCTACTACAGAAAGTATCTTAGCAGATAAAATATTTTTTGTCCAGATAAAATTTCCCTACCCAATGTATCCAGCGAACAGGAATACGAACGCCAGGGAGGACGCGGCCACGCACAGCCAGGTAATACCGCCCAGCGCAATGGGCTTCGCCCCCTTGGAAAACACGTCCACAAACTTGATCTTGAAGCCTACGCCTGCCAGCGCTGACGCGAACAGGAACTTGGACAACTTACTGAACAGGCTGATTCCCTCTGCGGTAAACACGCCGTAGGTGTTCAGTCCGGCCATAATTACGAACCAGAGGATGAACATCGGGAAGGTTTTCCTGACTACGCCGAACAGAGACTCGCTTTCCGCGCCGGAAGCGTTCTTCTGGCTCCTGGCCATCATGACGGTCCAGAACAGGGCCACAAAGATCAGCATAGTCGTCCGCACCAGCTTTACGTTCAAAGCGCCGTTCCAGCCGTCCAGGGCGTTCATCGCCACATAGGTCGCCTGCGCTCCGGCCACGGAGGAGGTATCGTTGATCGCCGTTCCGGCCAGGAAGGCAAACTGATTGTTCGTCAGGCCCAGAGCTCCCGCCAGGTACGGATAGGTAAAGGCAGCCAGCGTGTCAAACAGGAAAATAGCCGCCATGGCGAACGCAATCTCCTCCTCCAGAGCCTTGATGATCTGGGACAGGGTGGCGATAGCCGTCCCGCCGCAGATGCAGGTGCCGCCGCCTACCAGAATCGAGGTATTCTTCGTCACGCCGATTTTCTTTCCCACCAGCAGGGCCACCGCGAAGGCCAGACAGATGTTGAACAGGATCAGCGGCAGAGCCTTGACGCCTGTTCCCAGAATATCCGCGAAGCTTAAGGTCGCGCCGGTCAGGATGATGCCCCAGTTCAGAAATTTCTTGCTGGCAAAGGTGGTGCCGGCCTTAAAATCCTTAGGAAGCCCCGGCAGCAGGTTGCAGGCAATCATGGAAACCAAAAGGGCCACCATGGGGCCTCCCATGACAGTGCGGCCCAGCAGATCCGACTGCCAGTCCGTGGATAAGGTCGCCAGCCATCCGATGATAAGGCACAGGACGATGGCTCCCGTTTTCTTTTTATTCATTCGTACAACTCTCCCTCAATTTTTTCCTTATGTAATGCCGCAGGCCGCCCGGAACGCGGCAGAAGCCGCGCCCGGAGGGCCTGATACTGGAAAACACAGTTTGGATTTAGCAGGTTGCTCCTCCTGTCAGATGCAGCTGGGCATCCAGGATCTCCTGCTTTCTTGCCAGAATATCGTCGGACAGAAGCTGAGCCTCCACATTCTCGAAGCCGATACGCTCGATGGTGGCCGCAAAGCGCTCGCCTGTATGTCCCTGCTCACGATACAGCAGGATCGCCTTCTCGATTACAGACAGAGCCTCCTCCTTGTCCGTGAAGACCTTGGAAAGCGCTCTTCCATGCGCCACGCTCTTGCCCCAGCGTCCGCCGATGTAAATCTTGTAGCCGTAGGTGCCGTCCTCGATGCAGTCGAAGGGACAGGTTCCGACACAGCGTCCGCAGTTGTTGCAGGCGTCGTGATCAATCTCCATCACGCCGTCTACCAGCTTCGCCGCATGGATCGGACAGGCTTTCTCCACCGCGCACTTCTTGCAGCCGTTGCACTCGTCCGGATCGTAATTCGGGATCCGCTGTCCGATGATTCCTAAGTCGTTCAGATCCGGCTTCACGCAGTTGTTGGGACATCCGCCTACCGCGATTTTGAATTTATGAGGCAGCAGCACCTGGCGGTAGCCCTCATAGAATCTGTGGTGAATCTCCTCGGACAGGCCGAAGGAATCCAGAAGTCCGTACTGGCAGGTGGTTCCCTTGCAGGCAACCACCGGGCGTACCTTGGATCCGGTTCCTCCGGTCACAAGGCCCGCCTTTGCAATGAACTCGCAGAACTCGTCGATCTTCTCGTAGGGCACTCCCGGCACCTCTACAGTCAGACGGGTGGTATAGGTCACGGTTCCGTTTCCGAATTTCTCCGCCGCCTCCGCGATAGTTCTCTGCTGCTCTGCCGTCACCTTGCCATTTACCGTGATAATACGGGCAGAAAAATTGTCAGTTCCCTTGTTGCTCAAGAATCCGCGGGCCTTTACCTTTTTCTCGTCCGCCGCGCTGATGGTAAGTGTTGCCATAATGTAAAATCCTCCTCTTAATTTAATCCTCGTTCTGAATCTCGTTGAAGGTGGTGCCGCCCTCCAGTACCCTGGTGTTCGTGTATCCGTAGAATTTCAGGCGGTTCTGGGTCATGTAGGCGCGTTTTCCCTTGGCGCAGACGATCAGAAGCTTCTCGTCCTTTCCGAAGCCCTCTACCTCGCCGTCGATCTTCGTCAGATCCAGATAGGGAGCGCCCTCGATGGCCGGCTGCGGGGAAGCGTCTACCAGACGGTAGCCTTCAGCCGCTCCTGCCTCGTACTCCGCCGGCGTGAAGGTCTCGAAGGCCCCGCTCATCTTGTTCAGCAGAACGTTCAGCGCATGGGCGAAGGGATGAATCGCTGTGGAGAAGGGCGGCGCGTAAGCGAAGTCCAGGTTCTCCAGCTGATCCACCGTCGCACCCAGGGAAATGGCTGTCACCGCGATGTCCGTCACCTTGTCCACCGCTCCGCTTCCCAGAACCTGCAGGCCCAGGAATCTGCGGGTGGTCTTGTCCGCCACCATCTTAATAATAAAGTTTCCTGCGCCCGGATAGTAATGAGCCTTGTCGTCCACAACGGAAAGCGCCGTGATGACGTCATAGCCAGCCGCCTTCGCAGCCGTCTCGGTCAGACCGGTACGTCCTGCGTTGATGCCGCCCGGAAGCTTCGCTACGCCGGTTCCCAGCACGCCTGCGTATTCCTTGTTCTTTCCGCAGATATCGGACGCCAGCACACGGCCCGCGATATTTGCCGTAGATCCCATCGGAGACCAGGCAGGCTCCCCTGTCTCGCGGTTGGTCACCATGGCGCAGTCGCCCACCGCGTAGACGTCCTCCACGTTCGTGCGCATATACTTGTCCGTCAGGATCGTTCCCTTGAACATCTCGATGCCGGTTCCCTCCAGGAAGCCGGTATTCGGACGGATACCGATGGCGATAACCACCGCGTCCGCCTTGACGGCGCGCTTGCTGGTCTGCACCTTCTCTACCTTTCCGTCGCCCAGAACCGCTTCCAGAGCCACGCCGGTCATGGGGTTCACGCCCGCGTCCGCCATCTTATTCTCCACATACTCGCTCATCTCCGGATCCAGGAAATTCGGAAGCACATGGGGCGCGAAATCGATCACGTTCACGCGCACGCCCTTCTCAGCCAGATTCTCCGCCACCTCAAGGCCGATGAAGCCGCCTCCGGCTACCACCGCGCGCTTGATGCCTCCGGCTTCCACAGCCTCCCGGAGGGCGATCGCGTCGTCCGGCGTTCTCATAAAGAACACATTTTTCAGGTCAAGCCCCTCGATCTGCGGACGGAAGGGAGATGCTCCGGACGCGATTACCAGCTTGTCATAGGAATAGGTCTTGGTCTCTCCATGCTGCACAGCCGTCACAGTCTTCGCCGCCGTGTCCACCGCCGTCACCTCTGTCTCAGTCTGAACCTCCGCGCCTGTCAGCCTTGAGAAGGACTCCGGTGTATTCACAATCAACTGTTCTCTTGTGGGAATCACGCCTCCCACATAGTACGGGAGGCCGCAGCCTGCGTAGGAAATATCCTTCCCCTTGGTCAGAATCAGAACGTCCAGGCTCCTGTCTTCCCTCTTAAGCTTGGCCGCCACCTTGGTTCCCGCCGCTACGCCTCCGATAATCAATACTTTCATCGGTATTTCTCCTTTCTTTTTCCGTACCCTTATCTCTCCATGTCCGGTGTATCGTTAATCCGTTAACAATTCCCTGTCCACTTCAGCAGCACTCTTATTGTTATTATAACACTTGAATTTCAATAAGGATAATGATATTATTTTATCAAAATCATAGGAAATACCTATAGATACCGTGCACCCGAGAGTTCTGCCTCTCATCTGCCGGTACAGACACACAGACATACAGACGAAACAGGAGGGAGCACTATGACGATCCGCCATCTGAAAATTTTCATCGCCGTGGCCGAGACCGGAAAAATGAGTCTGGCCGCCCAGAAGCTTTATCTGACGCAGCCCACCGTGAGCCAGGCCATCCGCGAGCTGGAGGAGCACTATGAGACCCGGCTGTTCGACCGGCTTTCCAGACGCCTCTACATCACGGAGCCCGGCCAGCATCTTCTGAAGATGGCGAAGGCGGCCGTCCATTCCTTCGACGAGCTGGAACGGCAGATGCAGAGCGAGACGAAGACCGAACATTTCCGCATCGGGGCCACGGTCACCATCGGCTCCTGCATGCTCCCGGGCCTGCTGGAAAATTTCCGAAAGCTCCGCCCCCAGACAGACACCTTTTCCTATATTGGAAATACCCAGACCGTGGAAGAAAAGCTGCTGCGCTCAGAGCTGGATGTGGGAATCGTGGAGGGCGTTATCCGAAGTCCGGAGCTGATCAGCCTGCCGCTGGTGGAGGATTATCTGGTTCTGGCCTGCAGCGCCGAGCACCCCTTCGCCTCCCGGAATACCTTTTCTCCTTCCGATCTGGAAGGCCTTGACTTCGTCATGCGGGAAAGCGGCAGCGGAACGCGCGCCCTGTTTGACGAATACCTGCACCGGAACCACATTTCCATTCATGAGTGCATCGAAGCGCCTTTCCCGGAAGGCATGAAGCACGCGGTTCTGGTCAACCACTGTCTGGCCGTCATCTCCGTACGGCTGATCGAGGACGAGATCAGAAAAGGCACGATCCATATGCTTCAGGATCCTGAAAACATATGGGACCGTACCTTTAAGCTTGTCTATCATAAGGATAAATTTATCTCCGACTCTATCCTGACTCTAAAAGAGCTGCTGGGCAGCTATAAAAAGCCGGAGATCCCGGTCTGCACTGGCTGACCGCGAAATCAGAAGTAGACCAGTTCCTCCTCCGGGGGCTGGGCGGACTTCAGGGCCTTTGTGTAAAGAACAGGGCCTTCCTCTCCGGAATACTCCTCCCGCTGCTGGACGGACACCTTGGCCGTCACTGTCAGCCACATGCCGTTCTTCAGCTTATCCACGTTCTGGCTCCTGCACAGGAAGCCCAGGAACATGGTGTCGTCCGCGCAGCAGGTCATAGCCCGGCGCCCCGGCACAAAATACCCCGGCGTGATTCCCCGGGGCTTCATAACCCGCGCCTTGAAGCGGATCGTCTTCCCATCGTAATGCTCCGGGTGATCCATGGCGTCCACGTACCAGATGCCATAATCAATGTCTGAAATATCGATAATCTCCGCATTCAAATCGAAGGGGAGCTCATCCTCATATTCAAAGAGCTCGCCGCCCTCCTTTTCAAACTCCACCTGCGCCCGCGGATTGACCGCCCGGATATTCCGCTTGTAGGAGGCCGCCTTTGTGCCCTCCTGGCAGCGGTTGAAAATCACCAGATCCGAATCCTGCGCCATGTCCATAAAAAGCGACTTCATGTTCTGCATATACAGATCGAAGGTGGAGGCGTCCACCAGCGTGATACCCTGGGCCGGGAACCAGCCCTTCGGGAACTGCATGTCCCGGAACAGCTGCATGCCCCACATGCCATTGTACTCAATCATCACCTGGGTGGGCTTGTATTTCTTCCGGCATTCCTCCAGAAATTCCGGCGTGAACTCCGCCTTGTCCTCCAACTGCACCAGCTCGGTATCATAGGATTCCAGAATGTGCAGGTCGTACTCCTCTTCGCCCTCCTCGCAGGCAATCAGAAGCGTCTTGCCTCCGTCAGAAAAATAGGGATCCGACAGGGTCTCCTGGATAAAGGCTGTCTTGCCGCTCTCCAGAAAGCCGTTCACAAGATAGACAGGTACTTTATTTCCCAGACTCATAGCTTCTACTCCTTACCCGCTCCTTAAACCTCAAACAGCGCTTTCAATCCGTCTTCATTTAACTTGGATCCGATCACGCAGAGCCGTCCCGTATACTCCGGGCTTCCGCCTCTCACCTCATATTCCTCCGGAACGAGATCGAACTGCATCCAGCTTCCGTCCGTATTCTGCAGGATTCCCTTTGCCCGCAGAATCACGCCGTATTCCGAAGAGCTTTCCAGCTTCTCCAGCATCTGCTGCAGCTCTTCGGCGCTGTAGCGCCGCGGCGTCTCCACGCCCCAGCTGGTAAACACCTCGTCCGCGTGGTGGTGTCCCTCGTGGTCATGATGATGAGCATGATCATGGTGATGCTCATGAGCGTGGCAGCCACAGGAGCAGCCTTCTCCGTGATCATGGTGATGCTCGTGATCGTGTTCATGCTCGTGATGGTGCTCATGATCGTGATGATGCTCATGATCGTGATGGTGCTCATGGCCGCAGCCGCACTCTTCGTCGTGCTCATGGTCGTGAACATGGTGTTCATGTGTATCTGTCATATCAAGTTCTGCATGGTGCATGGCGTCCAAAATCTGCTTTCCATCCAGATCGTCCCAGGGGGTCGTGATCATAGTCGCCTTCGGATTGTGCTCACGCAGAAGAGCCGCCGTCTCCTGAAGCTTCTCCTCTGTCATGCTCTGCGTCCGGCTGAGCACGATCGTTCCCGCGTGCTCTACCTGATTATTAAAAAACTCACCAAAGTTCTTCATATACATCTTGCACTTTTTGCCGTCTACCACCACGATGGCGCTGTCGATGCGCACGTCCATGGAGCCGGCCACATTCTCCACTGCCTTTACCACATCGGACAGCTTGCCCACGCCGGAGGGCTCGATCAGGATCCGATCCGGAGCGTAGGTATCCAGCACCTCTTTAAGCGCCGTTCCAAAGTCTCCTACCAGCGAGCAGCAGATACAGCCGGAATTCATTTCGTTTACCTGGATGCCGGCGTCCTTTAAGAATCCGCCGTCGATGCCGATCTCGCCAAACTCATTTTCAATCAGCACAATCTTCTCTCCCTGGAAGGCCTCCTCCAGAAGCTTCTTAATCAAAGTCGTCTTTCCGGCTCCCAAAAAGCCGGAGATAATCGTAATCTCTGTCATCGTTCTTCTTCCTTCTTTCCAAATGACTGCGTGGAAAAGAAGCCACTGCAGAAGAGGCTTTCCTCATCCCACAATGGCTTTCTCAGGTTTCCGTATACTTTCTTATGCAATTTTGCTCTTGGCAACCTCAGCCAGAGTCGCAAATCCAGCCGGATCGTTCACTGCCATATCAGCCAGCACCTTGCGGTTCAGCTGAACCTCAGCCAGCTTCAGGCCGTACATGAACTTGCTGTAGGACAGTCCATTCAGACGGGCCGCCGCGTTGATACGCGCGATCCACAGCTGACGGAACTGACGCTTTCTCTCTTTTCTTCCTGCGTAGGAAGTAGCCAGCGCTCTCATCACGGACTGCTTCGCCACACGATACTGCTTGCTTCTTGCTCCTCTATAGCCCTTCGCGAGCTTCAATACTCTGTTATGTCTCTTCTTAGCGCCTAAACCGCCTTTAATTCTTGCCATTTCTCTTTTCCTCCTTGAAATTTCCCGATTCTACGATATCCCTGAACTGATGCGGCTTACAGATACGGAAGAATCTTCTTCATGCTCTTTACGTTAGCAGCATCTGTAATCGTTGCTTTTCTGAGATTTCTCTTTCTCTTCTGAGATTTCTTGGTTAAGATATGGCTCTTATAAGCTTTCATTCTCTTGAGTTTGCCGGTTCC
>CALWQJ010000037.1 GCA_944383645.1 uncultured Merdimonas sp.
TAAGGAGGAACAAAGTTTATGAAAAGGAAATTACTTTCACTGACTCTGGCAGCAGTGCTTGCACTTTCCCTGACCGCATGCGGCGGCGGAAACGATGCAGCTGAGACGACTACCGATGCTGCCGAGACCACAGAGGATGCTGCTGCAGAGGAGACTGCAGACGCAGCTGAGACCACAGGTGCCGCGGCGTCCGGCGAGGTTGCCAATAAGGACAAGCCGCTTGTATGGTTCAACCGCCAGCCGTCCAACAGCTCCACAGGAGAGCTGGACATGGCAGCCCTGACCTTCAATGACAATACCTATTATGTAGGTTTCGACGCAAATCAGGGCGCTGAGCTGCAGGGAACCATGATCAGAGACTACATCGAGGCTAATATCGATACCATCGACCGCAACGGCGACGGCGTTATCGGATACGTTCTGGCTGTCGGCGATATCGGACACAATGATTCCATCGCACGTACCAGAGGCGTTCGTTCCGCTCTTGGAACAGCTGTAGAGAAGGACGGAGCTGTTGACAGTACTCCGGTTGGAACCAATACAGACGGATCTTCCACCTATGTTCAGGACGGAACTCTTGAGATCAACGGCCAGACCTATACGGTTCGTGAGCTGGCTTCTCAGGAGATGAAAAACTCCGCAGGAGCTACCTGGGACGCAGCTACCGCAGGAAATGCGATCAGCACATGGTCTGCATCCTTCGGTGATCAGATCGACATTGTAGCTTCCAACAATGATGGTATGGGAATGGCTATGTTCAATGGCTGGTCCAAGGCAGAGGGCGTACCGACCTTCGGATATGATGCGAACAGCGACGCTGTAGCGGCTATCGCAGAGGGCTACGGCGGAACCATCAGCCAGCACGCAGACGTACAGGCTTACCTGACCCTTCGTGTTCTTCGTAACGCTCTGGACGGCGTAGATATCGACACAGGTATCGGCACCGCTGACGAGGCAGGCAACGTACTGACTCCGGATGTATTCACCTACAATGAGGAGCAGCGTTCCTACTACGCACTGAACGTAGCTGTTACCGCTGAGAACTATGAAGACTTCCTGGATTCCACCGTTGTATACGCTCCGGTATCCAACCAGCTGGATGCAGAGACCCATCCGACCAAGAACGTATGGCTGAACATCTACAACGCAGCTGATAACTTCCTGAGCGCTACCTATCAGCCGCTGCTGCAGAATTACGACGACCTTCTGAACCTGAACGTCGAGTACATCGGCGGCGATGGACAGACAGAGTCCAATATCACAAACCGTCTCGGAAATCCGAGCCAGTATGATGCATTCGCAATCAACATGGTTAAGACAGACAATGCAGCTTCCTATACATCTCTGCTTAGCCAGTAAAATCCAGACATATTATTTATAACGGACTAGATTATTGGGGAGAAGAGATTCTCCCTAATAATCTATTCAGAGGGAAAAGTGTTAGTCAATCTATAGATACAGGAGTAAGAAGAATGGCAGATAAGAGGGATGACGTTGTCTTATCGATACGCGGAATGTGCAAGTCTTTCGGCCGCAACCGGGTTCTCGACCACATCAACCTGGATGTGAAACGCGGAACGGTTATGGGCCTGATGGGCGAGAACGGTGCCGGCAAGTCAACGATGATGAAATGTCTT
Organism: uncultured Merdimonas sp.; assembly: GCA_944383645.1. Taxonomy (GTDB): domain Bacteria; phylum Bacillota; class Clostridia; order Lachnospirales; family Lachnospiraceae; genus Laedolimicola. Next base: position 1,638 of record CALWQJ010000037.1, read on the forward strand.
TTTGGTACATATCAGAAGGATGAGGGTACGATCTTCCTTGACGGGAAGGAAGTGAGCTTTTCCGGACCGAAGGATGCCCTTGAGAACGGCATCGCGATGGTTCATCAGGAGCTGAACCAGTGTCTGGAAAGAAACGTAATCGACAATTTGTTCCTTGGCCGCTATCCCAAGAATTCCATGGGAATCGTGGACGAGGGCAGAATGAAGAAGGAAGCCTCCGAGCTTTTCAGAAGGCTTGGCATGACTGTCAACCTGACGCAGCCGATGCGGAATATGTCTGTGTCACAGCGGCAGATGTGCGAGATCGCCAAAGCAATCTCCTACAACTCCAAGGTGATTGTTCTGGACGAGCCGACCTCCTCCCTGACGGTTCAGGAGGTAAACAAGCTCTTTGAGATGATGCGGATGCTGAAGGAGCAGGGAATCGCTCTGATTTACATTTCTCATAAGATGGACGAGATTTTTGAGATCTGTGATGAGATTTCCGTACTCCGGGATGGCAACCTGGTTATGACGAAGGCCGCGAAGGATACGAACATGAATGAGCTGATTGCCGCCATGGTAGGACGCTCTCTCGAGAACCGCTTCCCGCCGGTGGATAATACGCCGGGAGACGTGGTTCTGTCTGTGCAGCATCTGTCCACAAAGTTCGCGCCTCATTTGCAGGATGTTACCTTCGATGTGAGGAAGGGCGAGATTTTCGGCCTCTATGGTCTGGTGGGAGCGGGACGTACGGAGCTTCTGGAGACTATTTTCGGAGTCCGCACCAGGGCGGCGGGCCGTGTGTATTTCAATAATCGGCTGATGAATTTCAACAGCGCGAAGGAAGCCATGGAGCATGGCTTTGCCATGATTACTGAGGAGAGAAAGGCCAACGGCCTCTTCCTGAAGGGCAACCTGACGTTTAACACCACGATCGCCAACCTGAACCAGTACAAGACAGGGCCGGCTCTTTCCGATGTGAAGATGACGAAGGCCACGGCGAAGGAGATCAAAGTCATGCACACCAAGTGTATGGGACCGGACGACATGATCACGAGCCTTTCCGGCGGAAACCAGCAGAAGGTTATTTTCGGAAAGTGGCTGGAACGGGAGCCGCAGGTGTTCATGATGGATGAGCCGACGCGGGGTATCGACGTCGGGGCCAAGTACGAGATATACGAACTGATTATCCAGATGGCGAAGCAGGGGAAGACGATTATCGTGGTTTCCTCCGAGATGCCGGAAATTCTGGGAATTACGAACCGTATCGGCGTCATGTCGAACGGACATCTTTCCGGAATTGTAAATACGAAAGAGACCAATCAGGAAGAGCTTTTGAGACTCAGTGCAAAATACCTATAATGAGGGAGAACGATAGATATGGCAGCAGGAAATGAAAAGATTCTTACGGCCGAGCAGGAAATGGAGCTGCGCAGGCCGATTGACGAGTATGTGGGCGGCATTCAGGATAAGATCAACGCCCTGAGAGTAGATGGAACGGATAAAGTGGTTTCCATCCAGAACAAGATCGATTCTCTGAAGAGAGACAAGAGCCGTAGCAAGGCTGAGAATGAAGCGGCCATCGCGAAGCTGCAGGGGGATCTCTCCAAGGCAAAAGAGGTCGAGGCAAAGAACAAGGACGAAATCGCGAAGCTGATCGCGGATGCGGAGAGCTATCTGAAAGCGCATTTCGACAAGGAATACTACCAGCCGGTAGTGGAAAGCGGCAAGTATGAGAAGGAAGCTGCGAGAGCGGCTTACCAGGAGAAGGTGGCTGAGCTGAACAAGGAGCATCAGGCAGCCGTCGCCAAGCTTTCCGACCACAGAGAGATCAAGGATGAGAACTACGTTCATAAGAACCGTCTGTTCGACGCGAAGATGGAGCTGGATAAGAACCTGCAGGAGATTAAGGACAGAAGACATGCCGCATTCTCCCATAAGTATCATCTGATTGATATGCTGCGCATGTCCAGGTTTACCTTCGCGGACAACATGGCTCAGAAGTGGGAAAACTACAAGTACACCTTCAACCGCAGAAGCTTCCTTCTGCAAAATGGTCTGTACATTGCCATCGTGCTCATCTTCATTGCCCTTTGTATCATTACTCCGGTCATCAAGGGAACGCCCCTTCTGACCTACAACAACGTGCTGAACATCCTGCAGCAGGCCTCTCCGAGAATGTTCCTGGCTCTTGGCGTGGCGGGCCTGATCCTGCTTGCAGGTACGGACCTGTCCATCGGACGTATGGTTGGTATGGGTATGACCACAGCGACTATCATCATGCACCAGGGCATCAATACCGGCGGCGTGTTCGGACATATCTTTGACTTTACAGGCTGGCCGATTCCGGCGAGAATGATTTTCGCTCTGATTATGTGTATCATCCTGTGTACCTGCTTCACCTCCCTGGCGGGCTTCTTCACGGCGAAGTTCAAGATGCATCCGTTCATCTCCACCATGGCGAACATGCTGATGATCTTCGGTCTGATTACATACGCGACCAAGGGTGTGTCCTTCGGCGCCATTGAGCCCTCCATTCCGACCATGATCATCCCGAGAGTGAACGGCTTCCCGACCATCATCCTCTGGGCGGTGGCCGCAGTGGCGGTTGTATGGTTCATCTGGAACAAGACTACCTTCGGAAAGAACCTGTACGCGGTAGGCGGCAACTCTGAGGCGGCCGCTGTGTCCGGTATCTCCGTATTCGCGGTAACGATTGGCGCGTTTATCCTGGCAGGTATTCTGTACGGCTTCGGCTCCTGGCTGGAGTGCGCGAGAATGGTTGGTTCTGGTTCCGCCGCTTATGGACAGGGCTGGGAGACAGACGCTATCGCGGCCTGCGTAGTAGGAGGCGTATCCTTCACAGGTGGTATTGGTAAGATTTCCGGTGTAGTAGTTGGCGTGCTGATTTTCACGGCCCTGACCTACTCCCTGACCATTCTTGGTATCGATACGAACCTGCAGTTCGTATTCTCCGGTATCATCATTCTGGTAGCAGTAACTCTGGACTGCCTGAAGTACGTTCAGAAGAAATAAGTTTTACAGAAAAAGGATCCACTTTCGTCCACGCGGGCGGAGTGGATCCTTTTGCATTACCAGAAGTGATTTGTTATAATAGGGAACGGAAAAAAATGCGGCATCATAGATGGAGAAAAACATGGATATTTACACAGTACTTCTGGTAGACGACGAGGAAGAAGTCATCCAGGTGATAGAAAAAAAGATAAACTGGGAAGGCCTGGGCTTTTCCGTCATAGGGCATGCGAATAATGGAGTCAAGGCTCTGGAGATGGTGGAGGAGTACCAGCCGGATGTGGTCATGACGGATATTAAGATGCCCTATATGAACGGTCTGGAGCTGACGGCCCGTATCCGGACGGAATTTCCGGCTACGAAAGTGCTGATTTTTACCGGCTTTGACGAGTTTGAGTACGCGAAGGAGGCTGTGCACCTGGAGGTGGAGGAATATATTCTGAAGCCGGTCAACTCCGTAGAGCTGACGAACGTATTCACCTCTCTCAAGATCAAGCTGGATCAGGAGATCAGTGAGAAGAGGAATGCGGAGGTGCTCAAAAATTATTATCTGGAATCCCTGCCATTTCTGAAGACAAACTTCTATATTACGCTGATCGAAGGGCGGATCCGCGAGGAGGAGGCGGGCAAGTATCTGCGGGATTATCAGATTGAGTTCGAGGGCCCCTATTACTGCTGTCTGGTCGTCCATACCTCCTCCACCCAGGTGGCGAAGAATATGAACCCGGTTCTCCTCGCCATGTCGGTGCAGAAGCAGGCGAGGGAATATCTGGGAGAAAAGTGGAAGACGAAATACTTCTCCTATCTGGGGAACCTGATCATGATTGCCCAGCTGGGAAATGAGAATGAGGTCTCTGAGCTGACGGACGAGTGCGACCGCTTCTGCCGGTACGCCCGCAGGATTATAGGCGCGGTGGTGACGATCGGGGTCGGCTGGGTCTGCCCGGATATTCTGGAGCTTTCCCAGTCCTACGCCAGCGCCCGGGAGGCAGTCTCCTACAGGGCGATTTACGGCACGTCCAGGGCGATTAACATCCGGGAGATCGCGCCCCAGGAGACGGGAGGCTTCGAGGCGGTGAGCGACGCGGAGATTTCCAGCCTTTTTCGGACGATCCGCCTGGATTCCAGGGAGGACATTATCGAAGAGGCGAACAAATATATGAACCACATTTTCCTGCCCACGAAATCCCTCCAGCATCACCGTATCGCCGTGATGGAGCTGGTCAGCCTGCTGTACCGTTTCGCGGCCAACAACGACATTCAGACGGAAGCGTTCGCCGGGGATATGGGCGAGCTGTACGGGCGTCTGATAGAGATGGCTCCGGACGCTCTGAGAAAGTGGTTCGTGGAGACCTGCCTGGCCTTCCAGGAAAGCCTGATTACGACCAGGAACAAATCAACCAAATCCTTTGTGCTGCGCGCCCAGGAATATGTCCGTGACAATTTCGCGGACGCGGGACTTTCCCTGGACAGCGTCTGCGAGGTCCTCGGAGTGTCCAATTCCTATTTCTCCACGATTTTCAAAAAGGAGACGGGAAATTCCTTCATCAGCTATCTGACGGATTACCGCATGGATCAGGCGGCGAGAAGACTGCTGGAGACCAACGAAAAGAGCTATATCATCGCGAAGGAGGTCGGCTATACCGACCCGAATTATTTCAGCTATGTGTTTAAGCGGAAATTCGGCGTGTCGCCGTCCAAATACAGAACGGAGCATGAAAAGAGTGAAAAGTAAGCTTTTGAGAGCCGTCCGGCTGCCGAAGCCCAGGGGAATCCAGTCCACAATCATGTACAGCTTTTCCGTGATATCCGTTTCTCTTATGCTGATCATTGCCCTGGTGCTGTATCTGCGCTTCTCCACATCCTCCCGGCAGGAGACGATCCAGAGCACCCAGCGTCTCATGGAGCAGACCGGAGAAAGCCTGGAGGATTATCTGGTCAGCATGCGCCAGATTTCGGATACGGCCTATTATTATCTGATAAAGGAAAATGATTTTTCCAGCTATGGGGAGGACATCCAGGGCCGGATGAATCTGCTCTACGAGGCCAACCGGGACAGCCTGCAGAGCATCGCGGTCTTCAACGCCCACGGAAGCCTTCTGGCGGCGGAGCCTCTGGCCACCCAGAAGGAAAATCTGAATGTCACGGAGCAGGGCTGGTTCATGCAGGCGCTGGATGAGGTGGAGAACATGCATTTTTCCATGCCGCATATCCAGAACCTTTTCGATGACAACACCTTCCGGTATTACTGGGTGATTTCCCTGAGCCGCGCCATCGAGATTACGAATGAAGGAAAATCTGAGCTGGGGGTCCTGCTGGTAGACATGGATTATTCCATGATTTCGAGAATGCTGGATCAGATCAACACCTCAGAAAACGGCCAGTATTATTACCTCTGCGACAGCAGCGGCGAGATTATCTATCATCCCAGGCGGATCCAGATCAGCGACAAGATCAGCAGCGAAAACAGCCGGACGGCCGCTTCCTATAAGGATGGGATTTACGACGAGGTCTTCGAAGGGGAAAGACGCAAGGTGGTGATCAACACAATCAGCTATACGGGCTGGAAGCTGGTGGGAGTGATCCCCTATTCCGCCTTTACCTACGGCATGGTGGATATGCGGTATTTTATCATCCTGCTGATGCTTTTGATGGCCATGATGCTGGCGGTGGTCAACCGTGTCGCCTCCCAGGGAATCGCGAGACCGGTGCTGCGCCTGAATGAATCGGTCAGCGAGTACGAGGCGGGGGAGAAGCCGGAGATCTACATCGGCGGCCCCCAGGAGATCCGCCATCTGGGGCACTCGATTCAGAAATCCTACGAGCAGATCGAGGATCTGATGAAAAAGATTGTCCTGGAGCAGAACGAGAGGAGAAAGAGCGAGCTGGACGCCCTGCAGAGCCAGATTAATCCGCATTTCCTGTATAATACGCTGGAATCCATTACCTGGATGGTGGAGGGCGAGCGCAATGACGAGGCGGTCTTTATGATTTCCCAGCTGGCGAGGCTTTTCCGGATCAGTCTGTCCAAAGGGCGGACCATCATCAGCATCCGGGACGAGATTCAGCATGCCCGGAGCTATATGAACATTCAGAAGATCCGCTACAAAAATACGTTTTCCGTGGAATTTGACATCGATCCGGAGATCGAGGACTACAGCACTGTGAAGCTGATCCTGCAGCCGCTGCTGGAGAACGCCATCAATTATGGAGTCAGCGGTCTGGACGACTGCGGCGAGATTCGGGTGGAAGGAAAACGGGATGGGGAGAATATCCTTCTGTCTGTGACGGACAATGGAATCGGCATGACGGAAGAGGAGACGGAATTTGTGCTGACAGACAGCGGCCGGGTCCACAAGCACGGGTCCGGAGTCGGCCTGGTCAATGTGAACCGGCGTATTCAGATTTACTTTGGAAATGAATACGGCCTTGCGATAGAAAGCGAACCGGACGAGGGAACTCAGGTGCGGATCCGCATTCCGGCGGTTCCATATACGGAAGAGGGGACCAAGCGTCTGGAAGAGGGAATACAGGAATGAATAAAAGCGCAAAATATTTTATTCTCACAGAACTGGTTCTGGGGATTCTGGTGGCGGTTCTGGCGGCGCTGATGCTGAAGGGACAGAATAAAGATACGCTGGGCAGGGTCGCGGTCATTGTCCGCGACTCCGACGACTCGCAGTGGTCGGCCTTCAAATACGGAATTCGGATGGCGGCCCAGGAGCGGGGCGTGGAAGCTGTGATCATAGGTACGGAGAGCGTGCTGACTCTGGAGGACCAGGAGGAACTGATACAGGCCGAGCTGGAGAACGGAGCGGACGCGGTCATCGTGCAGCCGGTCCCGGATGAGGGCGCGGCGCAGATGCTGGCGAAGGTAAGGAAGAAGGTTCCGGTCATGCTGGTGGCAGATCAGGCTCCGGCGGATGGAAAGTCTTTCGCGCTTCCTGTCACGGAGCCAGATCCCCGCGCGCTGGGGACCGCGCTGGCGGAAGAGCTCCTTGAGGATTTCAGGGGGAATCTGAAGGGGAAGACCATGGGAATTATTTCCCGGACGACAGATTCCAGTACGACGGCCGGACGGATGGAAGGCTTTCAGGAGACCCTGGAGGGCACGGGAATCGAGCTGCTCTGGTGCATAGCCGGCAATTTTGACAATGGAGAGTCGGAATATCTGGCGTCGCAGCCAAAGGTCGATTTCATAGCGGCCCTTGACGACAGCAGCCTGACGGCGGCGGGAGAATACGCGTCCTCGAACGGGCTGAACGGGGCGGTGCTTTATGGGATCGGCCACTCCACCCAGGCGGCCTATTACCTGGATAAGGGGATTGCGGAATGCCTGGTGGTCCCGGACGAGTTCAGCGTAGGGTATCAGAGCATGAGTGAGATTGCGGACAGTCTGGAGCGGCTGTTTCACAAGGCCGGCAGCAGGACGGTTTCCTATACGGTGCTTCGAAGAGAAACTCTGTTTTCGCGGAAGGGTCAGGAGATTCTGTTCACGATGAGCCAGTAGGAGGCGGAGCCGCAGGCATTGGAAAAAGGTAGAGAAGTATGAAAAGGAAGAGAACAAGGGCGGCTGCGGCGGGAATTCTGGCAGCCGCGGCGCTGCTGCCTCTGGGCGGCTGCGCGAAGGAAGAGCCGGAGGCTTCCGGGAAAAATTATATCGGCGTGGCGTACTATAATCAGAGCGATACCTTCCTGAATGAGCTGCTGGACAGCTTTCGAAGCCAGCTCAAAGACATGCAGGGAGGGGATATGGAGACGGTGGTCATGGTCCGGGACGCGGCGGGCTCCCAGCGGACGCAGGACGACCAGGTGAAGGAGCTGATCAGCGCCGGCTGCGATATCCTCTGCGTCAATCTGGTGGATCGGGCGGATCCGTCAGAGATTATCGATCTGGCCAGAGAAAATGAGGTCCCGATTATTTTCTTCAACCGGGAGCCGGTGGCGGAGGATCTGATGCAGTGGGACGGCCTCTATTACGTAGGCGCGGAAGCGGAGCAGTCCGGGTACATGCAGGGAGAGCTGGCCGCGGATCTGATAGAGACGGACAGCCAGGTGGACCGGAACCGGGACGGGAAAATCCAGTATGTGGTGCTGGAAGGAGAAGTGGGGCACCAGGACGCGATCATCCGGACGGAGACCGTGGTGGAGGCCCTGACCGATCGGGGGATCGAGCTGGAAAAGCTGAGCTACCAGATTGCCAACTGGAACCGCGCCCAGGCCGAGAACCGGATGGAACAGCTGATCGGCCAGTACGGCAGCCAGATCGAGCTGGTGCTCGCCAATAACGACGATATGGCTCTCGGGGCCCTGGACGCTTATAAAAATATGAACTATACAGAGGCGGCCTATCCCGTGGTTTTCGGAATCGATGGAACGAAGGCCGGCCTGGAGGCGGTTATGGATTCTGAGATTGCCGGAACCGTCTACAACGACAAGGAGGGCCAGGCCGGCGCCATGGCTCGGATCGCCCTCGCCCTGCTGAGGGGAGAGGGGCTGGAGGACGTGGAATTTCAGAGCGAAAGGTGCGTCTACCTTCCCTATGAGAAGGTTACGAAAGGAAATGTGAGCGAGTATTTGATGCGGAGCCGCTGAGGCTCCGTATTCTTTTGCCTGTACAAAAAAATGTGTTGACTCACATGTTATGAAATGTTATAATCTGTTCAGAACACAAGTTAAACATAACAAAATCTAACAGGAGATGGAAGTTATGAACCAGCTTCGGCGGGAAAAAATAGGGAAATATATTCAGGAAAAAGGTGCTGTGACGGTGAAGGAGCTCAGCGCTCTTTTTCCTGATGTCAGTTTAATGACCATTCACCGGGATCTGGAAAAGCTGGAGCAGGAAGGCGTAATTAACAGGACCCGGGGTGGGGCGGTATCGACGGTTCAGGGCGGAAGTATTACAGAGGCTAAGCTGGAGGCCCGCATGCATACAAATATGAAAGCAAAGCGGGAGATGGCCGCCAAGGCGCTGACTCTGATAGAGCAGGGAAGTGCAGTTTTTCTGGACGCGGGAACTTCAAGCATGGCTCTGGCTCAGGCGCTGCCGGATATGGATGTCAATATTTTTACGACAGGACCAAATATTGCGCTGGAGCTGGGCAGGCTGTCGATGCCGGCGATTCACATGTGCGGCGGCACGCTGAACCGCTTTAACCAGGCGGTATCCGGCCAGAGCACGCTGCAGATGCTGGAGCACATCAATATCGCGACGGCTTTTGTAGGGGTATCCGGCTACACGGACGAAGGCGGTTTCACCTGTGGGAAGGAAGACGAGATGCTAGTCAAGCGTCTGATGCTGCAGAAGGCGGGGCGCAAGGTGATCCTGATGGACAGCTCCAAATGTGGCAAAATTCTTCCGTATACCTTTGGGAATGTGGAGGATGTGGATTACATCATCAGCGACGGAAAACTTCCGGAGGAGCTGATTTTGCGGGCGCAGAAAGCGGGCACAAAGATTTTGTAACAGTGTGAGCAATAAAAAATAAGCATAAATGAAACCAGGAAGATGGAGGTAAGAAAAATGGCAGTAGGCGTAGTGATGCCGAAAGCGGGAATCACCGTGGAAGAGTGCGTGATTACCGAGTGGCTGAAAAAGAAGGGCGACCATGTGAATGTGGGCGACATTCTTTTCACTTATGAGACGGACAAGGCGTCTTTTGAGTGCGAATCCACAGCAGAGGGAGAGCTGCTGGAAATTTTTTATCAGGATGGAGACGAGGTTCCGGTGCTGACGAATGTATGCGCAATCGGTCAGCCGGGAGAGGATGTATCGGCCCTGAGAGGAGGAAGCTCGGAGGCGGCTCCTGCAGCGCCGGCACAGACAGCGCCTGCGGCAGCGCCCGCTCCGGCGGCTGCGGCTGCGCCTGGGGCCCACATGGCGCAGACTGTGATTATGCCGAAGGCAGGAATCACCGTGGAGGAGTGCGTGATTACGGAGTGGCAGAAGAAAAAGGGCGATCATGTCAACGTCGGAGACGTGCTCTTTACCTACGAGACAGACAAGGCCTCCTTTGAGTGCGAGTCTACGGCGGAGGGCGAGCTTCTGGAAATCTTCTACCAGGATGGAGACGAGGTACCGGTGCTTGTTCCGGTATGCGCCATCGGCCAGCCGGGCGACAGTATCGAAGGTCTGAAGGATGGAACGGCGGCGCCCGCTCCTGCGGCGCCTGCACAGGCAGCGCCAGCGGCAGCACCCGCTCCGGCAGCGCCTGCGGCGGCTCCGGTTTCCGGCGCACACATGGCACAGACCGTAATTATGCCGAAAGCGGGAATCACTGTAGAAGAGTGCATGATTACCGAGTGGCAGAAGAAAAAGGGCGATCATGTCAATGTTGGAGATGTGCTCTTTACCTATGAGACAGATAAAGCCTCCTTTGAATGCGAGTCTACGGCAGAGGGAGAATTGCTGGAGATTTTCTATCAGGATGGCGATGAGGTGCCTGTGCTGGCTCCGGTATGCGCGGTAGGCCAGCCGGGCGACAGTATCGAAGGCCTGAAGGATGGAACGGCAGCGCCTGCGGCGGCGGCCCCGGCTGCGGCACCCGCGGCGGCAGCGGTTTCCGCACCGGCAGCGGCGCCCACAGCCTCCGGTCCGGCCAATCCGGACGCGAAAGTTTCTCCGAGGGCGAGAAAGACAGCGAAGGAGCTCGGCGTAGACGCCACAGCGGCGGCAGGCACAGGCCCACACGGGCGCATCGTGGAAGCGGATGTAAAGGCATACGCAGCCAGCGCTCCGGCTCCGGCGGCAGTTCAGCCTGCAGCGCCTGCACAGCCAGCGCCTGCGGCGGCACCTGCACCGGCAGCGGCGTCCGTACCGACGGCAGCGTCTGCAGCGGCAGCTCCGGAAGCGGAGTATGTGGATGTGAAGTTCTCCGGCGTAAGAAAGGCCACCGCGAAGGGCATGACGAAGTCCTTAAGCACCATGGCTCAGCTGACCAACTGCCATTCCTTCGACGCGACAGCCATCCTGGCCTTAAGAAAGCAGCTGAAGGCCAACGCGGAGGCGATGGGAATGCCGAACATTACGCTGAACGACATGATCCTCTTTGCCGTATCCCGCGTTATCAAGAATCACCCGGATCTGAACGCGACTATGCCGGAGGAAAATGTGCTGCGTAAGTACACCCATGTAAATCTTGGTATGGCGGTAGATACGCCGAAGGGTCTTTTCGTTCCGACGATTTTTCACGCAGACGAGATGAGCCTGGCGGAGATCAGTGTGGAGGCGAAGCGCGTGGCTAAGCTTTGTCAGGAAGGAAAGGCGACGCCGGATCTGCTGGCAGGAGCCACCTTCACCGTATCCAATGTAGGATCTCTTGGTGTCGAGATGTTCACGCCGATCATCAACCCGCCGCAGGTAGGTATCCTGGGCGTATGCGGAACCATCACCCGCATTAAGGAAGTGAACGGAGAGATTAAGCCCTATCAGGCGATGCCGCTGTGCCTTACCTACGACCACAGAGCCGTGGACGGTTCCCCGGCCTCCCGCTTCATGAAGGAGCTGTGCAGCGCACTGGAGAATTTCCCGCTTCTGATGATGAAATAGAAAAAAACCGGTAACAAGCTTCTGGGCCGCGGGCAGCGATACGTCCAGTCCCCGGCCCCTGCCATTTGATCTTAATGAAAAAAAGGAGATAAAAACATGCCAAAGTCATTATTTGTTGATCCGGACAAAATGCGTGCGGAGGGAAAAATCACGTTTAAAGATATTCCGATTAACGTGTACAAGAAATCCGTACAGGAGGAGCTGGATGAAGGAAACTTTACAAAAGAGGATCTGATCCGCATTTTCCGCGATATGACCATCTGCCGTGAGTTTGAGGATATGCTGAACCAGATTAAGACGCAGGCGAAATACGCCGACGTGGAGACTACATATCCCGGCCCCGCTCATCTGTCCCTGGGACAGGAGGCGGCGGCTGTAGGCGAAGCTTATCTTCTTGGAAAGGAAGATTTCACCTTCGGAAGCCACAGAAGCCACAGCGAGATTCTGGCGAAGGGTCTTTCCTGTATCCAGAAGCTGGAGGACAAGGAGCTTCTCGACATCATGGAGAATTTCCTTGGCGGCAAGACGCTCAAGGCCATCAAGACAGCCAGCAAAGCAGAGGGAGATGTAAAAGAGCTGGCAATAGAATTCCTGGTATACGGAGCTCTGGCTGAGCTGTTTGCCCGTGAAAATGGTTTCCACATGGGACTGGGCGGCTCCATGCACGCGTTCTTCCTGCCCTTTGGAATTTATCCGAATAACGCCCTGGTAGGCGGCTCCGCAACCATCGCTACAGGCGCGTCCCTGTTCAAGAAATGCAACGACAAGGAAGGCGTGGTAGTGGCGAACCTGGGAGACGGCTCCATGGGACGCGGACCTGTCTGGGAGGCTCTTTCCTTTGCGACCATGGATCAGTACCGTACCCTTTGGGAGGATGGAAGAAAGGGCGGACTGCCGCTGATCTTCAATATCAATAACAACTCTTACGGAATGGGCGGCCAGACCTGCGGCGAGACCATGGGTTACGGCGAGCTGGCACGTATGGGAGCAGGCGTGACCGAGAGCCAGCTTTATGCGGAGCGCGTGGACGGCTACAATCCGCTGGCTGTGATTGACGCCTACCGTCGTAAGCTTCCACTGGTAAAGAGCGGCGAAGGCCCGGTATTCCTGGATGTAGTAACCTATCGTCTGCTGGGACATTCCACTTCTGACCAGAACGCTTACCGTACCAAGGAAGAGATCGAGGCCTGGAGGGCGCAGGATCCGCTGGTAACCTACCGCAAGGCTCTGGTAGAGGCCGGCGTGGCGGATGACAGCGTATTTGAGGAGATCTGGGCAAAGACCAAGGAGAGGATGGCCCGTATCTGCCGCCTGGCAGCCGACAAAGAGGCTTCCCCGTATCTGGATTTCGACAAGGATCCGGGAATTGTAGAGCGCGTGATGTTCAGCAACGGCCACCAGCGCAATATGGATCCGGGAAGAGAGCCCTCCGTAACGGGACCGAAGGAAAACTGCAAGCGCTACATGGATATCCAGAAGAAGATCCGCACCCACTATATGGACGGACAGGAAGTAAGCTCCATGAAGCGTTACAATATCCGTGACGCCATCTTTGAACCCATGTTTAACAAATACTATGAGGATCCGACGCTGATCGCTTACGGTGAGGATGTGCGTGACTGGGGCGGCGCTTTCGCTGTATACCGCGGATTTACCGATGTAATTCCCTACTCCAGACTGTTCAACTCCCCGATTTCCGAGTCTGCCATCGTGGGTACCGGCGTGGGCTACACCATCAGCGGCGGCCGCGCTGTCATCGAGCTGATGTACGCGGACTTTATCGGATGCTGCGGCGACGAGATTTTCAACCAGATGGCAAAATGGCAGGCTATGAGCGCGGGAATCCTGAAGATGCCGCTGATCCTGCGCGTATCTGTGGGATCCAAGTATGGCGCTCAGCATTCTCAGGACTGGACCTCCATGTGTGCCCATGTACCGGGACTGAAGGTCTGCTTCCCGGCTACGCCGTATGAGGCGAAGGGCCTGATGCAGGCTGCCTTAAACGGCACTGATCCGGTTGTGTTCTTCGAGAGCCAGAGAATTTATGATGTGGGCGAGAAGTTCCATGAAGGCGGCGTTCCCAGGGAAGAGTATGAGATTGCCTTCGGTGATGTGGATGTGATCACCAAGGGATCCGACGTGACGATTCTTTCCATCGGAGCGACCCTGTACCGGGCATACGACGCGGTGAAGGAGCTGAAGGAGAAATATGGCGTATCCGCAGAGCTTATCAATCTGCACAGCCTGGTTCCGCTGGATTACACCAAGATTCTGGAGTCTGTGAAGAAGACCGGCAAGGTGGTACTGGCCTCCGACGCCTGCGCGAGAGGAAGCTTCCTGGACGAGGTGGCGAAGAATATCACAGAGCTTGCTTTCGATTATCTGGATGCGCCGCCTGCAGTGGTTGGCGCCCAGAACTGGATCACACCGCCCTTCGAGTACGACAAGTATTTCTTCCCGCAGAAGGAGTGGATCCTGGATGCGATCAACGAGAAGATTATGCCGCTTAAGGGCTACACTCCGGTGACGAATGTGACGGCCGAGGAGCAGCTGAGAAAGCTGAAGCTGGGTGTGTAAGTATTTACAGACGAGATAAAAAGACAAGATAGGCGGGAGACTGCCGCACTGGTCAGGATAAAATGGCCGGTGCGGCAGTCTCTTTGCATAAAATATATAGAGTACGTACCAGTCTCTTTTGTGAAAAACCTTTCCGAAAACTATACAAAACAGAAAAAATAAGTGCAATAAGTACAAGACTGAAAGGAATAAAGAAGATAAAATGAATGAAAATTAACAAAGGGAGGGTGTACAAAAAGAAAATGAGACACAAAAGAAACTGGAACAGACTGTTGTGTGCCTTGCTCGCATGCAGCATGATCCTGCCCGCGAATGTGCTGCCGGTCAATGCGGCAAAATCTGAGCGGGAGGGGGTAACAGAAGAGGTCGTTGAGATTGGAAGCGATCAGTGGGAGACTCCGGTCATTCCGAGAGCGCCGAAAGCGGTAAAAGGCGTCGAAGAGACAGAGATCCTTCTGAATGAGACGACAGGAGATGGAACGTGGAAGTTCCTGTATGAGATTCCGGACTATACGCAGCCGGATGGAGTGCCTGCGCCGACCGCAGAGAATCAGGATTTTGATTTTACAAAGTGGGAAGAGAAAAAATGGGAAAACATTAAAGTTCCCGGAGAAGCGCTGATGCAGGGCTTCGATATTCTTACAAACAATGAATACTATTATCAGAGACAGATAACAGTTCCCGAGGATTACGCGGGAAACAGGGTTTTACTGCGTTTTGACGGAGTATATTGTAATGCACGCGTGTGGATTGATGGAAAATATGTCCGCACACATGTGGGAGGATTTACGACCTGGGACTGTGATATTACCGAATACGCACAGCCGGGAGAGACAGTAACATTAACGCTTGGCGTAGCAGAACTGTATTCCAATACGAAAGGAATCTGGAATCCGGAAGGGGAGAATGTCAATAACCCATCCAATGCAACGGAATATGCGCATCACAACATTGGCGGTATTTTAAGGGACGTGAGCCTGGTAGCCATGCCCTATGACTATATTGCCCGTACCTATGTAAATACGGACTTTGATGAAAATTTCGTCAATGCCAATCTTGAGGTAACAGCCCAGCTTGGCATGGTTTCTGAGAAAGCAGTTTTGAAAATCGAGCTGCTGGACGGCGAAGAGGTTGTCACGACGGACGAAGTGGAATTTAGCAATGAAAATGCGGTGGAAGACCTGCAGAATTTGACGGAAGAAGCTTCCGCTTTGCTGAAAGAGAATAAAGATAATCTCTATGAGAACAAGGAGACGGCTCAGGATGGCCAATATTCCAAGGCTGCCTATGACAAGCTGGAAGCAGAGAGAGACGAGGCTGTAAAAGTTCTTCAGGAGAATACGTCTTTTTCTGAGGCAGTGAAGATTACGATTCCGGTTGAAACGCCGAAACAGTGGGACGCGGAGCATCCGAATCTTTATACCTTGAGGACCACGCTGCTGGTAGACGGAAAAGAGGCGCAGGTCAATGAGGAAAGAATTGGCTTCCGAGAGATTCACTATGGTGGAAGAGATAATACCGATGCGAATAAAGTATATGTCAATGGAAAAGAGGTAAAGCTTCGCGGAACCTGCCGTCATGACGTATCAGACGATCTGGGACGTTCCATGACGAGAGAGGAAGCCTACGCAGAGGCTCTGGCATATAAGAAAGCCAATATCAATCACATCAGAACCTCTCATTATCCGGCATCTGAGCATCTGCTGGACGCCTGTGATGAGCTGGGAATCTATGTGGAGCAGGAGACGGCCGTCTGCTTCCAGGGACCCTGGGCGGATGTATACAGTAAGTATGAGGATTTTCTGCCTCAATTTACAGAGATGATTGAGCGGGACCGGAACCGTCCGTCGATTCTGATCTGGTCTCTGGGAAATGAGTCGAACTATAGCAAGGTAGCAAGTCAGTCCGGCGGAAACGCTTTTCAGACGGAACGGGATTATCTGAAGGATGTGGAACCTACAAGACCCTGCATTTTCAGCTTCCCGGATACGGGGGAACCGGCAGGTTTCGCGGATATTTACAGCGCGCACTATGCAAGTGTGACAGGAGGACTGGGAAGAAGCGATAAGCCGGTGCTTCACGATGAGTTTGCCCATATTCCGTGCTATAATCTGGATGAGCTTCAGAGAGATGTAAACGTCCGCAATTTCTGGGGCGAAAGCATAAAGAAAGGCTGGGAGAACGTCTTTGAATCGGATGGAGCTCTGGGAGCAGACCTGTGGGGCGGCATTGATGATGTGTTCTACATCCCGGATGGTACGACCGAGAGATGGCAGAGCCATTCTGATGGTCAGACGGCAGGCTACGGCGAGTGGGGAAGCGTTCTGGACGCTTACCTGAGAGAGAAGCCGGAGGCCTATCTGACCAAGAAGGCTTATTCACCGGTCCGCGTACAGGAAGACGCCTGCTACATGGAAGGCGGGACCATGCAGATTCCGGTGAAGAACTGGTTCGATCATACGAATATGAATGAGGTGGAACTGGAATATGCCGTGGATGGCGGCGAAAGCCAGAGAATTTCTATCAGCCAGTCGATTCTCCCTCATGAGGAAGGTCTGCTGTCTGTGGATGGCATCAGCGGCGACGCAGAGACTGTCAATCTGAAATTCTATACGCCGGATGGAATCATGGTAGATGAGTACAATGTGGAGCTGGGAAATGTACAGTACAGCTTTGCTCCGGCAAGCGGAAAGCTTCCGAAGATTGATCGGGATGCGGATCCGGAAAAAACGGTAATTAGTAATGGAGAGGAAGACAGCGCCACACCGTTCTCTGTTACTTTCAATAACAAGACTGGTCTGATTGAAAAGGCAGAGTATGACGGCACAGTGTTGATGGAGGGCGGTCCTTATCTTCATGTGACTGGTTTCTCTCTAGGCGGCTGGACGCTGGTGGAAGACGGCTTTGAGGTTACGGAAGATGTAGAAAACGGCCTGGCCAGAATCTCGGCAGAAGGAACTTACGAGAATGGACAGGGCGTGCGCTTTGACATTACAATTTCCGGAAACGGAATCATGGAGACAGCGTATACGCTGACGACGGCTCCTGCTAAAGGAAGCGGGCTGTCCGAGGTGGGAATCGCCTTTGATATTCCGGGAGACACGATTGAGAGCGCAAGCTGGGAAAGAGACGGTCTCTACAGTGCTTATCCGGAGGATCATATCGGAAGAAATTCCGGAACCGCTCTGAAGATCCGGGAGAACGCGGAGTCCAATCCGGATCAGTACGGCGTAAAGCCGGAGTGGCCCTGGAAGGACGATATGATGAATTATTTTGTCTACGCTACGGATGATAAGAATAACGGTCTGGTGACCAATGACTTTAAGACCATGCGTGAGCATATCTGGTATTATAATGTGAACTTTGGTTCCGGAGATGACGCGCCGCGTATCAGCGTAGAGGATCCAGAGGCAAAGGCGGCGGCCCGTACCAGCGTAGTTTACGATCTGGGTTATATTGATGACAGAGACAGTTCTGTTCGCTATACCGGCGGCTGGGCCCCCTATGATGCAGGCTCTGATTACGCCGGAACGGAGACTTACAGCACGCAGCTGGGGGATACCTGTGAATTTACTTTTACAGGAACCGGTATCCGTTACATTGGTTCCAAGCAGAAAAATACAGGCAAGGTAAAAGTCTATATTGACGGAGAGTTCAAGGAAGAGATTGACACCTACAGCGCTCTTGGATCCGATTTGAAGCAGACTGTAATTTACAGCATTGACGGGCTGGAGAATGCAGAACACACAATCAAGCTGGAGACCTCCGGCGGCAACGCAAATTGTATCGTAGTAGACGCCTTTGAGGTTCTGGGCGGCGCGTTTGGAGCGAAGCTGGAAGCGCAG
Source organism: uncultured Merdimonas sp. (assembly GCA_944383645.1). Lineage (GTDB taxonomy): Bacteria > Bacillota > Clostridia > Lachnospirales > Lachnospiraceae > Laedolimicola. The sequence continues at coordinate 19,626 of CALWQJ010000037.1, forward strand.
CTTATCATAAACAATCAGTGGTATTATCCGAATCTGGGCTGGGGAAATTATACCGGTGTGCAGGGTACGTTGTCGAATGGATCGACAGGCTCTGCGACAGTGCGCCTGACAAATCAGGACAATTTCACGAAGGGCACCATTCCTTCCGTGACAAATGTAAAGATCACGGAGGATGAAGCGCAGGAGAATACTTTGAAAGTCACCTACGACCTGCGAAATGCAACAGATGATACAGAAGTGGCTTTCCAGTGGTATCGAATCGCTGAGGGAGATCCGGAGACCAAGGCGCAGCTCATTGAGGACGCCACGGAAGCAACTCTGGCGACCACCGGTCTGGAGTCCAACCAGGTATACTGCGAGGTGACGCCGAAGACGCCGGAGGTCACAGGAACGGCTGTGAAGAGTAATCAGCTCCCTGTAGGAGAGGATCTGTACCGCTATGTGGATATTGTGGCGGATTCTGCAGACTTTACATTTACGGGAACTCCGGGAACGGATTATAAGACGGATGAAGGAATGTCCTGGACAGCCAATGCTTATAAGCAGACAGTTACCTATCTGTTGGATACGGAAACGGAAGACGTGTCTGTATCCTATACATTTACTGGAAATGGAATCCGATGGATTGGTGCAAAAGAGAACAATCAGGGAATTGCTAAGGTAATTATTGATAAGGATACAGAGACTGAAGAAAGCAAAGAAATTGATCTGTATGATGCCGGTGCCACTACAGGTACACAGGTGAATGAGGTGCTCTTTGAGAAAATCTGGGATGAGGTAGGAGAGCATACCATCACGATTGTACGCACCGGCGATAAGAATCCGGACTCCACGGGAACGAACATCAGTCTGGACGCATTCCTGCTTATCAACAGGAATGGGATTGGAGCGGTCGCTCAGAATGTGACTGTAGAACAGCTGGAGGATGGAACGCTGGAAGCCGACTGCACGATTGTCGACGGAACGGCTGAAGATACCAAGTATCAGTGGTACGCGAGAGAGGCTTTTACGGAAAAGGGATATGCGAAGGAAACAGCTCAGCCTGTCAAGGGAGCTGTGTCGAAGACCTATCAGCCCACAGAAGAAGACGCCGGAAAACTGTTCAGCTGTGAAGTAACGCCGATGGACGGTACAAAGGCAGGGGAGCCTGTACGCAGTGAAGAGATTTTGGTCAATGCGCTGCTGGTAGACGATACAAACGGGCAGATTATATACTCGGAAGGCGCGATACATGACACTGCAGATGCGGCATATCTGGCAGGCAATGAGCCTTATGAGAACACTATTTCCTATTTCTATGAGATGAAAATAGCCTTCAATGGAACCGGAATTGTCTGGATTGGCGGCCATGATCAGACAGAAAGGATGGCAGACGCAGCGGTGGATGAAAGCGAAGCCAGCCAGGTAACGATCAGCGGTTCTTCAGATGGAGGCTGGGATTTCAACCAGTATAAACTGTATGAAGCAAGCGGACTGGAAGCAGGCGATCACACGCTGAAGATTGGAAATGTGCAGGGAGGCAATGGATACGGGAACGTAGACGCCTTCATGATTCTGAACCCGGGCGCGGCTCAGCCGGATGCTGAGGAGATGGAAGAACCGGCAGAGCCGGAAGAAGTTCCGCAGGAGCCTGCAGAGACGCCGAATGTGACAGAACCGGAGAGCCCGGAGACGCCGGATGTGACAGAACCGGAGAGTCCGGAGACGCCGGATGTGGAAGAACCGGGAACGGCAGAACAGGATGCACCTGAAACAGAAACACCTGAAACAGAGAACCCTGATGTACCGGAGATACCGGATGCAGAGACACCGGATACAGACAAGCCCGAGATATCAGAGGAGACAAAGCCGGAGACTCCGGCAGAAGATACTGCTCCTACAGAGACGGTAGAGTCTGCGGAACCGGCAGGCACAGAGCTTCTGCCGCAGGCTAAAGCAGTGTCCAGAGAGCTGACGCTGGTGGCGGCAGCTCCCGCGGAGGATGAAGTCGCTCAGGCCACTGTGGAGCTGCAGGCAGCTATTCAGGAATTTAAGGACTCGCTGGTAAAAATTTCAGTGGATCCGGGTGAAGAGCCGGATGACAGGCCAGACGAGAAACCGGATGGCAAACCCGATAATAAACCGGGTGACAATACGGAGCAGAAACCTGGAGGAGGCTCTGGAAGCGGTTCGGGAAGCTCAGGCGGAACAAAGAACCAGACGAGTTCCGTGACGTCTGCTCAGACGGGCGATAACGCGCCGATTGGTCTCTTTGCCGGAATTGGTATACTGGCAGCAGCCGGCGTGGCGCTGGTACTCTGGAAAAGAAAGAAAAGCCAGGGGAACTAAGAAATAAGAAACGGATAAGAGAAAATTTTTCAGGGGAGTGCCGGGAAACCGGCAGGCTCAGACAGGGGCCGGTGTGACTCGGATGAATCATGCCGGCCTTTGAAAATTTATTCCCGTGGGCAGTGAGCCAAGCGGACACGCAGATGTGCCTGTTTGACTAATGAAATATGCAATATGCTTCCGAAACCTACACAAAAAGAGAAAAATAAGGGCAAAAAGTACAAGACTGAACGGTGAGAGAAAAGGATAATTAAAAGTTGTGTAAGTCCTGCATTTCATGTAAAATGAACAAAGGGCCGGAGAGAACAGGATTCTGGTTTTCTCCGGCCCTTCTGTCCGCAGCTGCCGCAGCCAGCAGGCAGAAGGCGGCCGGGCGTACTGCCAAGTAACCGTTGGAATCAGCGTATGCTGAAGGGAGCTTACAAAGGAGAGACAAGCATGGGCAATCAATATTTTCTGCAGACCTACACCTTCAACCCCTGGCACAACCTTGCCGTGGAGAAGTACCTGGCAGATCAGATTGGAGAGGGAGACGTGGTTCTCTATCTCTGGCAGAACGATCATAC
>CALWQJ010000038.1 GCA_944383645.1 uncultured Merdimonas sp.
CGGAGTATGGCGTAGCTTGGTAGCGCGCTCGGCTGGGGGCCGAGAGGTCGCAGGTTCAAATCCTGTTACTCCGATTTAGCGAAACCGGAACCGAAGAAATTTGGTTCCGGTTTTTTTTGCGTGATGCATCCGGCAGTCAGCCGCAGCCGCCATGCCTGCAGAAACCGGGAAAATCGGATAGGGGAGAATCCACTTCTCCCCATCCGGTTTTGCAGTAATATCAGCCTTCCAGAATCCCCACCGCTTTCAGCACATCTGCCACCTTCCGCACCGGGATGATTTCCAGCTTCTCCTTTACCTCATCCGCCACGTCAGACAGATCGCGCACATTTTCCTCCGGAATAAAGACCTTCTTCACGCCGGCGCGCACGGCCGCCATCAGCTTCTCCGGAAGGCCGCCTATGGGCATCACCAGACCTCGGAGCGATACCTCGCCTGTCATGGCCCATTCCGGGCTCACCGCATGGCCTGTGACCAGAGAAGCCAGGGCTGTCGTCAGCGTAATGCCGGCCGAGGGTCCGTCCTTGGGCACAGCCCCTTCCGGCACATGAATGTGCAGATCGTTTTTCTCAAACTGCTCCTCCTCGTCCGGGAACAGGAATTTCACCAGACTGACGGCGATCTGGGCCGACTCCTTCATGACGTCGCCCAGCTGGCCCGTGATCAGCGTCTCGCCCTTTCCCTTCGTGAACATAGTCTCGATAAACAGGATGTCCCCTCCCGCCTGGGTCCAGGCAAGTCCGGTCACCACCCCGGGAGTTCCCGGCTGCTGGAGCTTCTCATGATAAATCGGATGCATATCAAAGACTTCCTTCAGTTCCTCTTCCCGAATGGACACCGGCGCTTCCGCTCCCCGCACCAGGCGCACAGCCGCCGTCCGGCACAGGGCGTCCAGACATTTCTTCAGACCGCGCACGCCCGCCTCCATCGTATAATCGGCGATGATTTTACGCAGCAGCCCGTCCGGGACCTCCAGCTGGGTCTCCGAAAGGCCGGCGTTCTCCAGAGCCTTCGGCAGCAGATGCTTTTTCGCGATCTGAAGCTTCTCCGTCTCCGTATAGCCCTGGAAATTCAGAACCTCCATCCTGTTCAGCAAAGGCTCCGGGATGGTATCCGTCGTGTTCGCCGTACAGATAAAAAGCACGTCCGAAAGATCATAGGGCACGTTCATATAGTGATCGGTGAAATTGCTGTTCTGCTCCGGGTCCAGAACCTCCAGAAGAGCGCTGGAGGGATCGCCGTCGAAGGCCTTCGTCAGCTTATCCACCTCGTCCAGAACCATCACCGGATTTGACACGCCGCTCCTTCTGATTCCTTCCATGATCCGGCCTGGCATGGCGCCGATGTAGGTGCGCCGGTGTCCGCGGATCTCCGCCTCGTCCCGGATGCCGCCCAGACTGATCCTCACATATTTCCGGTCAAGCGCCCTGGCAATGCTCTGTCCGATGCTGGTCTTGCCCGTTCCAGGCGGTCCCACAAACAGCAGAATGGAGCCGGACTGCTTCTTTTTCAGCTCCATGGAAGCAATCTGCTGGATGATTCTTTCTTTAATTTTCTTCAAACCGTAATGATCCTCTTCCAGAATCTCCTCCGCCCTGTCCAGGTCGATTGGCCGGAACTCCTCCTTTTTCCAGGAAAGCCCCGTCACAAAATCCAGGTAATCATAGAGCATCCCGTACTCGTGGCTGTTCTCCCCCTCCTGCTTCATGCGGTTTAAGACCTTCTCCGCCTCCCTGCGGGCCGTCTCGTTCATCCCCGCGTCCTGGATCTTCATCTCGAACTTCCGCACATCTGTCACGCTCTCCGGGTGCATCTCGTCCAGTTCCTTCTGGAGGATGGCGATCTGCTTTTTGAGAGCGTCCTCCCGGTACAGTTTCTCGTTGGATTCTGTCTGGGCCTTCTGGGCGTCCGCGCTGACCCGGGAGACCTCGATGAATTCGTAGACGGCCTTTTCCATCAGACGGTACCGCTCAGACAGGCTGTCCGCCGCCAGAATCGCGTATTTTTCCTCATCGGAGAGACCCAGCTGGTAAGAGAGGGCCACGCACATTTCCTCCAGGTTTTTCCACCGCAGTACATAGTTCCGGGCCACAATCCCCCACTGGAAGCCGTCCACAAACTGAAGCAGGGCCCCCTGAACCTCCTTGTACGCCTGCTCCCGGCTCTGCTCATCCATATCTGCGATATCCGGCCGCAGAGAGCAGGACACATCCCATTTTCCATCCTCGTAACCCAGCACCTCAGCGTCCACCCGGTACTTGGCCTGGACGCTGATGCTTCCGTCGCTCTCCACCTCTGTAACCGTTCCCATCAGGCCGACAGGATAGAAATCCTCCGCCGTCATCTCCTCCGGCGTCTTATCCTCCTTCATAATCAGGAAAAGCACATCCTCATCCTGCTGCGCCTTCTCCTTTGTGAGCCTCTCTATGTAATCCTTCTGAAAATAGTAATGCACCTCCGGCGTCATTAAAAGACCGGATACAGGTAATATCATCATAAATTCTGTTCCTCCCATATCTCGTCAGCTATCTCATACAGCCGTTTCAATATTCGAAAATATTCCTCTGAGTCATGCTCTCCCAGCTTCTCAAACAGGCCGCAGTACAGCTTCAGCGATTTCTCGTAGCGCTCCGTGATGTAGGCGCTGCCCTCCGCCGTCAGCACAATATAGACCTTCCGCCTGTCCGCCCTGTCATGCTCCCTGGAAATATACTTCCTTTTCTCCAGCATGTTGATAATATTGGTGGTCCGCCCGGGAGACAGATCCATCAGCCTGGCAATCTCGCCAGCCAGAATCCTGCCGCCAAAATTGTAAATGCACAGCAGCGCTCCGTCCTCTCCCGCCGCCGAAAGCGTCCTCATGGTATCAAGCCGCTTCCGGGACTGCATAAAATTCATCTCACAGAACGCTCTCGCCAGTTCCTCATATTTCATAATTTATAGTCCACCCCGCCGCCTTATACTTTCTATTAGAAACTTTTATTAGAAAGTATTTTACTCCGCAAGGCTCCTCCTGTCAACGCTAAAATACCTGGACAGCGTATATTTTCTGCCCGGCCGCATATACTTTAAGCATTATGATGTGGCGAGGTGATTCCATGATCCAGTATTATCCCTTTGAGCTTCTGCCCCTCCCTTATCTCTATGACGCCCTGGAGCCTCATATCGATACGGAGACTCTGTTCTTCCACCACTCCCGGCACCTGAAGACGTATGTGGACAGCCTGAACCGGCTTCTGAAGCCGCATCCGGAATTTCAGGAATGGACCCTGGAACGTCTTCTCATGGAAAATAAAAGCCTGCCGGAGGAAATCCGCCAGGATGTGTGGAACCTTGCGGGAGCCGTCTACAGCCATCAGTTTTTCTTCGCGGAGCTGACTCCGAATTCCACGAAGCTCTCCGGAAAGCTGAAAGACGCCCTTCTTCTGGATTTCGACACCTGGGAAGCCTTCTACGAAATTTTCTTCGAGACAGCCCTGAAGCTTTTCGGCTCCGGCTGGCTCTGGCTGGCCGCCGACCGGCGGGGAAAGCTGAATCTGCTTTCTCTGCCCAATCAGGACACGCCCCTCCCGAAAGGGTTTATTCCCATCCTCAATCTCGATCTCTGGGAGCACGCCTATTATCTGAAGCACAAAGACGCCCGCGCCGCCTATGTAAAAGCCTGGTTCCAGGTCGTAAACTGGTACGAGGCAGAACGCCGCTACCAGGCCGCGCTCCTGGAAATCGCTCTGCAAGGCCGCCATCCGTCCTGAGACAGGTCAGAAAAGGAGCTGCCGCATCAATTTGAGTGCGACAGCTCCGCCAATTTCTCCTTCCCGCCGGATATGGATTCTCTGTTCCCATATCCGCTCCTCCGGATCGATTTTATTTCTTTATTTCTTCATTTCTTCCTGTCTTCCAGCTCGCCCTCGTACTGATCAATCAGGATTTCCCTGCGGGCGATCTCTTCACAGAGCTCCTCGAAGGGCTTCTCCGTACAGCCTTCCTCCGTATACCGATCGTATACCAGCTTCCCCAGAGCCTCATAATCCTTCCGGATCTCCCGCTCCAGGCTGTATATCTGGTTCTTCAGCCTGGCCGTATCCGCAAGCTCCGAAGCCTTGCGGCTCACCGTATCCGCCGCTCCTGTCACCGCTCTTCCAATGTCATCCCATACATCCTTATTCATACCGTATTCTCCTTTCTGAAATCTCCTATCTTCACCAGCAGCTCCGCCAGCAGCCACGACGCCATACAGACGGCCAGCGGAACCAGCCAGTTGTACAGCACATGACCGCTCATCCCCGTTTTCTCCGCGAGAGACGAGATAATATAGTACACAATCACCTGCCACAGATAAATATGCTGGGAATCCTTCTCTCCAATATGAGCCAGCAGGCTTCCTCTTCCCAGAGCCGGTTTCTGCAGGGCAAAAAGGAACAAGCTCCCCACTGCCACTATCGTTCCCAGGTAAAGCTCCGCTCCCCCGGACGCCAGCATCTCTCCCATGGAAAGACAGGCACCGGCCGCCGCGGCACAAACCAGAAATCCCGGCCGCGTCGAAAGCTTTTTCTGTTTTCCGGCAAACCAGTGTCCCCAGAGGAAAAACGGAAGCCCCGTCACCCAGAAATTCCGCATATAAAATACCGGAACCTTACTCCCCAAAATTCCAAGGCCCTCGCCCAGAATCAGGTTCGCCGCCAGGCAGAGGGGAATCAGTATATACACCCGTTCCTCCAGCTGAAAACGCAGCAGCAGGCTGTAAAACAGATAGCAATACAAAAGGGCTCCCAGAAACCACAGATGATACATAAACGGCGACTGGTTCCACAGGATAAACTGCCGGAAAGACGCAGGCGAAAAGAATTCCGCCACGGCCCTCCCTGTCAGTTCTCCATCCTGATACAATAAAAACAGACTCCAGAAAAAGTAGACCAGATTTGCCCCCAGAAAGACGCGGAAAGTCTTCCCCATTCTCCGGCGGATCACCGTCTCAGGCCGTCCATAGGCAAAATATCCGCTCACCATAAAAAACAGCGGAACCGCGAACCGGGCAAGCCCGTTCATCATGCCTCCCACCGGACTGGGGAAGCTGCAGTGGATGAACACTACAAAAAACGCTCCGATTCCTTTCCATACATTCAGGCAGTCATTTTTCATCTTTTCTCAGCCCTGAGCCGCGCTCTGGTCTTCCAGCTTCAGCACCCCGCGCATGGCAATCAGGGGACCTCCCGTGTGCTCGATATATTCCCGGGTGATGGTCACGCGGCCGATATTGTCATCCTTGGGGATCTCATACATAATATCCAGCATGAAATCCTCGATGATCGCCCGCAGCGCCCGGGCTCCCGTATCCCGCTCCAGCGCTTTCTCCGCAATAGCTTCCAGCGCCCCGTCGTCGAACTCCAGCTGCACCTCGTCAAGGGCCAGGAGCTTCTGGTACTGCTTCAGGATCGCGTTCTTCGGTTCCTTTAAGATACGCACCAGCATCTCCTTCGTGAGCCGGGACAGCGTGCAGATCACAGGAAGCCGACCTAAGAATTCCGGAATCATGCCGAAATTGCGCAGATCCTCCAGCGTCACCTTCGACAGAATATCCGGGTCGTTGTCGTATTTATCCTTCAGGTCGGCCTGGAAGCCCATGGAAGACTTCTGGTTCAGCCGCTCCTTGATGACATTTTCCAGATCCGGGAACGCGCCGCCGCAGATGAACAGAATGTTCCGGGTATTCACCGTCGTCAGCGGAACCATGGCGTTCTTGCTGCTGGCGCCCACCGGCACCTCCACCTCGGCTCCCTCCAGAAGCTTTAAGAGCCCCTGCTGCACCGATTCTCCACTCACGTCCCGATGGTGCGTGTCCTTCTTTTTGGCGATTTTGTCAATCTCGTCGATAAAGACGATGCCCCGCTCCGCCTTTTCCACGTCATTGTCCGCCGCGGCCAGAAGCTTGGAAATGACGCTTTCGATGTCGTCTCCGATGTAGCCCGCCTCTGTCAGGGAGGTGGCGTCGGCAATGGCCAGGGGCACATCCAGGAGCCGCGCCAGCGTCTTCACCAGATAAGTCTTGCCGCTTCCGGTGGGTCCAATCATCAAAATATTGGACTTTTCAATCTCAATGTCGTCCTGGGTCCCCGTCGCCACACGTTTGTAATGGTTGTAGACCGCCACGGAAATCACCTTTTTGGCGTAATCCTGGCCGATCACATACTCGTCCAGCTGGCCTTTGATCCTGTGGGGCGCCGGAATTTTCCGGATGTCGAAGGCCGGCTCCGCCGCCTTTTCCTCCTTCGGCTTTTTCCGCTTTACCTGCTGCTGACGGGGCAGCATATTCTGGAGATCTGAAAAATGGATCATATTGATTCCCTGCAGCTTTGAGAAATCAATATTTCCATTCTGGATCGTATCCATGGTTTTCTGCATGCAGTCCGGGCAGATCGCCATGCCCTGGGCCAGCGTAATCAGCTTTCCTGTCTGGCTCTCCGGACGGTGGCAGAGAAAACAGAACCGGTCATACTCCTGTTCCTTATCCTCGTTCTTGTTCTGAACATCCTGTCCCGGATTCTGCTTGGCATCCTGTCCCGGAGCCTGCTCGGTATCTTTTAAATAGTCTTTGTCTTCCATATAAATTGTATACTCCTTTCCCCGAGTATAGCATAAAAGCAGGGCCGGGCGCAAGGAAAAGGAGTCTCCCTCCTTTCCTCCGCGTCCGGCCTGTAAAGCAAATACTGTCTTACTGATTCTTCTCCACTTCCTCCATGGAGCTTAAGGTCACATCGACGGTCTTCTCCGTATAACCTCCGTCTCCCGGCGACTGGACCGTCACCTCCACGGTCTCGCCCGCCTCATAATACTGCAGTCGTTCCTGGAGAGCCTCATAACTGCTGATGCTTACGCCGCCGAATTTCGTTATAATATCGCCCTTATGCAGTCCAGCCCGATCCGCCGCGCAGTTCGGGACGATAGATTTCAGATAGACGCCCGCCGGCATATCGTACATCTCGGATACATCCTGCGTCACATCCTGGCAGGTGACGCCCAGATAACCTCTGTTCTCCTCGTCCACCTCGGAGCGGGTCTCCAGGCTCTTCAGATCCCCGATGATGCCTTCCACATCCGAAATCGGGATGGCATAGCCCATGCCCTCCACATAGCTGGAGGAAAGCTTGGCCTCGTTAATGCCAACCACCTGGCCCTGCATATTCAGAAGCGCGCCGCCGCTGTTGCCCGGATTGATGGCGGCGTCCGTCTGGATCAGCTTATTGTTAATGACGGTGCCGTCGTCGTTCTGGAGGGAGACCTCCCGATCCAGAGCGCTGACGATTCCCGTCGTCACAGACTGGCCGTAGCCCAGGGCGTTTCCGATGGCGACCACCTGATCGCCCACTTTCAGGGACGAGGAATCTCCGATGCTGGCCGCTTTGATCTGCGACATGGTCTCCGCCGGGATCTCATCCAGCGGAACCGCGATCACGCCCACGTCCTTCGTGGCGTCTGTTCCCTTGATCTGGGCCTCCACCGCGCTGGCCTCGTCATTTCCCTCGTCCACGCTGAACAGAACCGTCAGTTCCGTCGCGCCGGAAATCACATGGTTATTGGTCACAATCAGAAGCTCCGAATCGTTCTGGCCGATGATAATGCCCGTTCCCGTGGACACCTCCTCCTGCTCCTGCGGCATGCTGTACCAGCCCCAGCCCCAGAAATTCTGCACCTCACGCACGCTTACATTCGTGATGGCCACCAGGGAGGGCATACACTGATCCACAATGCCCGCCACAGACATGCCGGAAGCCGTATCGCCGCCCATATAGGGCTGCGGCGTCACCGTGCTAATCTCCGGCACCACTGCTGTACTTTCACTTCCAGAGACGGTCACTTCGTCCCCAAAAATCTGCCTTCCCAGATAATTCGTCCCCTGAAAAGCCGCTCCCGCCACAATGCCAAATACCAGCGCAATGCAGACGGTCTTTGCCAGCGTCTTCCCAAAGCCCTTCTTCTTTTTCTTCTTCGGCGGCACCTCGCCGGCATTACGGCAGCTTCCGCCGCTGTACCCGCCGCTTTCATAGCTGTAGCTGTATCCGGACGAAGCTCTGCTTCCCGTGCTGCCCGAACCCGCGCCCGACAAATCGTCCTGATAAAAGGGGCCGCTGTAGCGGTACTCCCCGCCAGAACCCGCGCTTATGCCCGCGCCTGCGCCTGAATCTGTATTGGAACCAGAACCGGAGGCTGCGCCGTCCGGATTCTGTGTAGAATTCTCATAATCGTACATAAAGATTTCTCCTTCCTCCGCTCATTTTCCTTAGTGTAACAGGGAAATGTGTTCAAATTGTGAGGAAAGAATTAAATTTTAATTACATACCCAGGTTGACCAGGGTGAAAAAGAAAGACAGCACTGCAGACCGGAATTTTCGTCTGCAGCGCCATCTTCCCGTTTTAGTCATGATTTAAACATGCCGTCAAGTCTCCAAAAATCAAATCCCGCTGGCAATAATTTGCCACCCGGATTTTATGTCTGTCTCTTTTCCGTTCTCCCCAGGTGCAGTCATCCTGCAAAACTGGCGATGGTTCCAGCGTTGACTGAACCCATCCTGGATTTTTCAGAAAAGCAATGGTTGAAATATCCCAGACCGTACGTGACCAGGCTACATACCTTGTTTCAAATTGTTCAAAATATTCTTCTGACTGATCTTCCCGCCCCTTTAACTGAAGCGTCCGGTGCATCCGGCATCTGTTCACCGCCTTCTCCAGCCCCGGAAACTGTTGGAGTAGAATGTCCGTCAAATAAGTCCCTATCCTGCTTTTCCCGTTCAGTTTACATCTAGCTTCGTCATCTGAGAAAGACAGAAGGGAAGCCACATTCATACAGGGGATCCAGATAAGCGGAACTCCACAGTTAAACAAGTGCTGTGCCGCACGGATATCCTGTCCCATGTTAAATTCATATCCATGCTCAAAATAGAGCGGCTGTCCTCCCAGCCAGATCACCACGATATGATCTGCCAGTTTCGGCTCCTGAAGCAGCGCTGACGCCACATTTGTGCACGCGCCGATGGATGCCACATACAGTGTTTCACTGCTCTTCATGCCGCGTTCTATCAGGTCTGTAACCGCTTCACTCTGGACAGGCTCCATATTTTTATTCAGGTAGGTCCGCGCACCCCGGAATACTTTCCCGGTCGGATCCATCTGCAGGATTTCATAAATCCGGCGGATTTCTTCATAGCTCTGCTCCATACCCACTTCTGGCACTTCAATAACCGGATAATCATAATTTCCCAGATTATGCTGAAAAACGGTATGGGAAAACGGAGCTGCGTACACTGCTTCCACCTGGAAACGTTCCGGAGAGCGCAGCGCCCACGCAATTGCGAACTGATCGTCTATTTCATTTTTCGCATCTGAATCAATTACCAGCCGAAGCTTTCCGGGGGGAACACTCAGTTTTTCTAGTCTTTCCGCGTCATTCATTCAGATAATCACTTCCTCTTTACATGGAATTCCGGAGGCGGCCCCTTCCCTGGTTACTGCTATAGATGCAGCCTTGGCTGCATACTTCAAGCATTCAGCCATAGGGCGTCCATTCATCATATTTGCCAGCAGATAACCTGTAAAGGTATCTCCCGCTCCTGTAGTATCTACCGTATCTACCTTATAACTCTCCTGCCAAATCCGCTCTTCTTTCCACGCATATACGGCTCCCTGGCTTCCCAGAGTCAGAATCGTTTTTGCCTCCGGATACATTTCACCCATTCTGTCAAGAATTTTATCCGGTCCGCTGATTCCTGTAATCTTTTCTCCTTCATCCTCATTCATAATGAAGACGGAAACCTTTGACAAATTACACGCCAGCACCTTTTCATCCATCGGAGAGGGATTTAAAACAATTTCGATTCCTTTCTCATAGGCTCTGTCTATCAGATAATCCATACAGTTCATTTCATTCTGAATCAACAAATAATCTCCTTTGTCAAAGTTCTGCAGGATCAGATCACAATACTCATGACTATTTTTCTGGTTCGCGCCGCCGCTTAGAACAATGCAGTTCTGTCCGGACGACTCCACCTGTATAAAAGCTTTTCCTGTGCCCTCCTCAACTACCTTGATAAATCTGCAGTCAACTCCGGCATTCTCCAGAAGCTTTTTCAAAAACAGTCCGTCTTCCCCTATGATCCCTGCATGGTATACGGCCCCTCCTGCCTTTGCTATCGCCATACTCTGATTCAACCCTTTTCCTCCGGGAAAGCACAGTTCTGCAGCTGATGAAATAGTCTGGCCTGGACGTGCTATTTCGCTTACTACAAATGTGTAGTCAATGTTTAAGGAACCAAAATTGACAATTCTCATGTGTTCTTATCTCCTACCGTATAGTTTGCCGTTTTATCACTGACAGCATCCACAGGCTACAAAATGTCCCGGCAGAACCTCTCTCAGTTCGGGAACTCCCTGCCTGCAGGCTTCGCAGCTGATAGGACAGCGCTTATAAAATCTGCATTCATCCGGAAGATTGATCGGGGAGACTACCTCACCCTGTATTACAGGACCATTCTGCTTTTTGTGAATTTCCGGAACCGGGATCGCGGACAGCAGTGCTTTTGTATAAGGATGAAGAGGATTCTGAAACAGTTCCTCGACCGGAGCCTTTTCAACAATGCTTCCCAGATACATGACTGCAATTTCATCCGCAATATGATTCACTACTGACAGATTATGTGTAATAAAGATATAAGTCAAGCCCCTTTCCTTCTGCAGTTCCTGCAGAAGGTTCAGAATCTGTGCCTGAATGGATACATCAAGAGCTGAAACCGGCTCGTCACATACAATCAGTTTCGGCTGCAGAATCAGTGCTCTTGCAATTCCAATACGCTGTCTGCGTCCTCCATCAAGCTCATGGGGGTACGCATTATAAAGACGTTCTGCAAGACCTACCGTTCTCATCAGATCCAGCACCATTTCTTCGGTCTTCTGCTCCAGTTCTTTTCCGGATGCTTCTATGATTTTGTGATATTTCAGAGGCTCTGCAATCAGCTGGCTGACCGTCATACGCGGATCCAGAGAAGAAAAGGGATCCTGGAAAATAATCTGCATATCTTTTCTCAGTTTCGTCATTTCCTTATTGGAAACTTTACAGATATCCTTCCCGTCAAAATATACTTCTCCGGAAGTAGGTTCTATCAATCTCAAAATCGTACGTCCCGTAGTGGATTTTCCGCAGCCGGATTCTCCGACAATTCCCAGCGTCTTTCCTCTTTCCAGAGTAAAGCTTACATTGTCTACCGCATGCACATTGCCTTTATTGGTTTTAAAATACTTCTTCAGATTTTTTACTTCAAGAATCGTATCCGCCATTACTTATTCCTCCCAATCCTGAAATCCGGATCCTGGTACGCAGTACAGGCAGCCAGATGCGTGTCAGAAAAGCTGTGGGTCTCCGGAGGATTTTCTCTGCATGCTTCACTTGCGTACGGACAGCGCTCGGCAAAAGCGCAGCCCTTTGGAAGGTTTGCAGGATCCGGCATCAGTCCCTGGATAGGCTGCAGCTTCTCCACCCGGTTATTAATATTCGGCAGCGAATTGAAAAGTCCTTCCGTATAGGGATGCTTCGTTTTATTAAACACCTCTTCCAGCGTTCCGTACTCCACGATATGTCCCGCGTACATTACGGCGACGTCATCGCACATTTCCGCAACCACTCCCAGATCGTGCGTAATCAGAATCATCGAAGTATCGTTTTCTTCTTTCAGCTTGCGCATCATCTGGAGAATCTGCGCCTGTATGGTTACATCAAGAGCCGAGGTAGGCTCGTCCGCGATAAGCACAGAAGGATTGCAGGCCAGCGCAATGGCAATTCCAACCCTCTGGCGCATTCCACCTGAAAACTGGTGCGGATATTCTCCATACCGTTCGGGATCGATTCCCACTCTTTCCAGGAGCTTCTGTGTCTCCTTCAACGCCTCCGCCTTGGAAATATTCCTGTGAAGAAGAATACTTTCCCCTATCTGCTCTCCTATTGTCAGAACAGGATTCAGAGAGGTCATTGGATCCTGGAAAATCATGGCAATCTCACTGCCTCGCACATGCTGAAGCTGTGCCGGCGTCAGTTTTCTCATATCCAGACCGTTTACGCGGATTTCTCCCTCAATAATTCTTCCCGGCGGATTAGGAACCATATTCATCAACGCCAGCATCGCCGTAGTCTTTCCTGCACCCGTCTCTCCCACAAGTCCCAGCGTCCTTTTTTTCTTCAGGCTGAAGCTGATGGAATTAACCGCCTCTACTGTCTCAGAAGAAGTCTCATAATGAACGACCAGATTTTCCACGCTCACCGCAAGATCTGTCTTTTCTCTTATCTGCTCAAGATTAGTATCACTTTTCCCGTTTTTCCCGTTTAACTTCATATTTTCACCGCCTCATCGTTTCAGTTTCGGATCAAGCGCGCCCCGCAGCCCGTCTCCAACCAGATTAATCACCATAACCGTAATCATAATTGCCAGACCCGGGAACAGGCACATGTGCTGTGCGTTAATAATAAATGATTTGGATGCGCTCAAAAGAGCTCCCCATTCCGGAGTCGGAAGCGGCACTCCCAATCCGATGTAGCTGAGTCCTGCGGCAGAAATGATGGATGTTCCTACTCTCAGTGTTGCCTGCACCAGAATAGGAGAAAAGCAGTTCGGGAGAACATGCTTCAGCAGGATCGTATGTACCGGCGCGCCGATAGCTCTTGCGGATTCGATATAATCACTATTCCGCGTAACCATTACCGAAGCGCGTGTGATACGGGTTATTACAGGTATTGTACTGATCGACAGCGCTATCATAAGGTTTAAAAGATTGGTTCCAAGCACTGATACTAAAATAATCGTCATCAGAAGACTCGGAATAATGGTAAAGGTATCTACCAGACGCATCAGAATCGTATCAAATCTTCCGCCTATGTAACCTGACAGGGCCCCCAGAGGCACTCCTATGATAACACCCATAAGAACTGAAACAAAGCCTATAGAAAGAGAATATCTGGTTCCATATCCGATTCGAGCCAGCATATCACGCCCGTAATTATCTGTTCCAAATGGATGTTCCAGACAGGGCTTCAGCAGTCTGTCTCCTACCTGCATTGCTGTAATATCTGTTTCATAATCCCAAATAACATCAGCAAATACCGCAATCAGAATCAGTATGATCAGAATCACCAGCCCAATCATGGCTCCCTTATTCCGTCTGTACTGCTTCCAGACTTCCAGGGCCCGATTCTGTTTTACACTGGATTTTACTTCATTTGAACTGTTCATAAGCGACTCCCTCAACTTCTGGCATACTGTGCTTTAATTCTCGGATCCATAAACGCGTACAGAACGTCTACGATCAGCAAAACGATAGAAACAAAAATTGCCAGCATAATTACAAATCCGGTTACCACTTCGAAGTCACTTTTCTGTATGGAATCCACCAGGAAAGCGCCCACACCTGGCCACGCAAATACACGTTCCGTCAGAACCGCTCCTCCAATCAGCGTCGACATCTGTATGCCAATCTGGGTCACTACCGGAATCTGCGCGTTCTTGAACGCATGATGCGTGATGATTTTTGACTCACTCTGTCCCTTTGCTCTGGCTGTTCTCAGATAATCCTGTTTCAGAACATCCAGCATGGAGGATCTGGTAATACGTGTCAGCGCCGCCATATTTCCTGTTCCGCAGGTAATGGCCGGCAAAATTAGGCTGGCGAAGCCGTCCGCTCCTGTAGAGGGCAGAAGCCCCAGATTCACAGCAAAAAGCATAATCAGCAGAAGTCCCAGCCAGAAATTCGGCATAGCCAGGCCGATAAATGACAGGGTCGAACACACGGTATCCACCCATGTATTTTCTTTTACAGCCGCAATCACTCCCAATGGAATGGAAAGAACCACCGTAACTACCACCGACGCGACTGCCAGCCGCAGTGTATTCGGAAATTTCGCAAAAAACAGATCCCATACCTGCTGGTTATTGGCATAACTGGTTCCCATATCTCCATGGAGGATTCCTCCCATATACCGGACATAACGTACAACCAGCGGGTCGTTCAGCCCGTGCGTCTCCCGGTAATATTCCAGCTGCTCCTCGGTAGCTCCGTCACCAAGCGCCGTAACTGCAGGATCAGAAGGAACAAAATCCATGATAAAAAATACGATAAAGGAAACGGCCAGCACTACCGGTATAATCATTAAAATACGCTTTATTACATATTTCAGCATAGCGAACTCCTTTTTTGTAACAGAGGAAACAGAATATACTATTCCATTTCCTCTGCTGCCATTCTATCTATTCTGTTTCAAAAATGCTGTTCCTTATTCCTCAATAACGTAGCAGTAAGTAAAGTCTACATCAACTGCCTGCGCATTCAGATTTACTCCGTAGAAGTTTCCGGATCCTACGCAGAACAGATTGGCCATGCACAGCGGCACTGCCGGCACCTCATCTGCTACAAACTGCTGAAGCTCTGCGTACTTTTCAAGCATTTCATCATAAGTAGAGCTTGCCAGAGCCTCTTCCAGCATCGCGTCAAACTCCGCATTGGAATAATTCATGAAAGATCTCGCCGCATTCGTCATCAGATACTCGACCATAACCGTCAGGATTCCACCGTACTGGGAAGTACAGTTAATCGCCAGATCATACTGATTGTCTTCCTTAATTGCGTTTGTAAATCCAGTCTGCGCATACTCTGTAATTTCAAGATTGATGCCTACCGCGCTCAGGTTCGCCTGCATAACCTCTGCCAGCGGAATATATTTCGCAAATGTATACAGCTTCAGCGTAATATCAGAAAGCCCGTTTTCCTCCAGAAGCTGCTTCGCCCCTTCCGGATCATACGCATAGGTCTCTACATCTGTATAGCCTGCTCCTACCGTACTGATAAAGTTCTCAGCCACGGTACCGCAGCTTCCGTTTTCATAACATGCATTTACGATGTCATCCCGGTTGACTGCCATCGCCACAGCCTGGCGCACAATTTCGTTGGAACCGTACTCTGTCAGCGCGTTAAAGCCTGCGTACACTACCTGGATATTGTCTGCCTTGTAAACATTATACTGATCATCGTTCATGAAATTCACCAGGTCAGACGGATTTCCATCATACATGGCGTCAATATCTCCGGACTGAAGAGCCAGAGCTCTGGAGCTTGCATCCGTAATCACCACAAAGGTAATGGATTCTGTCACAGGCTTCTCTCCCCAGTAATCCTCAAACCGGCGGATTGTCCATGACACACCCGTTTCCAGGCTGTCAAAATAATAAGGTCCGGTACCGATTTTACTGCCTTCCTCAAAGCCCTGGGACTCAATTGCATTTTTGCAGAGAATATCCTGCGCTGCGTAATACAGCCAGTCAGCAGAGCTTGTGTTCAGCTTAAATGTTACGGTATAGGGATCTTCCACAACCACTTCGTCTACCATGCTTACACCCGTAATCGGCTGTGCGATTCCCTCATTTTCCGTCGTACTTGCATACTCCCAGGTGAATTTTACGTCTTCCGCTGTAAAATCACTTCCGTCATGGAATTTTACTCCCTCACGAAGCTTGAAAGTCCACTCGCTGGCATCCTCGTTCTGAGACCATTCCAGAGCCAGCTCAGGCGACGCCTCGCCATTCACATCCATAGCCACAAGGCCGTTGAACGTAGAATTACAGGTCTGGGTCGTAACAGTTGCCGTTCCCGCATAACGGCAGGCTGTCGTCAGATCTGCCAGGGTGCCGATACGGATATCTTTCTTATACGTCGTTTCTTCCGTTACTTCCGGTTCCTCTACCACTGCAGGTTCCACATTGGAGGAAGCATCTGTGTCCTCTGCTTCTTTAGACCCTCCGCCGCATCCTGCCAACAGGGACGCGATCATGGTCAACACCAGCAACAATGATACTGCCTTTTTCATTCTTTCCCTCTCCTTTACTTTGGTGAAATTAAAGAAAACATTTTCCGAAATTATTTTCTTAGTGAAAGGATAGCATATTTACCCCCCCCCGTCAATATTGTTTTATACGTTTTTTATAATTTTCTTTTACTTTTTTTCCTTTCATTGTATAATGTCAATATCTTACGTTTTTACATCATTACATTGTGGAGGCAAAATAACCATGACCATCAACGAAATTGCAGAACTTGCCGGCGTCTCTGTCTCTACTGTTTCCAAAATCATGAATGGAAAAGACAGCAGCATCAGCGCGGAAACCCGGGAACATGTTCTGCGGATCGCAAAAGAATATCATTATAAACCCTATGCTTCTGTCATGACTTCATACTCAGGCCGAAGTCTCTGCATTGGCGTAATTTTAAGAAACGCTGAAAACATCAGACATTACGCGGAGGGCATCCTGACTGCAGCCGCAGATAACGGCTACTCTGTCATTTTCCGCGAAAGCAGACAGTCTCTGGAGCAGGAATTAAAAAATATAACCGCCCTCGTCAATCTGCGTGTTGACGGAATACTCTGGGAGCCCGTTTCCCCAGATGAGCTTTCTGCGTCCGCACAGCTTAAGCGTGCTGGGATCCCTTATGTTTTTTTCAATGCCGCCTGTGAGCACGCCTTCAATATAGATTTTGAAAAAGCGGGATATTTGGCTGCAAAAGCCCTGATCCAGGCGGGCCATACAGAAATCGCCTGCCTTCTCTGCCATGAAAGAAATGCGGAACTTTTCTGCAGCGGCTGCAGACAATATCTTTTTGAGCATGGAATTGTCCTGGACGACTCTCTGATTTTTTATGAAGAAGACGGACTTCCCATCAACCGGCTGGCCAGCCACGTGTTCAGCGGCATCGTTGTGTTCCGCTATTCTGCCGCTGTCCATCTGGCACAGTCCATGGAAAGCCTGCATTATACCATTCCCTGTGATCTTTCTCTGGTTTGCCTGAAGGAAGAGACCGAAGCCGGGCATGCCTATCCCCAGCTCTCTTCTCTGACAATCCCTTATACAGCGTTCTGCCGCCGCATAACAGATACTCTGGTACATATTATGGAAAAAAAAGAAGCTCTTCCTCCTGAAGAAGAACACTTTCAGCTGGACAGCCTGTACTCCATTGATATTCCCTACCAGTCACGCATAAAAAAGGTCATCTCTCTTGGCAGTATCAACATTGACAATTACATGAATTTCAAAGAACTTCCACATACCGGAAAAACCGTTACCTCTCCAGCTTCTGTCATTCACCCGGGTGGAAAATGCATCAATGAAGCGGTGGGGCTGGCAAAGCTGGGACACACGGTCTGCGCTATAGGCTGTGTAGGAGACGATGCAGACGCAGACATGCTCTATGAATATACAAAAGCATATTTGTCGGATATTTCCGGCATTCAGCGCAGAAAGGGACAGAAAACAGGACAGGCTTACATATTCGTCCAGGAAGATGGAAATTCTATGATTTCCATCATGTCAGGCGCAAATAACGCGCTTACTGCCAGCGATATTGAAGCCAATGAACATTTATTCTCAAACTCCAGCTTCTGTCTTATGCAGACAGAGGTTCCCATGGAAGCGCTCATAAAAGCCGGTGAACTGGCGAAAAAAAACAATCTGATTACTGTATTGAAACCCAGCGCCTGCTCTGTTCTCCCGCCTGAGCTGGTAAAATTCATCGACATTCTGGTTCCTAATCTGGATGAATTAAATGAAATCTGCCCGGGTTCCGGAACCATGGAAGAAAAAGCAGATCTGCTTCTGAGCCACGGTATTCAGACTGTTATCGTTACTCTCGGAGCGGAAGGCTGCTATATTCATTCTCATAAGCTTACCTGCAGTCTCCCTGCCATTAATGTCGTATCTGTAGACAGTTCCGGAGCAGGCGATGCCTTTATATGTGCCCTGGTTGCCTATCTTCTATATGGCTATGATATGCTCTCCGCTGCTAAGATTGCTACCTGCGCAGCGGGATTGAGCACTACGCGCCAGGGAACCACGACGGCCCTTGTAGATCGCGCTACACTTGAAACTTATGTCCAGAGAATAGCGCCTGGACTGCTGCATTAACAAAATTACAACCTAGACAAGAACAGGTTTACTCCGGCAGGCTTTCCCGCAGGCACAGAGTTCCCCAGCCGATCTGGGGATTGGGATAGGCCGCGAAGGCGGGCAGAGGCCGCGCGCCCTTTTCCAGATAGGCGGCGGCCTTTTCCCCGTACAGGAAAGGATCGTTTCCGTCCGTGATGCCCCACTGCATCAGAAGGGCCGCAGCGCCGGTCACAAAGGGTGTGGCAAAGGAGGTGCCCGTGGCGGAGGCATAGCCTCCGCCAGGCGCCGTCGTCACCACGTCCACGCCGGGGGCGGCCAGCACCGGCCGCCCCCGGCCGTCCGCCGTACCGCCCCGGCCGGAAAAATCCGCGTAGGTACGGCTTCGGCTGTCGTAGGCCCCCACCGCCGCCACCCGGCGGGCCGTGGAGGGAATCGTAAGCGTCGTCTCTGCCTCCGGCTCCAGAAAGCGGGTGTTTCCATTCAGGGCGGAGGCGCTTGGAAGCCACAGGTGGAAACGTCCGTCCCGGATTTCCCTTGCCTCAAGCGTCAGGGTCCAGATCCCTGTGTCCACATAATTCCCCGTCGGAAGGAATTCCAGATAAATCTCCTGGGACTGGCTGTAGGGCGAAGGCTCCCCGTAGTACAGCAGGATTTCCGTCCGCTCCAGGGTAAAGCGCTGGGGCCCCAGAAGGTTCCGGATAAAGCCTGCGCTCTGCCCGCCCGGGCTTGTGAGGGAGACCGCCATATCGTCCAGATAGGATTTCCAGATCTGGACGTTCAGCCCTGGCTCATACGCTCCCACTGCCAGTTGAATTTCCTTTTTCTCTCCTTCCTGAAGGCGCGCGGCCGCGTGCCCGGCCGCGTATCCTTCGTTTCCCGTGCCGATGCAGATCACGGATTTCCAGATATTCGCCATATCGGTAATGTATGTCTCCAGAAGCGAGGTGCCGTCGTGGGCCCCATAGGTATTGCCGAAGCTTATGTTGACCGCCACAGGAAGGCCCAGCTCCCTTGCTTTCCGGATACAGTAGTCGAGCCCCTGCATCAGCTCGGTGGTGCGGGGGAAGGAATCTGTCCGGGGCGTTCCCAGCTTCACCACAAGAATTTCACTTTTCGGAGCCACCCCCCGGTAACGCCCGCCCCCGGCGCGTCCGTTCCCCGCCGCGATGCCCAGGACCCGGGTGCCGTGACCGCTCGTATCGACGCTTGGCACCAGTTCTCTTCTCCGCGCCGGATCCGCCTCCCGGAGCGCGGCGTCTATCTGTTCCTTGGTATACTCTGTCCCGATCCGGTAGCCCCGGGGAGGCCCGCCCGGAATCGTCTGATCCCAGAGGTAGCGGATCCGCGTCGTCCCGTCCTCATTTCGGAAATCAGGATGCGTATAATCCACGCCGGAATCCAGGACAGCCACCAAGACGCCCTCTCCATACAAATCGTACTGCGCGTTCTGCACCCCGGTAATACAGGAGGCCGTCCTCCCCTGCTGCGCAGCGAAAAACAGCCTCTTTGGTTTTTCTATATATTCGATCTCCGGCACAGCGGCCAGGCTTTCTATCAAAGGCTCCGGCACCACCAGCACAGCGTATTCATTCAGAAGCTCCGTGACCGTAATGCCCATTTCTTCCAGAAAAAGAAGGGAACCGGAATACTTTACAATCAGCTCCCAGGCATCGCTCTCCCGGTCGAAACCCACGCCCAGGTTCAAAGAGCGCGCCCGCTCCTCCGGCGTAGCGTCCAAAGCCAGGTTCAGCATATTTTCAAGTTTGGAATTTTCCACCGCATTCTTCCATCCGCAAGGCTTCTTTCCACACAGCTTATGCCAGACGCTCTGCTTTCATGAAAGCCTTTCCGGTCCTACAGGCTGCCGTGCAGAAGCTCCAGCGCGCTCCGAAGCCGATCTGCGTCGATCTGTCCCGGCGCGGAAGCCACCCCCGCCGATCCAAAGGTCAGGGCCGACCCGAAGACCTCCCCGGACAGGCGGCTCACAAGCCCCGCGCCTCCCATAGACATGGTGATCAGCGGCTGCCCCGCATACTTTTCTTTCATTTCCAAGGTGGCGGAAAGAAGCGTGAGCACATCCCCCGGATTCTTCGGCATGGCCGCCAGCTTGAGAAGATCCGCTCCGCATTCCTGCATCCGGCAAAGCCTCCGGATGATCTCTTCCTTTTCCGGCGTCCCTTCAAAATCATGGCTGGAGGCTGCCACCGCCACGCCTGCTTCGTGAGCTCTCCGGCAGATATTTCTGAGCAGCTCCTCTCCCCGGAACAGCTCCACATCGATCAGATCGGCTTTCCCGGACTCCAGAACCGTGTCCAGGAAGGCCTCGTACGCCTCCCGCGGGGCCTCCTGCTCACCGCCCTCCTCCCGCGTCCGGAAGGTCACGAGCAGCGGCCGTTCCCCAAGGGCCGCCCGCAGAAAATCCAGCAGCTCCAGGAGGCGTTCCTTCTCCAGCGCCTGCTCATACCAGTCCGCTCTCCACTCCAGCAGATCCGCCTCTGTCTCCAGGGCCTCCTCCAGCCGCAGGCTGATTTCCTCTTTCGTGCGTCCTGTAACGGGCACGCAGATCTTCGGCATCCCCTCTCCCAGAATTATATTTCGTACTTTTACTGTATTCATCCGTTTTTCTCCCGATTTACGTTTGCTTTTTGTCCCATATTACCATATAATACAGGTATTGGACAGATTTTTAGAAAATAATTTACGAAAAGGGGTATCTGCAAAATGGAAGAGAAACTGACCATGGATGACTACGCAGCTGAGCTGGAGGCCTCCCTCCGCCAGGTGCAGGAGGGAGACGTGCTGACCGGCACTGTCATCGGCGTATCTGACACGGAAGTGACCGTGGATCTGAAATCCTACACAGACGGCGTCATCAAGCCGGAGGATTACTCTGACGACCCGTCCTTCTCCATCACGCGCGACGTACAGGTGGGCGATGAGGTAACGGCCACCGTTCTGCGCACGGACGACGGACAGGGACATATCCTGCTTTCCAGAAAGGCTGCCGCAAATGAGCTGGCCTGGAAGAAGCTGCAGGAGTACATGGATGAGAAGACCGTGTTGGACGTAAAGGTCGGCGGCGTGGTAAAAGGCGGCGTAGTGGCTTACGTGGAGGGCATCCGGGGCTTCATTCCCGCATCGAAGCTTTCCTTGAGCTATGTGGAGAATCTGGAGGACTGGCTGAACAAGGAGATTCAAGTACAGGTGATCACAGTGGATCCAGAAAAGAAGAGACTGGTTCTCTCCGCCCGTGAGATATTAAGAGAGAAGGCCGCAGAGGAACGCCGCGCGAAGATCTCCAATGTACAGGTGGGCTTCGTGACGGAAGGAAAGGTAGAAAGCATCCAGCCCTACGGCGCATTCATCGACCTGGGCGACGGACTTTCCGGCCTGGTTCACGTATCCCAGATTTCCGACAAGCGCATCAAGACTCCCGACGTAGTCCTGAAGGTGGGCGACACCGTAAAGGTCAAGGTCATCGCCATCAAGGACGGCAAGCTTTCCCTGAGTATGAAGGCCCTGAAGGATGTGGCTGCGGAAGAGGTCCGCGAGGAGAAGGTTGTGCTTCCCAAGACCGAGGAGCTGACTACAAACTTAGGTGAGCTGTTTAAGAACCTGAAGCTGAACTAAAGTTACGATTCACAGCCGATTCAGACCTGGCAACAGATGTGCCGTGCCTGCACGAAAATCTCTGTTGCCAGGTTTGAATCAAGACTGCGAATGGTAACGAGCTAAATTACGATATTACACCGTAAAAGGACGGAAATGCCGCTTAAAAAAGCAGCGCTTCCGTCCTTTTTCCATTCATTCGACTGTTTTACGATTCCGTCTTTCCCACGCAAACCTTCTCTATCACGTCCTTCAGCCGCCACCTCTCTTCCGCAGTCAGAAAGGCGGCGTCCGCGGCGTTCAAAAACAGCTGCCGCCGTTCCTCCGGCGTCATGCCAAGCTCTTCCTTCAAAAGCCGGAATTCCCGTTCTATCGTCGTATCCGAAACGGTCATATTGTCTGTGTTCACAGTCACCAGAAGGCCGCGCCGCAGGTACGAAAGCACCGGGTGCTCTGAAAGGGACGGCACCGCCTTCGTCTGTACGTTGCTGCTGGGGCACATCTCCAGCGGGATCTGCTTTTCCTTAAGCTCTTCCAGAAGCTCCGGATCCTCCCCGGCCCGCACGCCGTGCCCGATCCGGCTGGCTCCCATACGAAGGGCCGCCCGGATACTCTCCGGCCCGTCTGCCTCCCCGGCATGGATCGTAAAGGGAACCGAAAGCTCCTTTGCCAGCGCGAATACCTCCCCATAATCCGCCGTCGGATACAGGGCCTCTGCCCCGGCCAGGTCAAGAGCCGCCACGCCCCTTCCCAGGAAGGCTGCGGCTGTGCGCACTGTCAGCAGATTTTCCTCCCGGTTGTCCGCTCCCCGCATACAGCACAAAATCAGCTTCGCCTTGAAAAACGATCCTGCTGCCGCCTCCTGGAGGCCCTGAAGAGCCGCCTTCACCACCTGCTCCTGGGTCAGCCCCTTTTTCGTGTGCAGCTGAGGCGCAAAGCGGATCTC
>CALWQJ010000039.1 GCA_944383645.1 uncultured Merdimonas sp.
TGGAATCGCGCATGTATTCCATGGAATACTTCCTTCCGCAGCGCGGGCATTCGTTGTCATAAATGGTCCCATGCAGATTCAGGATCTTTTTGCAGCCGGCCCGGCCCGGAAGGTTATGCACATTGTTGGCAATGCTGCACTGCAGCTGTCCCCGCCTCTCCAGCTCCGCCAGGGCGTAAAAGCCCTCGCTTGGCTCCAGTGGCGGCATCAGCATGTATTTCCGGTAGTAGTTGAAAAATGTCTCCGTACGGTTCGTGTAAAATACGGAAGAAAAGATCTCTTCCGGGGAGTATCCATACTCCTTTTCCACCTGATAGGCGATTTCCGGAGCTCTGAGACTTGGCATCCCCGATTCCTTCATCATATCGGTCCCGCACATAGCCACCGTATAGCTGCTATGCTCCAGGACGCCGCGAATCATTTCATACTCGTTCATAGGAATACCTCCGCGAAAATGTCTTTTTGACAGTATCCCCGACTGCTTTCCCGGTGCCGGCATACTGCCTGCTTTTATTGTGCCATCTTCCGTCATTTATGTCAATATTTTTCCACAATCCTTTTACTGTTTTATCGAATATGCACAAAACCCTCCGGCACAGAAATCGCCGGGATCTCTGCGCCGGAGGGTCTTATCCTCCAGAAAATGGATTAAATGCGGGCTACGCCGGATTTTCTCGCGGCCTCAGCCACAGCCTCAGCCACAGCCTTTCCTACTCTCGGATCGAAAGCGGCCGGAATGATGTAATCCTCAGACAGTTCGTCGTCGGAAATCAGATTGGCCAGCGCCTCGGCAGCCGCCATCTTCATCTCGTCGTTGATATCCTTCGCGCGCACGTCGAAGGCTCCGCGGAAGATTCCCGGGAACGCCAGCACGTTGTTGATCTGGTTCGGGAAATCGCTGCGGCCCGTAGCGATGACTCTCGCTCCGCCTGACTTCGCGTCGTCCGGATAAATCTCCGGCGTCGGGTTCGCGCAGGCAAAGATGATCGCGTCCTTCGCCATGGTCTTTACCATCTCTGTGGTCAGAGCGCCCGGAGCGCTTACGCCGATGAACACATCCGCGCCCTTCACGATGTCTGCCAGGCTTCCGTGGATCTTTTCCCGGTTCGTGATCTTCGCCATCTCTTCCTTGATAGGATTCATACCCTTCTCGCGTCCCTCGTAAATGGCTCCGGTGCGGTCGCACAGGGTCACGTCCTTGATGCCTGCCGCGATCAGAAGCTTGGTAATGGAAATCGCAGCCGCTCCCGCGCCGTTCACGGCTACCTTAATCTCCTCTTTCTTCTTTCCTACCAGGCGCAGGGCGTTGGTCAGACCTGCCAGCGTGATGACAGCCGTTCCATGCTGGTCGTCATGGAAGATCGGAATATCGCATTTTTCCTTCAGCTTCTTCTCAATCTCGAAGCAGCGGGGAGCGGAAATATCCTCCAGGTTCACGCCGCCGCAGCTGCCGGAAATCAGGTAAATCGTATTTACAATCTCATCGACGTCCTTGCTCTTTACGCAGAGCGGGAAAGCGTCCACATTGCCAAACTCCTTAAAGAGCACGCACTTTCCTTCCATAACCGGCATGCCTGCCTCCGGTCCGATATCGCCAAGGCCCAGGACAGCCGTTCCGTCGGTCACTACCAGACAGGTGTTCCAGCGGTTCGTGTAGACGTAAGACTTCTCCACATCCTTCTGGATCTCCAGACAGGGAGCCGCTACGCCCGGCGTATAAGCCAGGGACAGGTCTTCCTTCGTCTTGACCGGAACTCTGGACTTGACCTCAAGTTTTCCTCTGCACTTCTCGTGAAGCTCCAGGCTTCTTTCCGCAACCGTTTTTTCTGCCATCGTTACAGTTCTCCTCTCATATGTTCGCCTATACCCGGGCCCGGACATCCGAAACTTCTCTCCAGACAGTGGACGCCGCGCCGCGGATCTCTTTTTCTCAACCACTCTATCATAATACATTTTTCCGGCCAGGTAAAGTATTTTTTCCCGAGCCGCCCTGGGTATTATACAGCGGTATTACGCAGCCATCAGATACTGAGCCGCAGTCCTTTTGGATAATGATTCTTCAGCATTCCTCCGGCCAGCTTCCCCCAGCCCAGCGGATAGCCGCCGGCCAGCACCAGGGCCCAGCCCTTTCCTCTCCGGCCCTCTTCCTCCGCCTCCAGGCTCTCCCCCCGCAGGTAAGCCCGGATTTCCGGCGAATCAGCCGCAAAATCGACCGTCCTGCACGCCTCCTCTGCCCGCAGGGCATGGGACAGAGCATGGGCAGGCTCGAACCGCCCTTTCCGTACTGTCCCCAGGTGGAGGCCGGCCCGCAGGACCTTAAGACCTTTCAAATTCAGGGCGCAGGGCAGAAGATACAGCTGCTCTCCAAAGAGGAGCGGGATCCCCTCCGGCGTCTTTTTCAGGTTTTCCCGGGCAAACTCCTGATACAGGCGGAGCGCCTCCTTTTCCGCCGCCGGGAACGCCTCCCTTCCCCTTTCCCGGCCGGCCCGCGCAATCTCTCCTTCCCGGCCTGCCCTGGCAGCCTCTCTTTCCCCAGCTTCCTCCTGCCCGCCGCCTTCCTTCCGGAACACGGCAGCGTAATGCCCCTCTCCTTCTAGGCGATGGGGCCAGAGGCGGAAGGTATCCGCAAGCTCCGCCCTCCCGGCTCCCCTGCCGGACGCCGCCCATTCCGGCCGTCCGGGCGCGAAGCCCTCGTATCCTTTCACCTTTTCTATCGAAAATTCCGGATGACGGCTTAAAAAGGCCGCAGCGCTTCCCTCGTCCTCCTCCGGCGCGAAGGTGCAGGTGGAGTAAACCAGTATGCCGCCGGGGCGGAGCATCCGGGCCGCCTCCTCCAGGATCTCCTGCTGCCGGGCTGCGCACATCGCCACGTTTTCCGGACTCCACTGCAGGAGCGCCTGCTCCTCCTTTCGGAACATGCCCTCCCCGGAGCAGGGAGCGTCTACCACAATCCGGTCAAAAAAGGCCGGAAAGCGCTCTGCCAGCCGCCGCGGCGTCTCATTGAGCACCACCGCATTTGGAATCCCCATCCGTTCCACATTGGAGGAAAGGATCTTCGCGCGGCCCGGATGGATCTCGTTGGATACGAGGAGTCCTTCTCCCCTCATGGCCGCCGCCAGCTGGGTGGTTTTGCCGCCCGGCGCGGCGCAGAGATCGAGAATCCGCTCACCGGGCTTCGCGCCGGCCAGAGCCGCCACCGCCATGGCGCTGGGCTCCTGAATATAATAGAGGCCGGCCTCGTGCCAGGGATGCTTTCCCGGCCGGTCCTCCCCTCCATAGTAGAACCCGTCCTTCGCCCAGGGCACCGGGCGCAGAACAAAGGGGCTTAACCGCGCGAATTCCTCCGGATCGATCCTGCAGGAATTCACCCGCAGAGCCTGATAAGGCCCCTTTTCATAGCTTTCCCGGAAAGCTGGATATTCCTCTCCCAGAAGCCGCTTCATTCGTTCTTCAAATTCTGCCGGAAGTCTCATGGTCATTTTTCCTCACAGACCTGGAAAATATAAAATTTCAGGTAATAGGACTCATCCGCCGCCCACAGAATCGGATGATCCGGCGCCTGGGTCCGGTATTCCACCTGGCGGAGCCGCCGGTGGACGCTCCGGGCCGCCTGCTTAAGCGTCTCGGTAAAAAGCTCGTAGTTCATAAAATGCGAGCAGGAGCAGGTGGCCAGGAAACCTCCGTCCCGCACAAGCTTCATTCCCCGCATATTGATCTCCCGGTAGCCCTTCACGGCGTTTTTCACAGAGCTTCTGGACTTCGTAAAGGCGGGCGGGTCGAGAATCACCACGTCGAACTGCTCGCCCTGCCTCTCCAGCTCCGGCAGCAGATCGAAGACATCCGCCGTCTGAAAACGCACCCGGTCCTGAAGGCCGTTCAGCTGCGCGTTCCGTTCTGCCTGGCGTATTCCCAGTTCGGAGGCGTCCACTCCCAGCACCTCTCTGGCTCCGGCCAGACCTGCGTTCAGGGCAAAGGAGCCTGTGTGGGTGAAACAGTCCAGGACCCGCGCGTCCCTGCACAGCTTCTGCACCGCCAGACGGTTATATTTCTGGTCCAGGAAAAAGCCTGTCTTCTGGCCGTCCTTTACATCCACCAGATAGCGGACGCCATTTTCTGTGATTTCCACATTCGTATCAAAGGGGGCTCCCAGGAAACCTTTGACCCGCTCCATTCCCTCTTTCTCCCGTTCCTTGGCGTCGCTTCTCTCATAGACGCCGCGGATCCGGATTCCGTCCTCCAAAAGAGCCTCCTTCAGCTCCTCCACGATCGCTTCCTTATACCGGTCCATTCCCAGAGCCAGAGACTGGATCACCAGCACGTCGGAAAACTTGTCCGCCACGAAGCCCGGCAGGAAATCTGCCTCTCCGAAAATCAGGCGGCAGCTTGCGGTATCCACTGTCCTCTTCCGGTACTCCCAGGCGTCCTTCACTCTCCTTCGCAGAAAGTCCCGGTCAATCTCCTGCGCGGGATTTCTCGTCAGCATCCGCACGCGGATTTTGGAATGGCGGTTGATAAACCCCTTCCCCAGACCGTAACCGTCGAAATCCTGCACTCTTACGATATCGCCGTCCTCAAAGCTTCCCATCACCGATTCGATCTCATTGTCATAAATCCAGGCTCCTCCGGCCTTCAGGGACCGGCCCTCTCCCTTTTTTAAAGTCACTGTCGCAGTTTCCATCTCGTCCTCCTCTTTCGTCAGCTCTCCACACCGTTTTTCGCGCAGATATCAGAAAGGCAGCAGCGATCGCAGTGGGGCTTTGTGCGCGCCGTACAGATCTCGCGCCCGTGGTACACCAGCCGGTGGCAGAAATCGCTGCCCTCCTCCGGCGGAATGATTTTCCACAGGGCCATCTCTACCTTCTTCGGTTCTTTGACATTATCCACCAGCCCCATGCGGTTCGTCAGCCGGATGCAGTGGGTATCTGTCACAATGGCCGGTTTCCCGAAGACGTCCCCCATGATCAGGTTCGCGCTTTTCCGGCCCACGCCCGGCAGCTTCAGCAGGGCGTCGAAATCCTCCGGCACATGGCCCCCATACTGATCCCGCAGGATCCGCATGCAGGCGCTGATGTCCCGGGCCTTGCTGTGCCCCAGACCGCAGGGCTTTACGATGGCTTCAATCTCCTCCACGGAGGCCCCTGCCAGAGCCTGCACGTCGGGATATTTTTCATACAGCTTCTCCACTACCACGTTCACCCGGGCGTCCGTACACTGGGCTGCCAGACGGACGCTCACCAGCAGCTTCCAGGCCTGGTCATAATCCAGGGTACAGCCCGCGTCCGGGTATTCCTTCTTCAGTCTTTCTATGATCTCCAAAGCGAGTTCTTTCTTTGTCATTTCCTTTGTTCCTCTGTTTTCTTTCATAAATTCATAAAAATTTTGCATAAATCTATGCCGCTGTTTCATTAGTATAATCCATTTTTTTGGAATTGTCACCTTGTTATTTTCCGCCCGATATGATACAATACGGATACTGATGGAAGCATAGCTCAGCTGGGAGAGCGCTCGCCTGACTAGCGGGAGGTCAAGGGTTCGAGCCCCTTTGCTTCCATTTTTTGTACCCTTTAATTACTGTAAACAGCAGCGCTCTTTAACCAAATTTTTTCTTGCAAAAAAAGGAGCCTGCCTTCGGCAGACTCCGTAATGTTCGAGGGAGTGGGGACTTCCTCCCGGAAGCCCCCGAGTGTTATGAATGAAATACTGATATGTGTTCTTGCTACATTTACAATATACCAGTAAATTGTGACGAATCTATGTCCTCCCTCTAAAAAAACTATAAAGTGCATTAAGAAATTCTTATCAAACAAGAAAGAAATCAAAAACCCGTCTGGCGCCAGCCGCTTCCCTACAGCACCTTGGACAGGAAATCCTGAAGTCTGGGATCCTGCGGATGGTCAAAGAACTCCTTCGGCGTGTTCTCTTCCTTTATCACGCCCTCGTCCATGAATACCACACGGGTGCCCACCTCACGGGCAAAGCCCATCTCGTGGGTGACCACTACCATGGTCATGCCGTCGTCTGCCAGCCGCTTCATCAGCTCCAGCACCTCGCCTACCATCTCCGGGTCAAGCGCCGAAGTGGGCTCGTCAAAAAGCATCACCTCCGGATTCATAGCCAGGGATCGCACGATGGCGATTCTCTGCTTCTGGCCTCCGGAAAGGCGCGCGGGATAATCGTCCGCCTTTTCCTCCAGGTTTACCAGCTTCAGAAGACGCATGGCCTCGGCCTCCGCCTCTTCCTTTGTCTTGATTTTCAGCTGGACCGGAGCCAGCATAATATTCTGCTTGACCGTCAGATTCGCGAACAGGTTAAAATGCTGGAACACCATTCCCATGTGCCGGCGGATCAGGTTCACATCCACGCCGGGAGCCGTAATCTCCTGGCCGTCAAAGGTAATGGTTCCTCCCGTAGGCTGCTCCAGAAGGTTCAGGCAGCGCAGGAAGGTAGATTTTCCGGAGCCGGAGGGGCCTACGATAACCACCTTTTCGCCCGGACGAATGTGCATATCCACATTAGAAATTACCAGATTATCTCCAAATGATTTTGTCAGTCCCTTAACGTAAATCACTCTGTCTCATCCTCCTCTCCAGCTTGCCCAGAACCCAGGACAGGAACAGCACCATGACAAGGTAAATCACCGCGATGGCTATGTAGGGCACAAAGGCCTGGTACGTCTTCGACTGGATAATCATAGCGCCCTTGGTCAGATCCTTCAGGCCTATCACCGTCACCACGGAGGTCTCCTTCAGAAGCGTAATCAGCTCATTTCCCAGGGCAGGCAGGATATTCTTAATTGCCTGGGGAATGATGACGAACCGCATGGTCGCCGCATAGTTAAGGCCCAGGGAACGGCCTGCCTCCATCTGTCCCTTGTCAATAGACATGATTCCGGAACGGACAATCTCCGCCACATAGGCTCCGGAATTGATACCGAAGGACAAAATCGCGCAGCGGATCATATTGGCGTCGGTCGAGCGCGCGCTGGCCCAGATGACGAACCACATGATCAGAAGCTGCACCAGCATGGGCGTTCCGCGGATCACCGTCAGATACACCTTGCAGATCCCGTTCAGGATCCGAAGTACAATTCCTTTTTTCTTTTCCGGCTGCTGATCATGGGCAGAGCGGATAATCGCCACCAGCACGCCCAGAATCATTCCCAGAATCAGGGCAAATACCGTCACCAGGAGCGTGATCCCAATACCTTTGAGAAAATACTGGTAATTATTATCCAGAATAAAGGTCTGATAAAGTCCCAGCTTCAGTTCTTCTATAAATTCCACGCCGCAATTCCCCCTTTCACAACAGCGCCCGTATACAAAGGGCAAACCCAAGACCCGCTTTTGTCCCTTGTATACCGGCGCCGCCGGCGTTATAAAACGAGGGTGTCCAAATTCTGCTTTGAACACCCCCGCTGATGCTCCATAAATTTATTCCGCAGTAATGTACTTGTCCAGAATTCCCTGAACCGTGCCGTCGTCAATCAGCTCGTTCAGCGCTGTGTTGATGGCGTCGCGGAGAGCCGGGTTATCCTTGGACACCGCGATGGCGTAATCCTCTACCACGTACTCGGTCTCCAGAATCTTCAGTCCCTCATTTGCCTCTACAAAGCTGAGCGCGGGCTGCTCGTCGATAACCACGCAGTCCACCTTGCCGTCAAGCAGGGCCTGTACCGCAGTCGCACCATTTGTATAAGGAATAACGCTTTCATCGCCATAGTCGTCCATACAGTACTGATGGCCGGTGGTTCCCTCCTGCACGCCGATCAGCTTGCCCTCCAGATCGTCCGCAGATGCAATCTCGGAATCCTCCGAAACAATGATAACCTGTACGCCGGTCGCGTAGGAATCTGTGAAATCCACATTCTTCTGTCTGTCCGGATCTACCGTCATGCCGGCGATGCCTACGTCGATCTTGCCGCTCTGAACTGCAGTCACGATGGAGTTGAAATCCATATCCACAATCTCAAGGGTCAGGCCAAGCTTCTCAGCAAGCGCCTGGGCGATCTCTGCGTCAATGCCTACAATCTCATCGCCTTCATAATACTCATACGGCGGGAATGCGGCGTTCGTTCCCATGGTCAGGACGCCCTCTGTCACCGTCGTCACCTCTCCGGCTGCGGCGTCTGCCTCAGCTCCTTCTGTATCCTCCGCAGCAGCGTCCTCTGCCGCCTCTGCGTCTTCCGTCGTCTCTTCTACGGCTGCCTCTGCGTCTGAGGTCACGGCTTCGTCTGCAGAATCAGATCCGCAGGCTGCCAGGGACAGACACATCACGCCCGCCAGTAATACAGCAGCTAATTTTTTCATAGTTCTTCCTCCCATAGATTAAAATAAGTGAATGCATCCGCCTGCGGAAAAGCTTTCCGCAGGGACTGTGAAAATTTCACTCTGCTACATTTTATCATCATTTCAGAAAAATGCAAGAGAAAAAGCGTATAAATTCGGGGAAATCCTGCATAAATTTTCGTTTTTTATTCATAAAACCCGTATAAAATTCATCCTCCGTTCGACATTGACATCACAGGCAGGTATGTTATACTGAAAACCTGAAATAACGGCCTTCCCCTGCCTGTCTTTTTTCGGGCAGCGCGGCCGGGAAATGAGGATTATACAAATTATGGATATTTTGGAATGGCTCAAGGTCCTGCTGCTTGGAATCGTGGAGGGGCTGACGGAATGGCTCCCCATCAGCAGCACGGGACATATGATCCTGGTGGATGAGTTTATCCACCTGAATGTAAGCGATGAATTTATGGAAATGTTCCTTGTGGTGATCCAGCTGGGCGCGATTCTGGCCGTGGTGGTGCTTTACTTCCAGAAGCTGTGGCCCTTCACGACGCCTGAAAAGGGCTGGATCAAAAAGGACACCTGGTCGCTGTGGTTCAAGGTGCTGGCCGCCGTCCTGCCCGCCGCCCTGATCGGGCTTCCCTTCGACGACCAGATCGACGCCCTCTTCTATAATTATCAGACTGTGGCCGCCACGCTGATTATCTATGGCGTGCTCTTCATCGTCATTGAGAACCGGAATAAAGACAGGAAGCCCCGCATCACCGGCTTTGAACAGCTTGATTACCGGACGGCCCTTCTTATCGGGGTCTTCCAGATTCTGGCCCTGATTCCGGGAACCTCCCGCTCCGGGGCCACCATCCTGGGCGCCGTGCTTCTGGGAGCTTCCCGCTACATAGCCGCGGAGTTCAGCTTCTTCCTGGCGATTCCCGTCATGTTCGGTGCGAGCCTCTTAAAGCTTGTGAAATTCGGCTTTGACTTCACAGGAACCGAGCTGGCTATCCTGCTGGTGGGAATGGCGACGGCCTTCGCCGTGTCCGTGCTGGCCATCCGCTTCCTGATGAGCTACATTAAAAAGAATGACTTCAAGGCCTTCGGCTGGTACCGGATCGTCCTTGGCATCCTCGTCATCGGATATTTCCTGATCGCAGGGTAACCGGCGCCAGGTCCGCTCTGGCATACAGGCTTACTCCGGCATATCGTGCACAAAGCAAAAATCCGCAGGAGCCGGGAGAAATCTCCCAGACTCTGCGGATTTTTTATTCTCGTTTCGTTCTTTCCTTATTTTGTCTCCAGAAGCTTCTCCACGCTCGCAAGTTTCACGCAGAGCACGAAGAGGTCTGTCGCCTGAGCCAGCTCCTCCTTGGTCGGATAGGAGGGCGCGAGGCGGATATTGCTGTCCTTGGGATCCTTTCCATAAGGATAGGTCGCTCCGGCTCCGGTCAGAACCACGCCTGCCTCCTTGCACTTGGCCACGATGGCTTTCGCGCAGCCTTCCATAGAATCGAAGGAGATGAAATAGCCGCCCTTGGGACGGATCCAGCTTCCGATCTCCAGGCCGCCCAGCTCTCTGTCAAGCGTATCCAGCACAGCCTCGAACTTCGGACGCATGATCGCCGCATGCTTGCGCATGTGTTCATGGATGCCGTCCAGATCCTTGAAGAAACGCACGTGGCGCAGCTGGTTTACCTTGTCGTGGCCGATGGTCTGCACGGTCAGCTGCTTGCGGATATCCTTCAGGTTATTCGGGGAAGCCGCGATACAGGCTACGCCGGAACCTGGGAAGCTGATCTTGGAGGTAGAGCAGAATTTATACACGATATCCGGATTTCCGGCCTTCTCACACTCTCCCAGAATCTCAATCAGGAAATCCTGATCGTCGTCATAAAGATGATGCACGCTGTAAGCGTTGTCCCAGTAGATGCGGAAGTCTTCCGCGGCGGGTTTGAGCCGCGCGAAGCGGCGCACCGTCTCGTCAGAGTAAGTGATTCCCTGGGGATTGGAATACTTCGGCACGCACCAGATGCCCTTGATGGCCGGATCGGAGCTTACCAGTTCCTCCACCATATCCATATCCGGGCCGGTGGGCGTCATCGGCACATTGATCATCTCGATCCCAAAATATTCGGTAATCGTAAAGTGGCGGTCGTAGCCCGGAACGGGACAGAGGAATTTCACCTTGTCCAGCTTGCACCAGGGCGTGCTGCCCATAACGCCATGGGTCATGGATCTGGCCACAGTGTCGTACATCACGTTCAGGCTGGAGTTGCCATAGATAATGATCTTATCCGGGGAGACCTCGGACATGGCGCCCAGAAGCTCCTTCGCTTCCTTTACGCCGTCCAGCACGCCGTAATTCCGGCAGTCCACGCCCTCGGAATCCTTCAGGTTCGAGCTGCTGTTCAGCACGTCCATCATTCCCATGGAAAGATCCAGCTGCTCTGCGCTGGGCTTGCCTCTGGACATATCCAGGTGCAGATCCAGGGCCTTCGCCTCACTGTACTTCGCGTCCAGCTCTGCTTTCAGCGCCAGCAGTTCTTCCTTACTCATCTCACGGTACGGTTTCATAATATTCCTCCTCATCTTTTCTGTCATTTCTTCTAAGCAGATTAGCCTTTTTTCAGGCATTTGTCAAGTTTCATTTGCTTCTTCGCCAAATACCTGCTTTACAAGACGGCTGTATTCCTGCCACATCGGATGATCAGAAAGCTCCTTTAAGGCTTCCGCGATGGAGCGGTACATCCAGGCGTGCATATTCTTATCCTTCTCATTGAAGCGCTCCCAGACTTTGTCTCCAATGATGCACTGATCCCGGTAGATCGCCCGCAGATTGGCCAGCTTGTCCGCCAGGGCCAGCATCTTCGCCTCCCTGTCCGCCCGCGTCTGAAGAAAGGTAATCGTCTCCTGCTTGCGGGTCTTCCACGTCAGGGCCGCCGGCAGGGTTTTCCGTTTGTCTTCGCTCTCATTCTCCACAAGATTCGTAATCCTGCGCCCGAACCGGGCCAGCAGATCCTCCCTGGTGGCCTCCGTATCCTCCAGGACATCGTGAAGCACCGCCGCCGCGATGACCTCCTCGTCATCCGTCATGGCCGATACGATGGCCGCCGCCTCAATGGGGTGTACGATATAGGGCACGTTCGTCCCCTTGCGGGTCGTGCCGGAGTGTGCCTTTGTCGCAAAAATAATCGCATGATCCAGCAATGTCAGCTTTTTTTCTTCCAATTTTTCTCCTTTCAGCCGTATACACGCAGTACGGAAGAAATCTCTTTTACCATGGACAGTTCTTTTATCACCAAAAGGGAATCCCGGAAATGGCGCTCCACCACCTGATCGGTGATCACCACCAGCTCCGCCGCGCCGCCTGAGGCGCTTTTCTGGATTACCTGTGAAATACTTACGTTATTATTTCCAAACACGGAAGCGATGCCTGCCAGCACGCCAGGGCGGTCCTCCGCCTTCAGCCTCAGAAAATAGCGGCTGCGCATCTCCTCCACCGGCTTCACCGGCAGGTTCTTGTAGCAGGTGCAGCTGATCTTCCCGGTGCTGCCCGCCTGAATATTCCGCGCGATCTCAAAGACATCCCCTGCGACGGCGCTGCCTGTGGGCAGCTGTCCGGCGCCCCTTCCCAGGAACATGGCGTCGTCTACCGCGTCTCCATGGACGAAGACCGCGTTGAACGCGTCATGAACCGACGCCAGCGGGTGGCTCGAAGGAATCAGCATCGGATAGACGCCTGCCTCGATACCCCCTTCCGTATTCCTGGCCACGCCCAGAAGCTTGATCACCATATCCAGCTCCGCGGCGTACCGGATATCCGCTGCCGTGATCTTCGTGATTCCCTCTGTGTAAACATCCGAGAAGGTCACCCGGGAATTAAAGGCAATGGACGCCAGGATCGCTACCTTCCGGGCCGCGTCGTAGCCTTCGATATCCGCCGTGGGATCTGCTTCCGCATATCCCAGCTCTGTGGCGCGGGCCAGCGCTTCCGAAAACTCCATCCCCTCCGCCGTCATGCGGGTCAGGATGTAGTTGGTCGTCCCATTGACAATCCCCATCACCTCTGTAATGTGATTGGCCGCCAGGCACTGCTTCAGAGGCCGGATAATGGGAATCCCGCCGGCCACAGCCGCCTCGAACATCAGATCGCGGCCCGCCCTCTCCGCCGTATCCAGCAGCTCCCGGCCATGCTCCGCCAGCAGATCCTTATTGGCCGTCACTACATTTTTACCTGCCTGGAGCGCCTCCAGGATATAAGTTCTCGCAGGCTCGATGCCGCCCATCACCTCGATCACGATCTGGATCTCGGGATCGGACAGAATCTCCTGCCAGTCTTCCGTCAGAAGCGCGCTGTCAATCCCTTCCCGCTTCTTCGTTTTGTCGCGCACCAGAATCTTCTTCAGCTCTATGGAGACGCCAAGCTTCTTCGGCATCTCGTCCCTCTGCCACTCCAGAATCCTTAATACTCCGCCGCCTACTGTTCCCGCGCCCAGAAGCGCGGCCTTTATAACTGGAATTTCACTCATATTCTTCTCCTCTGCCTGTCTTTTCTACCAATCGTCTGCCTGTTTATCTCAGTGTACTATGATTTTCCAGGCCTGTCAAATGAACCTGTCGAATGAAGACGGCGCGGCAAAGCAAGGCAATGAAGACAGCGCGGCAAAGACGGGCTCAATTCAGAACCGTCCGGGATCTGTCCGCGCCAAATTCCGTCATATAGGGCCGGAAACGTAAGGGCAGAAGATTCTGCTGGCAGCGGGGATTGCGCCGTTCCTCGATGGCAATGCTGCTGCAAAAGGCCTGCCAGAGCTTCTGGAACTCCTGTTCCGCCCCGGAACGGCCCTCTTTTTCCAGAGTACTTAAAGCTTCCGCCTCTGTGAGGAACCAGCCGCCGCCCGCCCGGTGGACGGCGGCCTGTCCGCGCCTGAGATCATGAATGATCCAGTTTTCCTGGTACAGCCGATCCGCGAAATGCGGGGCGATCAGGGGAAGCACCGCGTAAGGCGGCTCCATACGGGCATAGAGGACGCCGTTCTCCAGCTCCTCAAAGCGCAGAAAACCCAGCATCCTCTCCGCCTCGTGCCAGGCCTTGTACCGAAGCTTCTCCACCAGCAGAACGGCAGGGTTCTGAAGGCAGTCCACTGCCTTCGTCCCGTCTGCCATGGAAAGTCCCAGCACAATCAGCCGGTAGATGGCATCCGCCTTCCTCTCATCCGTACAGGCCGCCGCATAGCAGACTGCCTCCCTGGCCTTCTCCCCCATCCTCCGCCGGACTGTACGCAGCACCTTCTCCGCCTTTTCCAGATCCCGCCGTACAGGCCGGTACTGGCAGAACAGCTCCAGCGTGCCTTCCGCCTCCGTCTGAAGCCTTACGTTTTCATGGCCCAGACGGCTGTCCCAGGCCTCGTATACGCCTGTCAGAATCCCGTCCAGGCTGTCCTCGCACACAAATATGGTCGTCATACAAACCTCCCCGCGCCGCCTGCATCCGCTCCCGCTGTCAGAAGCTCCTGGCCTTCCGCAGCCAGAAGCTCCGCCTGCTCTCCAAAGGACAATGGCATTCCGTCGTCAAAAAGAGATAGTTGCCGGTACGTCACATCCCCCTGAAGCTGTGGCGGCAGCTTCTCCTTCACATACAGCAGGTTTCTCGTGATATAATCTTCTTCGATCTTGACCGGGTACAGAGTCTTCCCCCGGCAGGTGATGAAATAAAGCGCCCTTTTGAGTACCACGCCTATGCGCTTCAGATCCGGGAAATCCAGGCTGCCAAGCCTCCTGGCCTTTACAATCCGCTGGGCCGACTTCACGCCGATCCCCGGCACCCGCAGAAGGGTCTGATAGGACGCCCGGTTAATCTCCACCGGGAACTCCTCCAGATGCCGCAGCGCCCAGTCGCATTTCGGATCGAAGAGGACATTCAAATTCGGCCGCGCCTCTGAGAGCAGCTCTCCGGCCTCGAAGCCGTAAAAGCGCAGCAGCCAGTCCGCCTGGTAAAGCCTGTGCTCCCGCAGAAGCGGCGGTCCTCCCGGCAGCGCCGGAAGAACGCTGTCATCATTCACCCGCACAAAGGCGGAATAAAATACCCGCTTCAAATCGAATTTCTGATAGAGGGACTCCGCCACCGACAGGATCTGAAAATCGCTCTCCGGCGTCGCTCCGATAATCATCTGGGTAGACTGTCCTGCCGGAACAAAGCGGGGCGCGCTGCGGTACAGAGCAAGTTCATTCCGGTTCTCCTCCATCCGGTTCTGAACCTGGCGCATGGGCCGCAGAATCTTCTCCCTCGTCTTAGCCGGGGCCAGCCTGCGAAGCCCCTCCGCCGTGGGAAGCTCCAGGTTCACACTCATGCGGTCTGCCAGAAAGCCGGTCTTTTCGATCAGAGCCGGATCCGCCCCGGGAATCGCCTTGACATGGATATAGCCTCCAAAATGATACTCTGTCCGCAGCTTCCGAAGCGTCTGGTACAGAAGCTCCATGGTGTAATCCGGGCTGTTCAGAATCCCGGAGCTCAAAAACAGGCCCTCGATATAATTTCTCCGGTAAAAGCCCATGACCAGCTCGCAGATCTCATCCGGCGTAAAGGTGGCGCGCGGCACATCGTTGGAGGAGCGGTTCAGACAGTAGCGGCAGTTGCAGATACACTCGTTCGTAAACAGGATCTTCAAAAGGGAAATGCACCGTCCATCCGCCGCGAAGCTGTGGCAGATCCCCGCGTCAAAGCAGTTCCCGATCCCTTTTCCATTATTTCCCCGGGAGGTGCCGCTGGACGTACAGGCCACGTCGTACTTGGCCGCGTCAGACAAAATCTTCAGTTTCTCCATCACCGGAAGCTGCTCCGGAATCCTTGTATGCTGCATTTTTCCCTCTCTCCTATGTGCAATCCATCAAACCCATTATCGAACATTTGTTCGATATAAGATTAGCATATTTCTGCCTCAAATGCAAGGACTATATTTTACAGAAGAATTCATTGAAACTGGCTTCCTGGACATGTTATACTGAACAAAAACACAGTGGCAGTATGCCGGGGGAGCCTGCCGCCGCGCCCTGCGCGCCGCTGCCGTGTTTCCGAAAGGAGCTTCCGATTATGGAAACTGGCGCTCTGCTTATTTTTTTCTGCATTTTCGGATTTCTGGGGCTGGTTTTTCTGCTGATCGGCCTTTTGCTTCGAGCCCACAGCCGTAAAAAAACTGTTTTATGCACCCAGAGAACCACTGCCACGGTAACTGACAACATCCGCAGGGTTCACGACCGGATCGGAGAAGGTCCCAGCTTTTACTGGTACCCGGTTGTCCGGTATTACGCATCTGGGAGGGACATCGAAACAGCCCTGTCTTCTGGACGGGCAGGCGCTCCCAGATACCAGCCTGGAACCAGCGTGACTGTCTTATACCAGCCGGATAAGCCGGAAAACTGTTTCATCGAAGGAGACAATACCTTGCGGCTTGTCTGCACCGTGTTCCTCTGTGTCGGAATCGGACTTCTTCTTCTGGCGCTGATCATGGGATACCTCCTTTTCTCGCTGCTCTGAAACCGAAAATTGTACAAAAAAAAATCCTTGTATCTTTTGGAGCTTTCTGCTATACTGCTCCCAGACGAAGGTGTCTGAAGACAGAAAATCCCCTGTTTTCAGGCACCTTTTCTTTTTTATTGTTACCATTCACAGCCGCCCGCCCACATGCACACTCGTCGCCTCTTTGAGGCTCCAGTTCCGCTCCTTACGGAGCTAAGACTGCTTATGCGGGCGGGGTGACCGCTTCGCAGTCCTGATTCAGAAATGATAACCAATGCTTATGTGCAAGCACGGCGCATTGATTATCATTCCTAAATCGGCTGTGAATAGTAACTTTTTATTTTCAAAAGCGCCAGGAAATGATACAAGGAGGGTGATATTATGTGTTCTATTATGGGATACTGTTCTGACAGCGCAGATAAAAAAGCATTTGAAGAAGGCTTTGACCGTACCATCTCAAGAGGGCCGGACGACACACGGATCGTGGACACCGGGCACGGGCTTCTGGGATTCCAGCGCCTTTCCATCATGGGCCTTACAGAAGAGGGAATGCAGCCCTTTTCCCTGCACGGGAATTCCGTGGTCTGCAACGGGGAACTGTACGGCTTCCGCCCGGTGAAGAAGGCTTTGGAGGACAAAGGCTATGTCTTTCACAGCGACAGCGACTGCGAGATCCTGCTGCCCCTCTACGAGGAATACGGCACAGACATGTTCGCCATGCTGGACGCGGAATTCGCCCTGATTCTCTACGACGGAAGCACCGGAAGCTTCCTGGCCGCCCGGGATCCCATTGGCATCCGACCCCTGTACTACGGCTACGACAGAGACGGCGCCATAGTGTTCGCCAGCGAGCCGAAAAACCTGGTGGGCCTCTGCCAGGAAATCATGCCCTTCCCGCCGGGCCATTACTATAAAGACGGGGATTTTATCTGCTACCGGGACATCACTGCGGTGGAAAAGGTCTGCACGGATGATCTGGAAACCGTCTGCCGGAACATCCGGGAAAAACTCTGCGCCGGCATCGAAAAGCGGCTGGATTCCGACGCCCCCCTGGGCTTTCTCTTAAGCGGCGGACTGGATTCCTCCCTGGTGTGCGCAGTCTCCGCCAAGCTTCTTGGAAAGCCTATCCGCACCTTTGCCATCGGCATGAGCGGGGACGCCATTGACCTGAAATACGCCAAAGAAGTGGCGGATTACATCGGAAGCGATCACACGGAGGTCATCATCACCAAGGAGCAGGTTCTCAATGCCCTCCCGGAGGTCATCCAAGCCCTTGGCACCTACGACATCACTACCATCCGGGCTTCCATCGGCATGTACCTGGTCTGCAAGGCCATCCATGAGACCACCGACATCCGGGTACTCCTGACCGGCGAGATCTCGGATGAACTGTTCGGCTACAAATATACGGATTTTGCCCCGTCCCCGGAAGAATTCCAGAGGGAATCGGTAAAGCGGATCCATGAAATCCACATGTACGATGTCCTGCGGGCCGACCGCTGCATCAGCGTCCACTCCATGGAAGCCCGGGTACCCTTTGGCGACCTGGATTTCGTCTCCTACGTGATGGCCATCGACCCTGCAAAAAAGATGAACGTATACCACAAAGGGAAATACCTTCTCCGCCACGCTTTTGAGGGGGATTACCTCCCTTATGACATCCTGATGCGGGAAAAGGCAGCGTTCTCCGACGCCGTAGGGCACTCCATGGTAGATTACCTGAAGGAATACGCGGGGCAGAAATACACCGACGCAGAATTTGACGAAAAGAAGAAGGCCTATACCCACGCGGCTCCCTTTACCAAGGAATCCCTGCTGTACCGTGAAATCTTCGAGCAGTATTATCCGGGCCAGTCCCAGATGGTTGCGGATTTCTGGATGCCGAACAAAGCCTGGGAGGGCTGCGACGTGGACGATCCCTCCGCCAGGGTTCTGTCCAACTACGGGGACAGCGGAAAATAGCGCCGGGCACACGAAAAGCCGCCTCTCCACAGATAAAGAATCT
Organism: uncultured Merdimonas sp.; assembly: GCA_944383645.1. Classification (GTDB taxonomy): domain Bacteria; phylum Bacillota; class Clostridia; order Lachnospirales; family Lachnospiraceae; genus Laedolimicola. The sequence continues at coordinate 17,801 of CALWQJ010000039.1, forward strand.
GTTGGAGGGGCGGCTCCTTTTTCGCGCTGGAAACAGGCGCTTCCCTACTCTTTTTACTCTTTTATCCTTATTACCCTTTCTGCTCTTCTTCCAAAATCCCGCAGAGGGTTTCCCCGGACAATACGTCATTCCAGTAGTACAGCCCTTCCGGCTCCGTGACCCGGAACATGGGGAAGAGATCCGGTAAATCCGGGCAGATCTGGGGAAACAGGTTTTCCATCCCAGCGAACAGTTCCGGCTCGTAGACAAGCCTTCTTTTGTCCTCCCACAGGGCGCTGTAGAAGATTTCTGCCTCCACCATATCCTGAAACATGTGGCTGCCGTAGCTGAGTTCCGGCAGATATCCCGCCCGGCTGTCTGACACCTCGCAGAGGCCGCAGAAGCCGGAAATATCTGCAAACGCCACCGGAACTCCAAGCTCCGGCGAAGAAGTCCCAAGCCTGCCTGGCGCCATCAGGAGAAGGTTTTTGCCCGCTCCCTTATAATACCGGTTAATTTTTCCCACCGCCTCCGCCGCCTGGTGCTTTTTCCCATAAGGATATTCATAGTACAGCTTTGGATCGATCTGGACGACCGCGTGGATCTGCTTCTTCATGGAATTTCCCACAGAAGAATCCTTCAGATGGAAAAAGATCTGTTCTCTGGGAAGAGAAGGAATGGCTACCTTTTCTCCCCTGTGCCCGGTAAACAAGGGCCTGCACTGGAGAAGATTGACTACAAAAGCACCTTCCTCGTCCAGGTTCACCGTATACTCGATATCCACCGGGTTCCCGTAGGCCTGCTCCAGGGTCTTCAAAAGCTTCTGCATCAGCCCCGTAAACTCCCCGTTCTCCAAAAGTCTCTGGCAGGTCACGAACCACACCTGGCGGTTCTTTCCCATCCTCCTTAAGGAGGCTTCCGCTTCATAGTCCCGTTCCATCACCGCCCGCTTATACCACAGCGGAAGGCTGTCCATCAAAAGATCCGCCGGTTTTGTGAGAAGACAGTTGGAAGCTGTATCCAGGACGTCCAGGTTTTTCTGGCTGAACCGGTGTCTGTCCGCCACCGTTGTCTGCAGGGAGACTGCCGGCCTGTCCAGGTTTACCAGCCTGGGATAATCGTTTTCCGTCCGATCCACAGCCCTGGTGCCAAGTCCCGCCACGATACGCAGCATCCCGGCCGCCGGATCCATCTTACTGTTCCACTTGTAGGCGCTGTAGCTGTAGCCCACCCCGGCCGCGCCTGGAAAGAAGTAATCCCCCCAGTGGGAGCCGGATACCCGCTGGACCAGCACCGCCATCTGCTCATCCAGGCGCTCCAGCCCTCTTTGCTTCCTGTATTCCAGGGCCGAGAGATCCATGACGCTGGCATAGACCTTCCGCACCGCAGCCTCAAAGGCCCCAAGCCTCTCCTCCGGGCTTCCCTGGTTCACGCAGAACACAGACTCATATTTTCCCGCAAAGGCGTTTCCAAACCCATCCTCCAAAAAACTGGAGGAACGGACGATAATGGGACTTTGGCCAAAATATTCCAGCACAGAGCGGAATTTTTCCCGGATATTCGAGGGGAATTCCCCGGAAAGCAGGGCCTGCCGCAGTTCCCCGGCTTTCTCAAAGTACCCGTCTGCCGTCCGCTGGGCAATCCTCGTCTCCCAGCAGTTATTGGACACGATATAGGTGTAAAACACATCGGATCCGATATAATAGGAATCGTGGGCCTCACTGTGGGCTCTGTATTCCGGGAGCTTCGCGTCCGCGATTTTCCTGGCGAGCAGCATGCCGCAGGCCTTGCCTCCGATAGCCCCGCTCCCAATCATGCGGTCCCGGAGCCGGAAATAGTCTTTGGGCTCAAAATACTGCCTGAGCATCTCCTGCAGCTTTTTATCCTTCGTCATGGTGCTTTCCAGGATCAGATCCTCCGTCTCCCTGCGGAACCTTCCCTGCCGGTACTCTTCCTTTGCCATGGAAAAGAAACGGTCGTGACTGTCATAATTCTGATCCTGCTTCCCGGCTTCCTCTCTTTCGAGGATCTGGTAATAGCGGCTTAAAGCCACTCCCCCGTCCACCGCCTGGAAATCCTTCAAATCCAGGGAACAGGAGTGGGGCAGGAACATCCGGGCAGAATACCGGTTCCATACTTTCAGGGGATGGACATAGAGTTTCTCCCCGCTGTGGACGTCTAAAAGCAGCTGCGTCGTATCCCGGATCCGGGCCGTCGCGTCAAAGGAATGCCGCCCCCGGAGAAGGGGGAAATAAGCCACCGTATCCAGCCGGAACAGGTAGGGACAGGTCACCCGGAAGAAATTTCCCATCATCAAATCCGTATACCACACCGACTGCAGAAAAGAGAGGCTGTCAAAGATATAAAAGGCGTCTCTCCCTTCCTCGGTGATTCGGTTGTAAATATCCACAGTAAAAGCCTCAAACCCCTTATCCGGGTTAAATTCAAAGATTTTAAGCCCGTCCCTGGGCGAAAGCAGAGGCTCATGCTCCGCAAACCGCATATAGATCAGGTTCCGCCCGTCCCGGATGGCCTGCTCTGCAAAAGGTTCCATAAAATACCGGAATTCCCGCAGGTCTGTCACCTGCCATACTACATTGTCCCCCATGCGGATATAGTCCAGGAGCCTGTCAAGCCCCTCGATTCCGCTCAATACCTTATCAAATGCCGCCATAAGCCCCTCCCGCATTTCCTGCGCGGCAAAGGCGCTGACGGACTCTCCCGCCAGCGCCTTTGCCGCAGCCATTGATTACACATTTAAATGAAAAGAATCATTGCAGATTGCTGTACCCCATCAGGGAGGCGTCTACCGCCCGGGCCGCCTCCCGGCCCTCGTGGATCGCCCACACCACCAGGGACTGGCCCCGCCGCATATCGCCGGCGGCGAAGACCCGGGGCACGCTCGTCTCATAATTCTGGTCGGCCACCGTCCCACGGGCGGTCGTCTCCACCTGGAAAGCTTTCGTAATCTCCTCCTGGGCTCCCAAAAACCCGGCCGCGATCAGCACCAGATCCGCCGGAAGCTCCTTTTCGCTTCCCGGCACCGGAACCATATCCATGCGCCCGGTCTTCTCATTTTTCTTTGGGCTTAAGTCCACCGTGCGGATTTTGCACAGCCTTCCCTTCTTGTCTCCCAGGAACTCCTGCACCGTGGTCTGGTAGATTCTCGGATCCTGGCCGAAGACCGCGATGGCCTCCTCCTGGCCGTAGTCCGTCTTCAGAACCCTGGGCCACTCCGGCCAGGGATTTCCTTTTGTCCGGCTTTCCGAGGGCTTTGGCATCATCTCCAGCTGGGTCACGGACGCCGCGCCCAGACGGATGGCTGTGCCCACGCAGTCGTTTCCCGTATCGCCTCCGCCGATGACCACCACATGCTTTCCCCGGGCCAACTCGTAAGGCACCTTCTGGAAATCCGAATCCAGCAGGGTCTTCGTCACCTCCGAAAGGAAGTCCACCGCGAACCGGATGCCGGAGAGCTCTCTTCCCGGCGCCTTGATATCCCTGGGCCTGGAAGCGCCGCAGGCCAGGATCACCCGGTCGTACTCCCGCAGCAGCTCCTCCGCCTTCTTATCCTTTCCGATCTCCACGCCCGTGACGAACTCGACGCCCTCCTCCTCCATGAGCCTCTGCCGCCTTGCCAGCACAGCCTTGTCAAGCTTCATATTGGGGATCCCGTACATCAAAAGGCCGCCGACCCGGTCCCTGCGCTCGAAGACCGTCACCTTATGGCCGCGCCGGTTCAGCTGGAGGGCGGCCGCCAGGCCGGAGGGCCCGCTTCCGACCACCGCTACCTTATATCCGGTGCGCACCGCAGGCTCTCCCTGGCTGACCAGTCCATGGGCAAAGGCATACTCCACGATGGTACGCTCATTTTCCTTTGTGGAGACCGGCTGGCTGTGGACGTTGCAGGTGCAGGCCGCCTCGCAGAGGGCCGGGCAAACCCGGGAGGTGAACTCCGGGAAGCAATGGGTCTTCTTAAGCCTCTGCCAGGCCGCCTCCAGATTGCCGCGGTACACCAGATCATTAAATTCCGGCACCAGGTTGTGAAGCGGGCAGCCCGAAGCCATTCCGCCAAGCATCCCGCCAAACTGGCAGAAGGGAACGCCGCAGTCCATGCAGCGGGCTCCCTGGAGTTTTTGCTCCTCCAGAGGAAGGCTCTCGTGAAACTCCCGGAAATCCTGGATTCTCTCTTTGGGCGCCCTGACAGCGCCCGTCTTTCTTTCATATTCCAAAAAACCTGCCGCTTTTCCCATCTTTTACTTTCCTCCCATCCGCTTCTGCCCGGTGCTCTCATAGAAGGCCTCTACCAGGGCCTGCTCCCGATCCATGCCCTGCTCCTCGTACTTGAGGCTCAGATGCAGGATTCTCTGGTAATCATAGGGAATGATCTTCTTGAACTTCGGAAGGTAAGCCTCCCAGTCCTCCAGAATCTTCCTGCCCTTGGCCGATCCCGTCTTTTCCACATGCTCTCT
>CALWQJ010000040.1 GCA_944383645.1 uncultured Merdimonas sp.
GCTCATCTTCCAGTTTGCTCTTCTCTTATCTCTTCTTCCCTTGGAAGATTTATTCTTAGGACAAATAGACACAGGTTACACCTCCTCTAATTACTGTTCTTAAATATCTCGGCTATGACCGCCATCCTCGGGTCCAACTCCACTGTATCACAGCCGCAGGGACCTTCATTCAGATCCTTGCCGCATTTCCTGCAAATTCCCTTGCAGTCCTCTCTGCACAGCGTCTTCATGGGCCAGTTGACCAGAAGCTCACCGTACACAAGCTTTTCTGTGTCCAGGTTGTACCCAATGATAAAATCGGTTTCGTCCAGATCTTCAATTCTGCCTTCCGCAGTCTGCTTCATGTCCACCTCCCGGGATATCGAAAGGGGAATCCGCACCTCTACGTCAGCCAGGCAGCGGTCACAGGGAATCACCGTCCTGAACTCCGCGCTTCCTTCTATCAGCAGCTTATCGTCGCCGAGGTTCGTAAGCGTAAGCTCCAGGGGCTTTTCCTCCGACAGGGGGAAGCTTCCCAAATCCGCAGTAAAGGATTTAAGCTCTGTCTCCACTGTCCTCTTTACCACTTTTTCTTCACAGGACAAAACATCTGTCAGATTGATCAGCATAGTTCTCTCCCAATGCACACTAGGCTATTATACTCACAGAAAGGAGGTTTGTCAAGTAAAAAATATTTACCAAAACCGCTTCCGCTCCCAGGCAGTTACTGTACCAGACGCAGGGTCTCACGGGCGATCGCCAGCTCCTCGTTGGTCGGCAGGATCATCACCTTCACCTTGGAGTTCTCGGTGGAAATCATGCGCAGCTGTCCGCGGCAGTCATTTGCCTCGTCGTCAATCTCCACGCCCAGGTAGCCCAGATAATCGCAGATGGCCTTTCTTCTGATCTTGTCGTTCTCGCCCACGCCTGCCGTAAACGCGATAGCGTCCACACCGTTCATGGCCGCCGTGTAAGCGCCGATGTACTTGGCTACCCGGTATACGAAGGCCTCCAGAGCCACCTCTGCCAGGTGGTTGCCTTCCTCAGCCGCCTTCTCCACATCGCGGAAGTCGCTGGATACGCCGCCGCTCATGCCGAGAATACCGGATTTCTTGTTCAGGATATTCAGCATCTCGTTGACATCCTTGCCCTCTTTGTTGCAGATATACTGCAGGATAGCCGGGTCCAGATCGCCGCTTCTGGTTCCCATGATCAGGCCTTCCAGTGGGGTAAGTCCCATGGAGGTGTCTACGCACTTGCCGCCGATGGAAGCGGAGATGCTGGCACCGTTGCCCAGATGGCACACGATCACGCGGCCCTTCTCCGGGTCAAGACCTGCGAACTTGATCGCCTCGCCGGATACGAACATATGGCTGGTGCCGTGGAAGCCGTAGCGGCGGATGCTGTATTTCTCGTAATACTCGTGGGGAATCGCGTAAAGGTAAGCCTTCTCCGGCATCGCCATACCAAAGGTGGTGTCGAAGACTGCCACGTTCGGCACGCCCGGCATAGCCTCCTCGCAGGCCTCGATACCCATCAGGTTCGCCGGATTGTGAAGCGGTCCAAGGTCGAAGCACTCGCGGATGGTAGCCTTTACATCCTCGTTTACCTTGATGGACTCGGTAAACTTGATTCCGCCGTGCAGTACGCGGTGTCCTACTGCGGAGATCTCGCTGGTATCCTTGATTACGCCGTACTCCGGATCCACCAGAGCCTTCATAACCAGAGCGATTGCCTGGGTATGCTTCGGCATGGGCTCTTCCACAACCAGCTCTTTGCCGTTCGCCTTGTGGGTCAGCTTGGAGCCTTCGATTCCAATTCTCTCGCAGAGACCCTTTGCCATTACGCTCTCATTATCCATATCAATCAGCTGATATTTCAGAGAAGAGCTTCCGCAGTTCAGTACTAAAATTTTCATAACTATGTATTCCCTTTCCTTTATTTTGTATCCGCAGTGCCAGCCCGCAGGCTCTGCCTGCGGGCGCGCGGGCATTCGCCCTATCCTTCGGGCCAATTCACCTTGCTTTCGCGGCTATTTTACGATCTCGCCGTATACCTCTCCTGCGCAGCCGGCTGCGTTGGACTCGTCGGTATCAATGTGCATCGCCAGAGCGTACTTCGGGCTTACGCGTACCACTACATCGCCGAAGATCAGGCTTCTTCCGTCTGTGTCGATCTTTACAGACACAACGTCCTTATCCTTTACGCCCATCTTCTCAGCGTCTTCCGGAGTCGCGTGGATGTGGCGCTTCGCAGCGATCACGCCTTCCTTCAGCTCTACCTCTCCTGCAGGTCCTACCAGCTTACATGCGCCGCTTCCCGCTACGTCGCCGGACTCGCGGACCGGAGCTGCGACGCCGATGGAACGGGCGTCTGTCAGGGACAGCTCAATCTGGGTCTCCGGACGAACCGGTCCAAGGATGGAAGCCATCATCTCTTTCTTGCTTCCTACGATCTTTACCTTCTCGTTGCAGGCAAACTGGCCCGGCTGGGACAGATCCTTTTTCTTGGTCAGCTCATAACCCTTGCCGAACAGAGTCTCCAGATCCTCCTGGGTTACGTGTACGTGACGTGCAGATGTTTCAACGATGAATTTCATGATACATTCTCCTCCTAATATGTAGTGCTGTTTCACAAATCCGCAGCCGGAATCCGGCGTAAATTTTTACATTCCTGCCGGAAGGGCACACGGTCTTATCTACATTTTATGTGCTTTCCTCTGGTTTTTCAAGCCCTGTCCATAAAAAGTTTGTATTTTTCCTGATACATAGTTACGAATCGTAACAATCCAAAGCAGCCACAAAGCATCTGCCGTTTTCTCAAAGTTATCGTCTAATCCCTCGCTCCGCACTTAGACATATAGAAAAAAATTCTCTTACACTATACAATTTCTGTACAGAAGTACGGCATTTTCCCGCAAGATAGTTTACATAACTCATCTATTTTCCATATGCGAAAAAAATAGCTTCGTATATCCAATTATCCGCGAAATTTTGGACATGGCAGACTAAAAATTTTCCATATATACAATTGTACACCGACGCTAATCTTTTAGCAATGCTCTCCGTATACCTCGGACACCAGGATGCAGTTGGGCGTCTCGATGGAGATGGGATGCCCCTTCATGGTAAAGTATTTTTTGTCGTAATGAACCTCGAAAATCGTGATCGTGTTGCTCTCGTGGTTCAGGGACATGATGTGCCGGTTGTCCGGGAAGAAATCGATGGCCTTCGGGTAGTCGCCGCTGACGGGAAGGATGCAGATCTTCTCCAGCAGCCCGGTCTTCAGGTCTACGTTGAAAAGGCCTGCCGTGTTGTCTCCCGCGTTGGTGCAGAGCACCTTCGTGCCGTCTTTGGAAAAGCGCAGGGCGCAGGCGGCGCTGGTGGCGGAATGATAGTCGTTCAGGGTCGACACCTTCTGCAGAAGCTCGAAGGACGGATTCTTTCCGCTTCCGTCATAGCTGTAGACCGAGATATAGTTTTTCAGCTCGCTGATGACATAGGCGAATCTTCCGTCCCGGCTGAATTTGATGATGCGGGGCGCCGACTCCAGCTCGCAGAACAGCAGGTCAAACAGGGCGATTTTCCCGGTTCTGGAGTCAAATTTATAGATTTTGATCTGATCCGTGCCCAGATCCACGGCGCAGAGGTATTTTCCGTCCGGCGTCAGGTTCACGCAGTTTACATGGGGGCGGAAATTACGCTCCGCCACGCTTCCCAGGCCCTTGTGGAAGACCTCGTCGGTCATCTTTCCCACCGTGCCGTCTTCGTTGAGCCGCATGACCGTCACCTTGCCGTCATGCCAGCCGGCCACGAACAGATACTTATCATCCTTGTCTGTGGAGAGGTAGCAGCCCCGCATTCCCTCGATGCCGGCGCAGTTTAAGGGCTCCAGATCGCCGTCCGGGAGCACCGTGAAGGAGCGCACGCCCTCGTCCGCGATGGAATACAGGAATCTTCCGTTGTGGGACATTTTGATGTAGGAAGGGTTGTTGATGGGGATCACCTTCCGCTCCGACATGGTTCCGTTTTCCACATCCAGATCAAAGAGATGGATGCCCACGCTGCTTCCGTGCGTGTAGGTGCCCACATAAGCTACATACTTCTTCTCGTCCATACTGACCTCCTCTTTTAAGCCTGGTTCTTGTTCAGATATTCCTTCAGCGTCTCCAGCACGCCCGCAAGCTCCTCCTCCGTCATGGCAGAGGAAAGGAACATGGCCTCAAACTGGGAGGGCGCCACATAGATTCCGTGCCCCAGCATCCAGGAAAAATATTCCGCGAACGCCTTGGTGTCCGCCGTCTTTGCCTGGGCGTAGTTTTCCACCGGGCTGTCTGTAAAGAAAATGCAGCCCAGAGAGCCGATATGGTTCACCTGCCAGGGCTTTCCGGCCTCCCGCACGGCCTTCTTGATATTCTCAAAGAAGACGTCCCCTTTCCGGTTCAGCTCCTCATAGAAATCCGGCGTATCCCGAAGAAGCCTAAGCTGGGCGAGGCCCGCCGCCATGGCTACCGGATTGCCGCTTAAGGTCCCCGCCTGGTAGACCGGGCCGGAGGGCGCGATAAGCTCCATGACGTCCCTTCTGCCGCCGTAGGCGCCCACCGGCATGCCGCCGCCGATGATCTTGCCGAAGGTGGTCAGATCCGGGCGGACGCCGAAATACCCCTGGGCCCCGGACAGGCTTAAGCGAAAGCCTGTGATTACCTCATCAAAGATCAGAAGCGCCCCGTACTCGTCGCAGATTCTGCGAAGGCCTGCCAGAAAACCTTCTTCCGGGAGCACCACGCCCATGTTGGCCGCCACCGGCTCTACGATGACCGCCGCGATCTCAGCGCCACAGGCCCCAAAGATGTCCTCCACGCTTTGCAGATCGTTGTACACTGCCGTCAGCGTATCCCGGGTGCAGCCCTCCGGGACGCCGGCGCTGTCAGGGATTCCGGCTGTCATGACGCCGGATCCGGCCTTCACCAGCATGGAATCGCTGTGTCCGTGGTAGCAGCCCGCGAATTTCACGATTTTACTGCGGCCCGTAAAGCCTCTGGCCGCGCGGATGGCGCTCATCACCGCCTCCGTGCCGGAATTCACCATGCGGACCATCTCGATGGAGGGCACCAGGCTGCAGATAAGCTCCGCCATCTCCACCTCCCGCTCTGTGGCCGCGCCGAAGCTTAAGCCCTCGCGGCAGGCCTCCAGCACCGCGTCCAGCACAGCCGGATGGCTGTGTCCCAGAATCATCGGTCCCCAGGAGCCCACGAAATCCAGATAGGTATTCCCGTCCACGTCCGTCATGTAAGCCCCTTTTGCCGAGGCGATAAAGCGGGGCGTCTCCCCTACGGAGCCAAAGGCCCGCACCGGGGAATTTACGCCGCCCGGAATGAAGCGCGCGGCTTCTTTGAAAAGCATCTCCGATCTTGTCATTATCCGATTCTCCCTTCGTCCATAAAGCCTGCGATCTCCTTCGCGAAATAGGTCAGGTACAGATCCACTCCGGCCCGGTAGGCGCTGACCGCCGTCTCACAGATGATGGAGGCCTCGTCCACATAGCCCAGAGAGCCTGCCGCCTTGATCATGGCGTATTCTCCGCTGACGCTGTAGGCCGCGATGGGAAGGACGGTGTTCGCCTTCACCTCAGACACCACGTCCAGATAGCTCATGGCCGGTTTCACCATGATGATGTCCGCCCCCTCTTCCACATCCAGCAGGGCCTCCTTGACTGCCTCCCGGCGGTTGTGGTAATCCATCTGGTAGGATTTCCGGTCGCCGAAGGCGGGCGCGCTTCCCGCCGCGTCCCGGAAGGGGCCGTAGAAGGCGGAAGCGTATTTCACCGCGTAGGACATGATCGGCGTCTCCAGGTAGCCGTTCTCATCGAGAAGGGAACGGATGGCAGCCACGCGGCCGTCCATCATATCGGAGGGCGCCACCATATCGGCTCCCGCCTGCACCTGGGACAGGGCGATCCGGGCCAGATAGTCCAAAGTCTTGTCGTTGTCCACATAATCGCCTCTTAAAATACCGCAGTGTCCGTGGGAGGTGTACTCGCACATGCAGACATCGCCGATGCAGTAGAGATCCGGAAAACATTTTTTCGCCTTCCGGAAGGCCTTCTGCACGATGCCGTCCTCCGCATAGGCCCCGCTTCCGCACTCATCCTTGTGATCCGGGATGCCAAAGAACATGACGCTTCCCACACCCGCCTTTACAAGCTCCTCCAGCGCGTAGGGAAGCTGGTCGATGCTGTAGCGGTACTGGCCGGGCATCGTGGGAATCTCTTCCCGGATTCCGCTTCCCTCCTTCACAAACAGGGGATAAATCAGCGAGCTTTTGTCCATCCGCGTCTCCCGCACCATTTTGCGCAGGACGCCGCCCTTCCTTAATCTTCTCGGTCTGATACTCATATCCATGGTTTCCGTCATGATTTTTCTGCCTCTCTTTCTCTTGCGGCCAGCAGGCTTCGCACCTCTGCCGTCACTTCTTTTGCAAGTCTGTGGTCTTTTCCTTCTGCCGTAATCCCGGCTGTGACTCCGCCGCCGGAGGCGATTCCCGGAAAATAGAAATCACACTTCTCCTTATCGTCCGCCAGATTGACCGGGATGCCAAGGCTTTTACACTCCTCCCGGACCGCCAGGTTCACCGCGGGGCTGTCTGTGGCCGCCAGCGCCAGGAGGGCGCCTTCCAAAAACCCCGGAAGCCCCGCGCGGTAAGCCTCCTGCCGCCAGGTAAGCCGCCCCTCCCCTGCCAGACAGCGCACCTCTTCGGAGGCCTCCGGCGCAAGCACCGTAAGCTCCGCTCCGAATTCCAGCAGCGTGCGGATTCTGCGGGACGCGATCTTCCCGGCCCCCACGACGGCAATCTTTTTTCCTTCCAAATCAATAAAAAGCGGAAAATAGCGGCTCATGCTTCCTGCCATCCCTTGCAGACGTCGATCCACTCCATGGCGTGGGAATACTTCTCCAGTTCCTCCATGGAAAGCTCGATGGCGCTGTTTGCGCTTCCCGCCGCCGGAAATACGGTCTTGAACCGCCGCAGCGACTCGTCCAGATAGACGTCCACGCTGTCCGGCACGCCAAAGGGGCACACGCCGCCGACGGCATGTCCGATGAATTCCGTCACCTCTTCTGGCTTCAGCATCTGCGCCTTTTTATGAAATTTCGCTTTATACTTTGGATTGTCTATCTTCGCGTCTCCCGCGGCCACGATGAGAATCGGCTGATCCTCCACCTTGAAGGACAGGGTCTTCGCGATGCGGGCCGGCTCACAGCCCACCGCCTGGGCCGCCAGTTCCACCGTGGCGCTGGAGACGTCAAACTCCAGGATCCGATCCTCCATTCCATAACCGCGGAAATATTTCCGCACAATCTCAATCGACATGATTTACCAGTCCTCCTCTATCTCTTTTAAGGCTTCCTTCAGGGCCTCACGGCCCTCCTCTATCCTTCCCCGGTCGCGGGTGTTCAAAATCTCCTCAAACTGCCGGATCTGCAGGTCCAGATAACGGCGCACATCGCCCATGCTTTCCTCATACATGCGCTCCGCCCGCAAAAGCAAAAGCCGGTTCTCCTCCTGATCCCTGGGATGGATCTTCAGGTAAGAAAGCTCCTTCATGCGCTCCGCGATCTCCTCGTCCGTCATCTCATTTTCCTGGCCCTTGATGATCTGCTTTTTCACCTCGCCGGTGGAGAGCACCTTCACCTCCACCTCCAGGATGGAGTTGATATCGTAGGTATAGGTCACGTCCACGGCTTCCTCCCCGGCCCGGTTCTTCGGCACCGTGACCGTCAGCTCCCCGAGCAGCAGATTGTTGGCCGCAAAGCGGCTCTCACCCTGCAGGATGTTGATGGTGAGCTTCGTCTGGTCGTCGCGGAGCGTATAGAAGCGCTCCGTCCGGCTGGCCGGGATCACCGTGTTGCGCTCGATAATCGGGCAGTAGTGGCCGGACTCGAAGCGTCCGCCTCCCCGGTCGATGGTGACCTCCGTCCCCAGGGTAAAGGAGCAGACATCCGTCAGGATGACTTCCTTCACCGCCGCGTTGCGCTCTTTCATGGCCGCCTGCACCGCCGCCCCCAGGGCCACCGCCTCATCCGGATGGACGGAGGTGTCCGGGAACTTGCGGAACAGCTTCACGATAAAGTTTTTGACCACGGGAAGGCGGGTAGCGCCGCCTACCAGGACAACGACGTCGATATCCGAAAGGCGGATGTGGGCGTCGGAAAGGCTTCTCTGGACGGGTCTTCGGATCTTCTCCAGCAGCTGCTCACAGTGATCCTCATACTCTTTTAGCGTAATCTCCAGCTTTTCCTCCTGCCCGTCTATCAGACAGGCAAAGGCGCTGCGGGTGCTGTCGGTGAAGCCAAGCTTACAGTCCTCCGCCGCCTTATGTACCAGTCCTCTGGTCTTTGCATCCAGCTTATCCGGATCGATCTTCTTCTTTTCATAAAAGAGCTTTTCCAGCTCGTCGGTAAAGTCCTCACCGCCCAGGTAATTGTCACCAGCCACGGCGCGGACCTCCAGGATATTCTCAAAAAGCTCCAGGATGGAGACGTCGAAGGTGCCTCCCCCCAGGTCGAACACCAGGAATTTCGTGTTCCGGGTCTTTTCATACAGGCCGTAGGCGATGGCCGCCGCCGTGGGCTCGCTGATGATGCGCTCCACCTTAAGGCCTGCCAGCTCGCCGGCCCTCTTGGTGGCTTTGCGCCTTTTATCGTCAAAATAGGCCGGGACGCTGATGACCGCCTCCGTGACCGGCTCCTTTAAGAATTCCTCCGCGTCTTCCTTTAAGGAGCGCAGTACGAAAGAGGACAGCTCCTCCGCCGTAAATTCCTTCTGTCCCAGCGAAAACTTTTTCGCGCTTCCCATGCTCCGCTTGAAGACCGAGGCCGCGGTGCCCGGATAGAGAAGGCTCCTCTCCTTTGCCGTCTCCCCCACATAGATCTGTCCGTCCTCGTCCATGCTCACCACGGAGGGCGTCAGATGCTTCCCAAGACGGTTGGGGATGATCCGCGGACCGTCCTCCGCGTAATAAGCCGCCAGGCTGTTTGTCGTTCCAAGATCAATTCCAATTACCATGTCTGTCTTCCTCTGCTGTATTCGTTATCGCTTTTTGCGCAGGCGCTTCTCCAGCTCGTCCACCTTCGCGCGGGCCAGGAAATTGCCCTTCGACTCCCGGCAGGCCTCCCGGAAGCAGTTCAGGGCTTCCGGAAGCCTGCCTTCCGCTTCCAGAAGGAGGCCTTCCGCCTCCTGGTAGTCCTCGCAGCCCTGGTCATTGCAGTGGCGGCAGCGGGGCGCTTTCCCGATTTCGCTAAAATACTGTCTCGCCTTCTCCACGTCGCCCGCGTAGTAATACAGAGCGCCCACCGCATAGAGCCTGCTCTTTCTGTGATAATAATTCTCCAGATATTTTTCCACGCTGCCGTAAATCAGCCGCAGGGATTCCAGTCCCAGCTGCTGGTATCCGGCCGCCTCCTGCTGCCTTCCAAGCGCCGCCAGGCATTCCATCACATCCCGGCAGAGATGCACGTAGGCCTCATCCCTTTTGCCGGTAAGCTCCAGGGCCTGTTTATAATATTCCAGCGCCTTTTTGGGCTTTTTCCGGCAGTAATGCAACAGATCGCCGCAGTGGGCGAGCGCCTCCCGCTTCAGCAGGCTTCCCTGCAGCTCTATCGCCCGGGTATAGAGGGCAAAGGCCTTGTCATATTTTCCCATCTGCGCATAGATTTCCCCGGCCTCCAGACAATAGCGGGGCGTATCCTTCGTGTAGCACTCTTCCGCCATGGAAAGGGCGAAGAACGGCCGGTCCAGCTTCCGGTACACCCGGATCAGATCCCGCTGGAGGCTCCGGCTGCGCTCGAAGAGCGTGAGGCCCCTCCGGTACCATTCTGCCGCGCGCTCAAAATCTCCCATCCGCTCAAAACAGTTTCCAAGATTTCCGTAGGCGATCATGGTCTCCGGCTTACCGCCCATGACCTCGATGGATTTCTGAAAAAGCTCGATGGCCCTCTCGTACTCTTCTCTATTCTTGTAGACGCAGCCCCAGTTGTTATAGGCGTAGGTGTTGTCCGGCTCCAGCTCGGCCGCCTTCTGAAAGTCCTCCTCCGCCTTATCCCAGACGCCGGCCTCCATGTGGAGAAGGCCCCGCTCGATATAATAATACGCCTCCGGCACCAGCTCCAGCTGCCGGTCCGCGTAGGGCAGGGCCTCCCGGTAAAACTCCAGATCTCCCGTCTCAGTCAGCCGCTCGGTATAGATGTCCGTCAGGTTTCCATTGATTCTCTGGTTCTCCGGATTCTGCTCCAGGGCTTTTTTGTAATAATAGACGGCCTTTCTCCAGTTTCCCGCGCTCTCATGGCAGTGGGCCAGATTCTCGTAGACCATCTCATTGTCGCCGTATTCCCGGACGCAGATCTGATACTCCTCCAGCGCCTCGTCATACCGGCGCAGATCGTAGAGGGTATTGGCGCGGATCCAGTGATAAAGCTTGTCCTCATGGGCCTTCAGCGCCTTTTCTATGTACTTGAGGGCCTCCGCCTGCCTGTCCAGCCCGCGGCAGCAGCGGGCAAGCTCATGGTAAAGCTCCGCCTGGTTCTCATCCGTCACCTGATCCCTGTTTTCCTGGAATTTCTTTTCCAGCTTCCGGGCCTCCTCATAGGCGTCCCGCACCTCCTGCTCCCCTTGCGCGGCTTCCCGGGAAATCGTGATCTTCAGAATGTCCAGCTTCGGGCTGAAGACTTCCGCCTCCTCTGCCTGGGAGAGAATTCCTTTCGCGTCCTCGTACTGGCTGTAGCGGATGAACACGTCCGCCGCCAGCTCATAGATCGGCGCGTAGCCCGGGTAGACCGCCTTCGCCTGGTAGAAATCATCCACCACGCCCTGGCCGTCGAAGAGCTCAAAGGCGCATTTCTGCCGCAGCACATAGGCGTAGAAATCCCCGGCGTCGTCCCCGATCAAGGCGTCGCAGACAGCCCGGGCTTCCTCGAACCGTCCCGCGTCCATCAGAATCTGAATCTTCTGGACACGATGGTTCCTGCCGCCCGGCTCCTGCGCAAGCGCCCGGTCTATGGCCGTCAGAGCCTTTTCAAAGAAATTCTCTTTTTCCTGTTCCTCTCTGCTTTCTCTTCCAAGCATCTGGAAGGACTGAGCCATGATCTCGAAGGCCCCCGCAAGCCGGCCCGGGATCCGCTCCCGCTCCCTGGAAGCGCCCTCCTGCTGCCCGTCCCGGGCCGCGGCCTCCTCTTCGATGCAGGGAATGCACGTTTCTGCTTCCTTCGCCGCTTCCCGGTATTTCCGCTCCACAAAAAAGCATTTGGAAAGCAGGTTGTGGTACTCTCCGGCCTCCGTCCTTCCCATGACGCGTCCCAGGAGAAGCTCCAGTCCCTTTTTTCCCTCTTCGTTCTGCAGATAGCACCAGCCAAGCTCCAGGACATCCCGGTCAGAGGCCGTCCCATCCGCCATGCGTCCCTGATAGAGCCGGATCAGTTCCCGGTTGATGCCCCGCATGCATTCCAGAAGGGCCTCCTCCTGGGAGCTTAAGCGCAGGGCCTCCACGCAGTATTTCTTTGCCTCTTCATATTCTCCCCTGGCCTGGTGGTACATGGCCAGATACTTATTTGCCATATAGTGATCCGGGATCTCCTCCAGAACCCGCCGGAAACACGCTGCGGAATCCTCGGCTTCTTCCGCCGCCCAGAGGACCTCGCCGCCGAACACGTTGATCCGCAGATCCTGCCCGTATTCCGCCAGAAGATCCCGGACAAGGCCGGCTCCTTCCTGCGCCTGGCCCCTGTTTTTGTCATACCGGGCCTCCTCCAGCTTCAGATAGGGGTGGCGGATCGGCATGGCGGAAAGGGTCTCGAGGCTCCGCCCTGCCCCGTCCGTGTCGCGGCTGTCATTCTGCCGGCACAGCTCATAGTAATGATAGAGAAAGGTATCGTAATCCGCCGCGTCCTCCCCCTCAAACCATTCATAGGGAAAATCGTCCTCGTTCTCACACTGGCTCAGGATAAACTCGATAAAATTCGGGTGGAATTTTTCCCGCAGCTCTGCCTGCTCCTCCCGAATCTGGAAGGTCTCGTCCACCAGTATCCAGATGTCCGTCTTGATCCGGTAGTGATCCGACAGGAAGGAAAGCAGGGCGTCCCTGGCTTCCATCCCCGTATCCAGGGCCAGACAGATCTCATCGCTCAGAAGCCGCTTCCAGTTTTCCGGATTCAGCCGCTCCCGCAGGGAGAAATAGACCTTCTCCACCTCTGCCATCCAGATCTCCACCGGAGTCTGCGGCGTCCGCTGTTCCTCCGTCTCCGGCTGATCCGCGTAAGCGGACGCTGCCTCGTAGGCCTCCCGCAGTCTTTTGAAGCCCTCCGGATCGTCCTCCGGGTTCGTCTTCACCAGCAGGCGCCGGTAAGCGTCCCGGATCGCGTCCTTATCCTTTGTCTTTTCAATCTCCAATATAGAAAAGCTGATATTCTCGTCCATAATCCGTTCCTTTCGCGCTGTCCTTCCGGCCCCTGCAAAGGAGCGCCGTCCGGACAGCCTGCATTCTTATCCAGTATAGCACAAAGTTTCCGGATTGTGAACTGACTAAAAAAGCTCTTTCCCGGGCAGCCGCATACCCGTACGTTTATTTTCCTTCCGTCTCCTCCTTCAGCCGCAGTCGCAGGAAGCGTTTTTTCAGCTGGCTTAAATTCAGCGGGAACAGCGGGTAGATGTAGCTCTTGCCGGCGATGGTCTTATTTCCGGCGATGGCCGCCAGCGTGAGGGCAAAGCCGCCAAGATACCCCCAGAGCCCGAAGGCCGAGGTGAGCACCAGCATAATCAGGCGCATGAATTTCAGGGCGTAGCTCAGCTCATAGCTGGACTGGGTATAGTTGGCGATGGCCACAAAGGCCATATACATCATGATTTCTGAATTAAACCAGCCGGAATCCACCGTAAACTGCCCCAGAACGATGCCGGCCGTGACGCTTAAGGGCGTGCTGAGCATGCTCGGCGTGTTGATGGCCGCCAGCCGCATGCCGTCGATGGCCAGCTCCAGGATCAGGAACTGCCAGACTATGGGGACGTTGACCGGCTCCTTGATCTGGATGAAGGCCAGCCAGTCCGGCACCCACTGGGGATTCTGGAACAAGAGCAGAAAGGTCGGCGTCAGAAGGAGGGTGATGATCGCGATCAGGAAACGGGTCAGGCGCAGATAGGAGCCCGTAACCGGCGGGAAATAGTAATCGTCCGCCTCCTCCACAATGTCGAAGACGGAGGTGGGCACAATCATGGCCTGGGGCGAATTATCCACCAGCACCACGATATTTCCCTCCAGGATCGCCGCCGAGGCCGCGTCCGGCCGCTCGGTATATTTGAATTTCGGAAAGGGATTGTACCACTTCTGCTCGTAGATACATTCTGCCAGGCTTTCCTGATTCATGGTCAGGGAATCCAGCCTGATGGCGTTAATCCGCCCCTTAAGCTCCCGCAGGAGCCGCCTGTCCACCCGGTTTTCCATATAGCAGAGCACGATGTCTGTCTGGGAGGTCTTCCCGGCCGTCAAGATCTCCATAGAAAGCTTCGGACTTCGGATCCGCCGGCGGATCAGGGCCGTATTAAAGACCAGGGTTTCCACAAAGCCGTCCTTGGAGCCCCTGAGGGCCTTGTCCTTGGAAGGCTCGCTCACGCTGCGCATGGGGTAGGAGCGGCAGTCCAGCCCGATGCAGGCGTCATAGCCGTCGATGAGCATACAGGTCACGCCGGAGAGCAGGTTTTTGACAATCTCCTGCTCCCGCTCCATCACGGACACCTCCACATAGGGCACCACATGATCCGCCAGCTGCTGCGCTGTGTGCGGGAGCTCCTCCGGCTTCAGCTTATAGAAGAACTCCATAAGCTTTTCCATGATGGCTTCCTCCAGAAAGCCGTCGATAAAATAGATGCAGGCGTCCCGCCCCGCCACCTTGATTCCCTTGCGTATGATATCAAAATTTGTATCCAGGTTCAGAATCTCATTGAGCCGCGACACGTTTTCGTTATAGCCCGCGGAAAGCTTCTCTCCCATGCCTTCAGTTCCCTCCTGCCATTTTCCGTTCACGCCGCGCCATTCGCGCCGCGGACGACGTCTTACAGGCTAGTATTGGAAAAAAGCAAAAAAACTATACTTCCCACAGAAGCCAAAGACATGCTATAATAGTCCGGAGCGAAGCCGGGACCGGCGGTTTGCCGCGGTCCGGCGGCCGATATCTGATACACATGAAGAGGAGTATTCACCGATATGGAAAAGAAAATTCTGTTTATTGATCTGGACGGAACCCTTTTGACCGATACGAAAGAAATCACCCCGGAAAATCTGAACGCCATCCAGCGGGCCACGGAGCTTGGACACGCGGTAGTCGTCACCACCGGGCGGCCGCTGTACAGCACGCTGCGGCAGGTGGAAAAGCTCGGCCTTACCAAGCCCGGCTGCTACGCCATCACCTCCAACGGCGCGCTGATCTATAATTCCAACACAAAGGAAATCATTTTCCAGACCGGCGTTCCCCGCGCCTGCCTGCGGGAGGCTTTTGACGAGGCTTTTCAGGCCGGAATCCATCCGCAGACCTATTCCTCCACAGGGGTGCTCTGCGAGAAGGACTGCCCGGAGATGCAGTATTACGCCAAATCCAATGTCATAAACTATGAGGTCGTAGAGGATGTGTCAAAGGCACTGGACTTCGATCCTATCAAGATTCTGTTCGTGGATCTCCATGACCGGAGCAATCTAGAGCGTTTCCGCGCTCATATGGAAGATTTCAGCAGACGCTATCATCTGGATATGTTCTTCTCCTGCGACCAGTACCTGGAATTTCTGCCGGAAGGCATCAACAAGGGAAGCGGCATCCGCTTTCTCTGCGACTACCTTCAGATCCCTCTGGACAACACCCTGGCGGCTGGTGACGCCGAGAATGACATCACCATGCTGGAGACTGTAAAGCTCCCCTGCGTCATGAAAAACGCGCGGCCGGAGATGTACCCCTACGGAAAATATATCACCGAGCACGACAATAACCATTCGGGAATCGCGGAAATCATCGAAAAATTTATGCTGTAGCAGGCTGATGCCGCAGCGCCGCGCAAAAGAGAACAGCCCCCGGCGGTCCTGACCGGACCCGGGAGCTGTTCTCTTCTTTTATTTTTTCGCTACAGGCTCAGATCCTTTCCTCCATTCAGCTTGGTAAACGCCAGCAGGGAGATCACCGTGAGCACTGTCATAATCGTAGACAGCGCTGCCGCTGTGCCGTAGTTTCCGCGGATAACCTCGGTATAAATGGCTATCGTCAGGGTCTTGGTTCTTCCTGTGTAAAGAATGATAGCTGTGGACAGCTCGCTTATCATGGTTACCCAGCTCAGGATGGCGCCGGATACGATTCCTGCCGTCATCATGGGAACGGTAATCCGGAAAAAGGCTTTCATTTTGGACGCTCCCAGCGAGATCGCCGCCTCCTCGATACTCATCGGTATCTGCTGCAGAATGGCCACCGAAGAACGGATGGTATAGGGCAGACGGCGGATTACCAGGGCCACCACCATAATCAGCATGGTTCCGCTGATCAGGATAGGCGGCTTGTTAAAGCCAATCAGCAGGGCGATTCCAAGCACAGTTCCCGGAATAATATAGGGAATCATGGACAGCACATCCACCACGCTGGTCAGCGTATTTCTTCTTCTTACCACCAGATACGCGATCAGGATAGCCAGAAGAATGATAGCTGCCAGAGCGATCAGGGGAATAATCAGCGTATTCTGAATACTCTTGCCCAGCTTTCCGAAGGCCGTCGCATAGCTTTCCAGGGAATAGCCTTCCACAAAAATCTTGCCCTCCGTATTCTTAAAAGAGGTGTAAATCACATAGCACTGGGGCAGAATCGCGATTCCTACCACCAGGTAGGAAAACAGATGCACGAGGAAATTCACCGCCCCCTTGGCCTTCTTTTCCTCCATGGGATGAAGGGCGTTCAGAGAGAAGGATTTCCGGTTTGACACGTATTTCTGCACCAGGAACACCAGCGTCGTAATCACAATCGCGATGACCGCGATGGCCGCGGCAAAGCCGTCGTTGCCTCCCACCTCATTGATAAATTCCGTATAGAGGATGACCGGGAAGGTGCGGTAGCCCTCGCCTATCAGCATCGGCGTTCCGAAATCCGCGAAGGAACGCATGAACACCAGCAGCGCAGCCGCCAGAAGCGTAGGCATAATCAGCGGTATCACCACCTTCAGAAAGCACCTTACTCCCGCGCAGCCCAGATTTTTTGAGGCCTCCAGCAGGGAATTATCAATGTTCTTGAGCGCTCCCCTGGCATACAGAAATACCAGCGGGAAGAGCTGCAGGGTCATGACCAGAACGATTCCCCAGAACCCGTAAATGGTCGGCGTGGAAATGCCAAGCTTCGCGAAAAATTCTGTAATGACGCCGCTTCTGCCCAGAAGCAGGATCCAGGAATACGCGCCGATAAACGGAGCCGACATGGACGCCACCACGATCATGATGCTCAAGATCGATTTTCCCCGGATTTTGTAGATGGAAAACAGGTAGGCCAGGGGCGTTCCAATCACCAGGGACAGCACCGTCGCCGCGATGGACACCTTAAAGCTGTTAAACAACGTGTCAAAATAATAGCTCTTGGAAAAGAACTTGGAAAAGTTCTCCCAGGTAAAGGCTCCTGTCTCCGGGTTCCACACAGACTGCCGGATCAGATAGCCCATAGGGTAAATCATGAACAGCAGATACAGCGCGATCATGGCAAGGGTGATAAAGCCCCATACGTCCAGCCGGAATTTATTATTATTTTTCATAAGCCTCACCCCTTACCAGATTGACTTCCCCGGCCTTATCGAAGACATTCACCTTTTCGCACTTAATCTTCAAGAGCACAGCCTGGCCTTCCTTCAGATCATCCTTTATCGAGGATTCCTCCACAATCTCTACCGTATCGCCTTCATCGGTGTCAATATAGTAATGGGTGTTGAGCCCCAGATAGGTGCATTCCTTTACGGTTCCGCGGATTCCTTCGCTTCCATCCTTGCAGATGATGAACTCCTCCGGACGGATGGAGCACTGCACCTCCTGATCCTCCGCGTTCTGCAGCGCCGGGATCCTCTCCCGGTACCCGTCCGCGAAAATCAGCTCGCCATCCTGGATTCTGGCCGGAACCATATTGGTTCTTCCGATGAAGGTCGCCACGAACACATTTTTCGGCCGCTGATAAATCTCCCTGGGAGTACCGATATGCTGAATGACTCCCGCGTTCATCACGGCGATCCGGTCGCTGATCGCCATGGCCTCCTCCTGATCATGTGTGACGTACACCGTCGTAATGCCGACTCCCTTCTGGGTATGGCGGATGACGCTGCGCATCTCCAGGCGCAGCTTCGCGTCCAGATTGGAAAGAGGCTCGTCCATCAGAAGCACATCCGGCGTGATGACCAGGGCTCTCGCCAGCGCGATTCTCTGCTGCTGGCCGCCTGAAAGCTGGTTGGGCATACGCTCCGCGTACTCCATAATCTGCATCAGATTCAGAAATTCATCCGTCTTCTCTTTGATGGCCGCCTTGTCCATCTTCCGGTTTTTCAGTCCGAAGGCCACGTTGTCCCGCACGGAAAGGTTCGGGAAGATGGCGTAATTCTGAAATACCATTCCAATATTTCGTTTGCTCGGATCCATGTCGTTGATCCGCGTGTCATTAAAGCAGATATCGCCTCCTTCAATGGAATTGAAACCGGCAATCATGCGCAGCAGCGTCGTCTTACCGCAGCCGGACGGGCCGAGGAGGGTAAATAACTCTCCATCGCCGATCTCCGCGCTCAGATTGGGAATCACGGTATTATCACCATATTTTTTCACAGCGTTTTTTATCGAAATCTTACTCATTTTCCCCTCCACGGCCTGACGGCACTTCAGTTATCTGCTCTCAAGATCCGTAAAGATCTCTGTGTATCTGTCTACCAGCTCCTGCTTATGAGAGCTTACATACGGAATATCCTCTTCAATCACATAGATGTCAGCAAGCGGGGTCATAAACTCGCTGGTCTGCGCATCCTTCATGACCGGACGGTTGGTCAGGGTGCTGCCCCAGATATTCTGCACTTCTTCGCTTAAAATAAAGTCTATGAACAGCTTCGCGTTGTCCATATTTCTCGCGCCCTTGATAATCGTCGCAGACGCCGGCAGATATACGGTTCCCTCTTCCATGTACACAATCTTGACCGGCGCGCCGTCCTTGATAAGCTGCGCGCAGGGATCCTCATAGGAAAGGCCTACCACGTACTCTCCGTCGGCGACTCCCTTGTATACAGAGGAAGAACTCTCGCAGATTTTTCCGTCCACATTCTCAAACAGCGCTCTTACATAATCCCAGGCTTCCTCGCTTTCGTATCCGCCCATAGCCAGCAGCATATTGGTCAGATGCGCGAATGCAGAAGAAGAGTTGGCCGGGTCAGCGGTGGCGATCTTTCCCTTCAGCTCCGGATTCAGGAGATCCTCGTAGCCGTTGATTTCGATGTCTCCAATCAGGTCCGTATTGACAATCAGAACGCTGCCGTCCAGCACGTTGCTGGTGATGAAGCCGCAGGTATTCTTGTAAGCGTCCACTACGTTCTCATCGTTTGCCGATACATACGGCTCCCAGAGCTCCTCATTGTCGTACATCTGAGACCAGGAACCGCCGAACAGCACATCGGCATAGGGGTCGTTCTGCTCGGACTGGATTCTCTTTACCAGCTCGCCTGTGCCCGCCTGAATCAGTTCCACATCTACGCCGTATTTTTCCTCAAAAAGAGGAATCGTCGCGTTGATCAGGCCCTCGGAATTGGGGGAATAGACTACAAGCTCTCCGCCTCCCTGGGTCTTCTCTCCGTCTGCGGTCTCCTCTGTTCCCTCTCCGTCAGAATCTGCCGTCTCCGCGTCTTTGCCTCCGCCGCAGGCTGCAAGCCCCATTACCATCACGGCTGCCAGCAGTAACGCCATCCATTTCTTTTTCATATTTTTCCCTCCTTGGTGAATTTTTTGATAATTCAATCATAATCTATTCTTTTTCCTCAAAATACCCACATTTCTGAACAAATGGAAAAAATACCGAACAAACGCTGTCCGGTATTTCAAATCATCTGCTGGTACTCCTTTGCGGAGCATCCGATATATTTTTTAAATACATGATTAAAATATTTATATTCTCCGATTCCCACTTCCCACCCGATTTCAGAAAGGGGAAAGGTCTTCTCCCGAATGAAAATCAGCGCCTTCTGGATCCGGTAGCGGTTCAGATATTCAATCACCGTCGTGCCGACCGCTTTCTGGAATTTCTGGCTGATGTAGCGTTCCGAATAATGAAGCTCTTCCGCCAAATCCGAGAGCATGATTTTCTCCCTGTAATGCGCCGCGATATACTCCAGAATGCTCTGCACCACCGGATCCTGATAATTTCTGTCCAGCTCCAGAAGCGAGATATTTCTCCGCTCCGTCTCTTCCTGGTTTTTCTGGCGCAGATAGCCGATGTTTCTGGATTCCAGCACCGCCTGGGCCAGGGCCTCCTTCATCTCATTCATGTTCAGCGGCTTCAGTACATAACCGGACACGCCGTTGCGTATGGCCTCTCTGGCATACTCAAAATCGGAATATCCGGTCAGAATCACGGCCGCGTAATCATATTTCAGCTTCGTGGCCGACAGCATGGCGAGCCCGTCCATCACCGGCATATTGATGTCTGTGATCACAATATCCGGCTTCAGCTCTTCTATCATCCGCATCCCTTCTTCTCCGTCCCCCGCCTCGCCGGCGACGCGGCAGCCGAACTCGGCCCACGGAATGGAGTGGCGGATCCCGTTTCTGATAATTTCCTCATCTTCTACCAGAAGTACCTTATACATCGTTATTTCTCCCCCTGAATCCACAGACGCAGCGTAACCGTAAAGCCCTCGCCCTCCTCGCTGTCCAGCGTAAGGCCACTGTCATGTCCGTATTCCAGAAATATTCTGCGGTTGATATTCTGCAGCCCGTTGTGGGCAATATTGATCTTGCCGGAATTCAGAATGCTCCGCAGCGTCTCCAGCGTGGACTGCGGCTGTCCCGGTCCGTCGTCCCTTACCTCCAGCACCAGATAATCTCCCTCGATACGGCCGCGGATCCACACGCTGATAGCGGCTTTTTTGCGGAAGCCGTATTTCAGGCTGTTTTCTATCAGCGGCTGCAGAAGCAGCTTGGGAATCACCACAGGCCAGCACTCCTCGTCAATCTCCAGAGAATAGCTGAATTTAGCTCCAAACCTGGTTTTCTGAATCACCAGATAATCTTCGATATACTCCATATCCTCCTGGAGATAGGTACGGTTCTTGGTATTGTTGATGCTGTAGCGCAGAATATGCGTAAAGCGCTCGATCAGCTCGTCTGCCTTCCGCGCGTCCTGCACAATCAGATAGCGGATATTATCCAGAGTGTTGTAGATAAAATGAGGATTAATCTGGGCCTGCAGATTCTGGATCTCCATCCGGTTATTTACATTCACCAGATCCAGATTTTTCTGGTTCAGTTCGTTAATGCTGGCCATCATTTTGTTAATCTGGTCTGCAATCTCCTCCAGCTCGTCGCCTGTATCAATTTTCACCAGATGGCGGGGATCCTCCTTGCGGATCGTGCGGATTTCCTGAATCAGCTGTCCCACCGACCGGGAGGTTTTTGCTGCCATCGTATGCATCAGGTGGAAAAACATCCCGGTCCACACCAGTCCAAGCCCCAGAATCACAGCGGTTCCGATCAGCAGAGAGGTCCTGGTTCCCGGCGTGTAAATGAAGGAGTACAGATAGACGCCCGGCTCCTCCAGGAACCGGCTGTCTGTCAGATACCGGCTGTCCCCGAACTGCTGGTAATGCGCTCCCGCGTCTGTCCTGTACTTGTTAAGCGCATATCCTTCCAGAAAGCTGTAATTGGAACAATAGATAACATCCGCGCGCTTATCCGTCAGAATCGTGTCATACTGGTATTTCTGAAAGTGCAGATTCCAGTCCGCCGCTTCCAGATAGACGGCCGCGCTCCCGGCAAATCCTTCCTCCCCGTAGAGCGGACGCACCAATACATATTCCGAGGTATCTCCATCGAGAAAGTACACCGTACTGTAAAGCTTCTTTTTCCATGAGCTGGCATTGGACGCGGCAGCGCGGTTGAACTCCAGCCGGTGGAGATTCATCTCGTCATCCGGAAAGCTTTCGTACTGTACGGTTCCCTGCTCATCCATCACCATCAGATGGATGCCCACCAGCGCTTCCAGATTATATTTTCCAAGCTGGTACTGCAGAGCCTTTCGGTTCTCCTCGGTTCCTTTTTCCGCGCAGTCAAAAAAGAGCTCTGTATTTTCCTCTGACATGAGAAACCTCTCCGAGGAATTCCAGATCTCCCAAAAAGTGGCCTCTATCGCGTCCAGGTGCCGTTCCTGCCTGATTTTCTGGCCCAGCAGAGTAGTTCCCGCCATGGCGGCACAGAAAAACAGACAGCCGATCAGGATTGTGCCAATAATCTGCTTGGAAGCGTGCTGCTCCAGCTCTCTTTGAAATCTGCTCTTTTCTTTCATCCTCTGCCTTTAAAAACAGCCCGCCGGAAAACCGGCAGGCTGTCTCTTCAGAAGCTGTACTCTGATACCTTTTCCTATTCCGCCGTCTCCTGCAGCGTATAGCCGCTTGCTGTCAGAGCCTCGCCTGTACCCTCCAGGGAAATTCCGTCTGTGCTGCCTTCTACCTGCAGCAGTCCCTGGGATGCCAGTTCTGCAATCGCGCCGCCCGTGGCGTCGATAACGATCGTAATGCTGTACGTTCCCTCTCCTGTCTCAGACGTACACTCCACGCCCTCCACGGCATTATAAGCGTCCACCACCAGATCGTACTGCTCGGCAAGCAGGGACTGCGTCGTCTCGTCTACGCCCGTCATATCAAGCTCTACAACTTCTGTCATCTGCTGTACGACGTCCCCCTTCGCATCCAGCGTCATGGTATCCGTCATGATCACTCCGTTCAGATCAGATTCCATGACATAAGTCGCGCTCTGCGCCTTCGCTCCGCAGGCCGTCAGGGCCAGGGCCATTGTAAGTACGGCCACACTGCTGATAATCTTTTTCACCTGTCTCGTCCTCCCATTT